>NZ_RQFO01000017.1:620614-930921 GCF_004770045.1 Leptospira montravelensis
TCACGATCGGGTCCATCACCTCCAAAAAATGGGTCTTTAGGATCTTTTTTGTTTCCAAAGTAAATTCCTACAGGAGTTCTTCGAAAAGTATTTTCTTTGCCAAATGTTTTTGCTGTTTCTAAAAGCAGTTGGTCTGGTTCCCAAAGTTGTGGGTTTTCTGTCACACCTAACATGTGCTTAGCAACATCATAATATGGTAATAGAGCCTTTTCCCCACCCATTTGGGAATACAAAGGTGAATTTAATACTTTGGAAGAAGGAACATACAAGGTACATGCATACACCAAGGAACCACCTCCCACACCAGATCCACTTACTAGTAAAAAATCATTGAGCAAATTGATTCTTTGAATTCCATAAAAACCTAACTTGGGCATCCATAAATATTTTCGAAGGCTCCAATTGGTTTTGGGAAAGTCGGTAGATTTCCATCTTTTTCCAGATTCTATCACTAAAACTTTATAACCTTTTTGTGATAACCTGTAAGCAGAAACAGAACCGCCAAAGCCGGAACCGACTATAATAAAGTCATAATCAAAATTTTGTTCTTTTGGAATGGATGGACTCATGGTTCGTTTTTCCTTGTTTATGCTGGGTAAGCGAAACCGAGTCTGCAAAGGAATTCGATTTCTGTCAATTCGCTCTTATCGAATCTGATAAAAACTTCTAGCCGAAAGTATTAAATCCTTTTAAATCGGTTCATGCCTGAGATTAAAAAACAAATCCCACTACTCAATACCGATGGAACCCTCACAGAGGAAGGTTGGGCAAGGTCACCTCTATGGACCTATAATCGCGAAAATATTGCAGCATCTGCATTAAGAATCAAAGAATGGGACTACTACTCTATTTTATCGCCTTCAAAAGATTTTGGAATAACAATCACTGCATCTGACTTAGGTTATGCGGGGCTTTTTGCCATTTGTTTTTTGGATTTCAAAAAAGGAATATTCAAACAAATTGATACCCTTTCTGTATTACCTCTTGGTAAAACTGGATTCCCACTTGTGAATCATACTGGAGTCGTTCAATTTGAGGACAAAAAACTTCGTATCCGTTTTGAAACGATACCTGGGAAAAGAATATTAGAATTTGAATCTAAGTCTTTTGAAGCTCCAGATGGAGGCAAAGGAATCCAAGGTAAAATTGAACTGAATGAACCAAAAATGGATTCCATGAATATCGCAACTTCCTGGAAAGAAAACAGAAAGGCATTTTATTATAATACCAAAATCAATTGTATGCCAGCAACTGGCCAAGTACAGGTGGGAAATACTAGTTATCAATTTGATTCCCAAAAAGATTTTGGTGCATTGGATTGGGGACGTGGAGTTTGGACTTATAAAAATAGATGGTATTGGGGTTCCGTATCCGCATGGTTAGATGGAAAACCTTTTGGACTCAACTTAGGATATGGGTTTACTGATAGGACTCCTGCTTCAGAAAACGTCATCTTTTACGATGGCAAAATTCATAAACTAGATGAAGTAAATTTTATCATCGATACCAAAAACTATATGGCACCTTGGAAATTCACTTCCAATAACAATCGTTTAGAATTGGATTTTACACCTATTGTGGATCGAAGTTCCTATATGAATTTTTTAGTGATCAAAACAGTCCAACACCAGGTGTTTGGAAAATTTAATGGAACAGTGGTTTTGGATGATGGAAAAAAACTAAAACTTGAGAACATCCTCGGTTTTGCCGAAGACGTTCTGAATCATTACTAAAAATAGATCTTAACTTCTTTTCTTTAGTTTGTAATAAGCCGAGAAACTAGCGGGGATAAAGATAAGGGATCCAAAAGTTCCAAATCCAAGTCCCCATGCTAATGACAATGTCATTGGAATGAGAAGCGGATCTGATCCACCTATCGCGTATGCTGTGGGAATCATACCTGCCATCGTTGTCATGGTTGTCACTAAAATTGGCCGGAACCTTTCCGAAGAGGCAGTAACCAAAGACTCATACAAACCTTCGCCTTTTGCTTGGAATTCTTGAATTGTATCTACAAGTACAATCGAAGCATTCACAATCACTCCAGCAAGACCAATGATTCCAATCATGGCAAGAAAACTTAAAGCCTTTCCTGAAATCAAAAATCCAAACACTACACCAACAAAACCAAGTGGTATGGAAAGAAGAATGAGTATAGGTTTTTTAATGCTATTGAAGATGATTGCGAGGATGGCAAAAATTCCAAAAAGGGCAAGCACTCCGGCAACCAAAAGGGATACCATTGATTTTGCTGTCTCTTCTTGTTCTCCTCTAAATTTGATTTTATATCCTGGATATTTTTTGCCAATGTTTCCAAATTCATTTACAATTTTACTATTTACGATAGAGGAACTTGTGATTGCTTCGTTTACATCTGCTAGAACCGTAATTGCTTTTTCATAATCATTATGATATAATGCTTCGATTCCTTGGACTGTAGTTTTAGTTGTCACCGCAGTAATCGGCGTTAGAAGGCCAAATTTGTTTGAAATTTGAATGGAATCTAAATCTTCAACTCCATCTCGAAATCTGTCATCGTTTTGAATAATGATTCGAACTTCGTCTTTACCTTTACGTAAGTTAGATGCCTCTAAACCTTCCATCGCTGTACGAACATAATACGCAGTAATTTCCGTATCGATTCCAGTAATGGCTGAGGCCGTATCTTTTACTCGAATTTGAATTTCTTCTCTACCCGGTTTGTAATCATCGTTGATATTGATGACACCTTCTTGTTTTCTAAGAAAATCTTGCATCTCATTGGATATTTGTTTTAGGATTTTATAATCTCTACCTTCTATCGCAACAGTGACGGCAGCCCCAATAGGAGGACCATTGACCACCAAATCCACCATCACAGAAACCGCATTCGGTAGTTTTTTTAGATCAGGTTCCAATTCACCAAAAATTTCCTGAGCAGTTCGTTTCCTTTCTGTTTCTGGAACAAGAATGATTTGTGCCATTCCTAACTGTTCCCCAATCCGAGTTAATGGATCGGTAGGATCAGTTTGTTGGATTCCAATTTTTAAAATAATACTTTGTACTTCCTTTTTAGGAATTTTATCCAAAATTGGTTGGAAGTATTGCAGTTGTTTTGCGGTCTCTTGCGCCGAAAAATCAGGAGGAAATTCCGCACGGACCATCACATAATCAATTCCTTCCTTGGGGAATAAATTGAAATTCATTAGCCCTACGAGCCCGCAGGAAGATAGAAAAACAATGAGAATGGAACCAAGAGTTAGAAATGGACGATTCACAACACGAGTAATAAAACGCGTAAATCCAGATTTTAACGCCTCAAATCCATTTTCTAGAACAGTGCGAAATTTTTCTCTATGTTTCGAACGTTTTTTTACCTCATGAGAAGTAAACTGTGCATAACGCACGGGAAGTAGTAAAAAGGATTCAAATAATGATAAAGTCAAAGCGACAATGACCATAAATGGAATTTGCCAAATGAATTTACCCATAATTCCAGACATAAATGCCATAGGTAAAAATGCAGCCACCGTGGTTAAATAAGATCCTATGATCGGAACAAACAATTCACTAGCACCTAGAACCGCAGCTTCCCTTGAATCAATTTTTCTGGATCTATGTTTGTAGATATTTTCTGAAATGATGATGCTATTATCTACGAGCATCCCCAAAGAGATGATGATTCCGAGCATCGATACTAAATTGAATGATACATCAAAGATAGGAAATGCAATGGTTGTTGCAAATAATGTTAGTGGCAATGAAAGACTTGTGAGTAACGAATCTTTAAAACTAAAAAAGAGAATGAGAACTACCACAACCAAAAATAAACCTTGCAAAGAGTTGGTGATCACAACATCCAAACGTTTGATGGCACGTGCCCCTTCATTATTTAATTCTGTAAATTGAATGTTCGCAGGTATTTGTTTTTTTAATTCGTTAATTCGTTCCTGAACAGCTTGTACGGTACGAATAATATCAGCACTGTCCTTTTTAATGATTTGCAAAACATAAGCTGGTTCGCCGTTTACAATAGCAATCACCCTAGGTCTTTCATAAGTGTCTTTTACATTTGCAACTTGGGATAATAAAATTGTATTTCCAGTTTCATTAGAACGAATAGGAATATTTTTAATATCATTGATTTCGTTAATTTCTCCAGTCACACGAATGTCTTGGGTAATCGGTCGCAAAAAAGAGCCAGCAGGAACACTGATATTTCGTTTCGAAATAGCGTTGATAATATCAGAAAATCCAAGTGTATATCGTTTTTTTAACTCGGGATCAACACGTATGCGCCATTCTTCTTTTCTTTTACCAAAAGCATCCACACGAGAAACACCTGTTACTTTGCGCATTTCATCTTCGATGAACCTACCCATTTCCTGAAGTTCCATTTCATCCATAGCACCGTGGATCGCAATTTCTAACACGGGAAAGTTGGAACTTTTTTGTTCTGTAACAATAGGACGATCTTTCACTTGAATTGGTAAATTGGTAACACGATCAACGGCACGTCTGATATCGTTGACAACACCATCGGGGTTATTGTGTTCTAAATCAATTTTGATACTGATATCGGATTCAGAGTTTCGGGAAATGGAACGAACCGAATCTAATCCTTCTACTTCGCGTAACTTCTCTTCGATGGGAATGGTAACTTTTTTTTCTACATCCACAGGGCTTGCCCCAGGATACACGGTGAGAACTCGCACTTGGCGAAAGTTCACTCGGGGAAATGCTTCCCGTTTCATCGATAAAACGGAAATCATTCCCGCAAGGAACAAAAAGATAAAAACCAAATTAGCAACTAATGGTTTATAGACGAAGAAATGTATAATTTTTTTCATAAATAGATTACGGTTAGAATCAATCTAAAAATCTTGAAGGTTGGGTCAAGATGAAACGTTAATTTATCAACTTGGTTTTTCTGATTCTCGTTCTTTTAATACAGTCTCAATGACTTCTACAAAAACAGAAGGATCTTGTGCCCCACTCACAGCATACTTACCGCCAATAATAAAGTAAGGAACGCCACTAATTCCATTTTGATGGTAATAAGAAATCTCTTGTCGGATATTTTCTTTGAGTTCTGGGTTTTCAAAAATGGCATCAAATTTGGTGCGATCTTTATAAATCGGCTCTGCTACTTTCCAAATCACTTCCTTGTTTGTGAGGTCTTTACCTTCAGTAAAGTTTGCTGCAAAAAACAAATCTACGAGTTTTGCCTGTTCTTCTAAAGTCGAAAGTCCCGCAACCAGTGCGTGTAAAATGAGGGTATTGGTAGCTTTGGGGATGGCTTCAAACTGAAAAGGAATGCCTACCGATTTACCAATTTCTGTCAAACGTTGCCAAGCACCATCCAACCGGTCCAAACTTCCAAATTTTTGTGTTAGGTGTTCTTTGTAATCAATCCCAGATTCAGGAATTTCTGGCGAAAGTTGGAAAGGTCTCCATCGAACTTGGGGATCTATTTTGTTTCCAACAGTCTGGAGAGCCAACTCTAGTTTCTTTTTTCCTACATAACACCAGGGGCAAGCTACATCGGACACGATATCAATGGAAAAAGGTTCAGAGTTGGTTGACATTTTATATTAGACTCCTATCCAATTAAGGTATAAAACCATAAATGGAAAAATAATGAAGCTCACAAGAAAAAGTTTTCTCTGGAACAGTTTGGCATCTGGCGCTCTTGTGTCACTCTCCACATTGCAAAATAATTTATATGCTTATAGTGGTACGGATTCAATTCTCCATAGAAAAGACCCCCTCAATTTTGCAGAGTCCCTCGGTTTAACCAAGCCACTAGAGCAGATCCTTGTCACAGCTCTCCTGGCACCCAATTCCCATAATTCGCAACCTTGGAAAATAAAAAAGGTTTCCGATTCGGAATTTTTACTTTTTGGCGATAAAGAGAAACAACTTTTAGAAATCGATTCTCTCAATCGGCAATTTTTCCACACACAAGGTTGTTTTTTGGAACTTGCTCATTTAACAGCCGATAAACTAATGTTCGATACAAAAATCACCTACTTTCCAAAAGGCAAACCCGGACCAAAAACCTTTGCCAATTTGCCCGTAGCAAAATTTGAAATTTTCCCCAAATCTAAATGTGTTCATGATTTTTTATTTGCAGGTGTTCCTAACCGCAGAATGAATCGTTCCGTATATTCTGGTAATTTAATTTCAAAGGAAGAATTAGAAGACTTAAAAATGTTAATGGGTCCCACGAAACATAAATTACTCTTCGTAAATGATCCAAAACAATTAGAATCCATACTTCCTATTTTGGATGCGGCCTTTGCGATGGAAACCAATCGCACCATATCCAATGAACTGAATCGAAAATGGTTTCGAATTTCAAAAGAAGACATTTATACAAAACGAGACGGACTCACATTAGAAGGAAATGGACTTTCAGGAATCAAACTTTGGTTTGCTAAAACATTCTTTGTAGATCTATCGAAAGAATCATGGCATTCAGAATCTGCAAGAGAAGCAGGAATTCAAATGTTCCAAAAGCAAGTGTATTCTTCTAAGGCTCTTGTATTATTCATCACGGAAGGTTCTGATGAAGAAAGAACTTGGATAGAAACGGGTCGGGATTTTATGCGTCTCACTTTGGCTTGTGCGGTCAGAGAAATTGCCTTTCACACCATGAACCAAGCTGTGGAAGATTATCCTGAAAGTCGCCAGTTCACCAAACAACTAAAAACGATCCTTGGCCTAAAACCAAAAGAACAAATCCAATTGATAGCAAGGATGGGTAGAAGTTCGTACGAATACAATTCCCCTAGACGTGAATTAAGTAGTTTCTTAATTTAAAGAGTAGGAAAAACCACTTCACCAACAGATTCAAAGGCTGGTTTGGAAAACAAATACCCTTGGTAGAGAGAAATTCCCATATCTACCAATACTTTCAATTCATCGGTAGTCTCTACACCTTCGGCTATCACTGCGATTCCAATTTCCTGACAAACATTCGCAATGGCTTTGGTTAATTTTTGAGCTACAGAATTGGTATGGATGTTTCGGATAAGTTCCATATCTAACTTAATGAGGTCAGGTTGGAATTTTGCGAGTAAATTGAGTCCAGAGTAACCGGAGCCAAAATCATCAATGGCAGTCAAAAATCCATATTCTTGGTAAGTTTTAAAAATATTGATGATATGGTCATGGTCTAGTACTTCTTCCCCTTCTGTTAATTCAAACACCAATCGATTCAAAGGAAATTGGTATTCCTTACTAGCTTCGAGAGTCGTGCGGATACAAGTTTCTGGTTGGTAAACAGCATTAGGCAAAAAGTTAATATTCAAATAAGATGGAATCCCTATTTGACTTGCGAGTTGGATGGCTTTGATTCGGCAAGCTTGGTCAAACTGGTATCTGTTAGTTGAATTTACTTTCGAAAGAATGGAATAAGCGGATTCGCCATTAATTCCACGCACCAGTGCTTCATGTGAATAAATGGTTTTCTGATTCCAATCAACGATTGGTTGGAAAGCCATTGTAAAAGAAAAATCTAGACCTGCCCCGTTACGACATTCCGCACAACTGTATTTTTTGGGAACTTTACCACTTGGGGTATCGATTAACTGTGCTTCAGGAAAACTTGGTCTCATCTTTTTCGGTTACCCAATTTAGACGATATACTAAAGATTGCAACGAGTTTTATTAACTAAAATTTTGGAAGTTTACCAACCAAATACCAACCCACAACTAAAAACTGAAAGAAGGCCGTGACCAATAATATTGTGTAAGGTTTTGCTTTTACAGCTTTCAACGAACCAATCCTTGCTCCAAAAATCCCACCAAAACTTCCAATGAGGGCGAGTTCCCAATGTAATTTTCCTAATAAAAGAAATTGGACTGTTGTTCCAAAGGAAGTAAGGAAGATTCCTAAAAATGATGTAGCTACAGCCTCGACTGGACTCATACGAAAATGATAAACAAATAATGGAACAGCGAGGAATCCTCCGCCTATTCCAAATAAAGAAGAAAACAAACCAAAAAATATTCCAGTAACAAGAACAATGATAGCTGACTTTGCCGTAAAAGAAAATGATTCCAATTGATTTTCGTTAGTTTTCAAATCAGTTGCCACTTGAGAATTGGTATTTTGATTTGATAAAGACGAACTAGACCCAACCTTTGAAACTGAATCTGAAATTTGTGACTGAACTTCTACCGATTGAAAGTATTTCCTTCTTCTCTTTAAAGCAGTAACCATATTATATATCGCAAGGATTCCTAAAAAAACAGTGAATACAATTAAGTATATAAACTCAGATAAAGGAATTCCATTATACAGCTGTTTGCCGAGTTCGGTATCTTCAAATCTTCCAAATGCATAAGCGGTGTACTGTGCCGCAGGAATGGAGGTGACAAGTAACAAAAACCCTTGTTTCCATCGTATCTTATCATTTTTGTAATACACATAAAGGCCTGACAATGCAGATACAGGCATCTGCGCAAGAGATACAGCGACTGCTTGAACAGCAGTTAAATGAAAGAAACTATGAAAAAAGGGAGTGTAAATAAATCCACCCCCGAGTCCCAAAAAGGAAGCTAAGTATCCAACAAAAAATCCAACCCCAAATACAACAATGATCCCGGGCCAAAAGCCCCAAACAAAATCATTGTATATTTGGAAATATAAGTCCAAAGAGATTAAAAATGCTGCTTTGCATCCTCAAAAAACTTGAATGTCATTCTCTCAAATACCTCACGTTCTGTGGCCGTTTCAAAATTATACCAAGAAATTGGGATAAATAGTAACCACTGCGCATAATTTCTAAAGATATGATATTCATAGGTTCCCACTTTTTTTCCATCTTTATAAAGTAGGTATTGTACATCATACCCGTCTTGAGTGGACCATGCAGGGAGTAAAGTTGCAGTCAAAGTAGAAATTCCGAGAAACACAGTTGCCTCAGGAGACGGTGAACGGTAGTTAACCTTTACATTGACTAAATACCCAGATTTAGGTACATCCACACCTTCGACAGTATTTTTAAAACGAGTTTTGTTTTGAAAATAATTTTTTAAGGCTTCTCTTCCGCCTAAATTCATTTGAGGAAAGGTAGGAAGAACATAAACAAAGTTAGAATCGTTTGTTTTTTCTTCTGCTGGAAGCGGAAGAATTTTAGGATGATCTTTATAACTGACCAAACAATTAGTGAATATAATAAATAAAGGGAAAAGTATTCCGATTTTAAAAACTTTAGTTCTGGCTGTGGTCATGTAATCCGTCCTCATCATGTCTTCTTTCTAATTCTTCGTATAATTCTTCTTGGTCTTCAGTAAAAAACAGTTCAAACCCAATTCGTAAACAAACGGGATCATCCTCAATAGAAACATTGCTAGGTAAAATTAAATTCATTACATAAAATGTATTCGATTCTGCTTCTTCTAAAAAGACTTCTGTAGCATCCCACTCATCAAATTCTTCTACACCGGGTTTACGAAATTCTTTTAAAATTTCATCGAATGGTTCTGTTATGTAGTTAAATTCACCTGATTCACTATCAATGATAAACTGAATATGGTGGCAACCAGGCCCTTCTTCTTCTAATGGACTTAATACCAAACTACCACAAGCAGGGCAATGTATAACGGGATCGATGGCTCCACTCGGCCAATTGATATTGATGGTTTCGATCATTTTGCAAACCTCAAGTCCCCATCCTATTGGGTCTCATTCTTAGGGAAACTGGAATTTGTTTTTCTCTGTAAAAAACCAATTAAATCTTCGAATGGAAAAGTTAGATAGAATTTGCAATAAAAACGATGTTTTATTTCTATCATAAAAGAAATGGGAATCACTGCCGAATACCAATCCGCATTCACTTCTAGTTTTCATGAATTTTTTGGAAATGCTAAAGATGTGGGTTGGGAACTTTACCATTTAAGTTCTGAACCTGATAATGATTTTCCCAGTTGGTTGACCTTTACCATCAGAAATCCGTTAGGTGGAAGAGCTTTAGTATTTCGCTATCATCACCAAGAGAACAAATTTTATGCCCATCTCAAGGTCCAAGTCATTCCAGGAGAAGAAAACTGGAGTTTAGACCAGTTATTTCATAAAAAAGGATACACAGATCTCGATGCTGATGATATCCTTTCTTCCGGTGGAGAGTGGCTCTTTTTTTCGCTCGCTCGCCACTACTTCGGAATTATCATATCGTTCTGTCCACGGATTCTAGAGCCCGATTATTTTTTAGACTGAGATTTTTTATTCCGGTCATCAGCAAGGACTTGGTTCCATAAAAATCCCCAAATAAAAAATGTTGAGTTAATATATGTGTATAACATGAGAACTACCATTTTAGAAATCAGATCGTAGGCTAAGGAATAATTCACACCTACGTTTTTCATTTTTAAATAAAACTGAAATCCAAAACTCATTCCCAGTACCAAAAGCGAGGCAAAAATGGCACCCGGTAAATTTTCTTTTAAAGTAGTTTTTGCTTTGGTAATATAAGCATAATAGAATGTAAAAAGTCCAATGCTATAGGGTAAAATAATGAGTGAGACAGATAAATAAGGATGGTTTCGAAAAAAACCAAATCGAAACTTTTGAAACAACAGTCGTTCCGCTTGCACCATCCCATAAGTTAAATAAAAATACAAAACAAGTAAAACAAGAGAAATTACAAGCAAACGAAAGTTAATCCACTGAGAAGATATAAAACCAACTTTGGTTTCATCTCGAGAGATAAACCTAAGAGCTTTGGATATGGTTCCAAAAATCGTTAAACTAGAAAAAAAGGAAATCGCAATACTGAGCGCAATTACATTATAACTCTTAACTTTTGTTAGATTTTCGACACTTTTGTCTATGGGTTGGAAGATGGGTGCAGGTAAAAATTTTCCAATTTGATCCGTCATCAAATTGATGGTTTTTGGATCTTGCAAAAGTCCAAGTAAGGTCACAAAAACAACGAGAAGTGGAAAAAGCGTGAGAAGAAAAGTAAAGGAAAGTTCCGAAGCAAGTCCGTGGACATCATATAGGTAAACTTCGCTGAAAAATCGTCGGAGTCGTTTCATGCGGTCAATTTACAACTTGTCTGTATTTTTGTCTTATTTTTCTTGCAGTCTCATTTAGCAAGGAAACCCTGGAAGAATCTCAGTGACGTACCTAAAAGGGGAAAACTTCCATGTCAGAAGAAAAAGAAAAGAAAAACAAAAAAATCGCGAAAATGACGGTAGCTGAAATTGATGCAGCCATCAAAAAGTCAGTGGAAACTATGAACGGCGAATCTAGCCTTTATGTGAAACACCTTCGCGAAAGAAAAGAGGAACTTCTAGCCAAAAAATAAGGTTAGTCCCTCCTAAATCCCCGCCGATTGGCGGGTTTTCACAAGCGCATTGATCCAATTCATCCAAATCCATCAACACTTTGGCCCCAAAGTCCTCTTTGAGGGTTTCAGTTGGCATATCAAACCTGGGTGCCGGGTTGCTATCGTTGGGCCCAACGGTTCTGGAAAAACTACTCTTTTCCAAATGGCCGCAGGAAAGATGAAACCCGAATCTGGGGAAGTCATTCGTTCCAAAAATACCGTCCTTTCCCTTTTCCAACAGATCCCCGAATTTAACCCGGAAACTTCTGTCATCGAAACCGTCCTCGATGAAAACAAACTTTATGCAGAATACGATGGGAAACGAAAACTCATCGAATCCAAATTCGAAACGATAAGTCACGATGATCCTGCTTTTGAGGAACTCCTCCACGATCAAAGTGATTTGGAAGAATTTGCCCACTTACACGACTTACACGGTCTTGAAGCTCGTGCCAAAAAAATTCTATCGGGACTTGGATTTTCTACGGCCGACTTCCAGAGAAAAACCAAAGAGTTTTCACCCGGTTACCACCACCGCATCGGTCTTGCCATTGCCCTTCTCAATCCACATAATTTATTACTTTTGGATGAACCCACTAACCATTTGGATGACAAAACCAAATCTTGGTTAGCTGACTTTCTGGTATCCCAGAACCAAGCCTTTGTGTTAGTAACACATGATCCTGAATTTTTAAACCAAACAGTGGATACCATCATTGAAATCAATCCTCATGGAACGTTTGAGTTCCAAGGAAGTTTGGAAGAATTTTTTGAAGCCAAAAATGAAATCCAAGAACAACTCAAAGCCCAATTCGCAAAAGAAGAAAGTTATCTAAAAAGCCGTATGGAATGGGTGGAACGATTTCGTGCCCAAGCGACCAAAGCAAGACAAGTCCAATCGGTGATCAAACGATTGGAAAAAAGAGACAAACTAGACAATCCAGAAGAATCCTTTTGGAACCAAAAACCAGACTACCAATTCCAATTTCTTCCTTCGAGTAATATCATCCTTCGTTTAGAAAATGCTTCCTTCTCGTATCCAGATAAAAATACGGGTGTGAAAAAAACTATATTTGAAAATGCAGAAATTGAAATTTCAGCGGGCGACAAAGTGGCGCTCGTTGGCCCGAATGGAGCCGGAAAATCAACTCTCATGCGTTGCCTTTTAGAAAGGCATAAGTTGGATTCTGGTTCTCTCTATTATGGCCCAAAAACTAAACTTGGATATTTTTCCCAAACACATGGGGAAGACCTGGATGAATCACTAAACCTAGTCGAAACTGTAATTAAAAAATACCCCGAACTGAGTGAAGAAAGGGCAAGAACCCTTCTTGGACATTTTGCCTTTCCTGGAGATGGAGTTTTTAAATCCGTAAAACACTTGTCTGGTGGTGAACAGAGTCGACTCCGATTGGCACTCCTTGTCAACCATCCTTCCAATTGTTTATTTTTGGATGAACCAACAAACCACTTGGATATCGTAATTCGGGAAGCGGTCAAACGGGCTCTCATTGATTTTCCGGGAAGCCTACTCATCATTAGCCACGATCCTGATTTTATGAAAGGACTTTGTAACCGCACCTTCCAACTCTCAGGTGGAGTGTTACAAAATCTAAATTGTAGTTTTGATGACTACCTCAAGTTCCATAAAGAAGACGAGACGGAATCCCCGGCCCAAAATTCCGCTGCCAAATCTAAATTTGAGGAAAAAAAGACCAATCCGCAAGCCAGCAAAAACAAACGAAAAAAATTAGAGAAAGAAATTTCCGAATTGGAAGTCCAAATAGAAAGACTGGAAAAAAATAAAAAGGACAAAGAAGAACTTTTACAGGATCCTGAGTTCTTTAAAAACAGAAGTTTTCAGTTGGAAATGGACACTTATAACGATATTAAAAGAGAGATAACCCTCCTTACGAAACGTTGGGAGGATGTAACGATAGAACTAGAGGAAATGGGCGGAGTCACATAATGGTACCGGAAATCGATGTAGTCAGTTTTAAAAAACGTCTAGATGCGCGTGCAGAAGGCAAAGATGATTTTTTTGTATTGGATGTAAGAAACCCAAATGAACAACAAATTGCTTTGGTTCCTGGCACAGACAAACTCATTCCCGTAAGCGAACTTGCGGCCCGAATTGAGGAAATCAAAAGTCAAATTGATAAAGAAATTTTAGTGTACTGTCGTTCCGGTGGAAGGTCAGGAATGGCCTGTGGAATTTTAGCCCAAGCTGGATTTAAATCCTATAAAAACGTAGCCGGAGGAACTTTAGCTTATTCCGATTTAGTCGATCCTTCCATGCAAAAGTATTAATTATGAAACCTACAGCCAATTTAAGAATTTTAGAACAACATAGTCTCATCCCACCGTCGGTCATCATTGAAGAACTTCCGTTAACTGATGCTGCCTCTGAAGTGGTTGTCCGCACCAGAAGTGAAATTTCTGATATCATACACGGAAAAGACAATAAACGTATGTTAGTTGTCGTGGGACCATGTTCTGTTCATGACATTGGTGCCGTAATGGAATATGCATCCAAACTCAAACCAAAAATTGAAGAGTTCAAAAATGAACTTCTCATAGTGATGCGAGTGTATTTTGAAAAACCAAGAACCACTGTCGGTTGGAAAGGACTCATTAACGATCCTGATTTAGATGGATCTTTTCATATCAATAAAGGGCTCCAATTGGCCCGTAAACTTTTATTAGACCTTAACAATATGGGAATCCCTTGTGGGACCGAATTTTTGGATGTAATTTCCCCGCAGTACATTGCAGACTTAGTGGCTTGGGGTGCCATTGGTGCCAGAACCACAGAAAGCCAAGTCCACAGGGAACTAGCCTCAGGACTTTCTGCTCCCATTGGTTTTAAAAATGGAACCGATGGAAATGTTCAGATCGCTGTGGACGCCATTCGATCGGCAAGTTCTAGTCATCATTTTCTTTCTGTTACTAACCAAGGAAGTAGTGCGATCTTTCGAACCGCAGGAAACAAAGACACTCATGTGATTTTACGTGGGGGAAACAAAGGACCTAACTTTGATGAGGCGTCAGTCAATGAACTAGGTGCACAAATTGAAAAAGCAGGCCTTCCGGCTAAAGTGATGATCGATTGTTCTCATGGAAATAGCCAAAAAGATTTTCGCAAACAACCAGCTGTGATTGATGCTGTAGCAGAACAATTTGCACAAGGCAGCAAACATATCCTAGGTGTGATGATCGAAAGTCATTTGAAAGAAGGAAACCAGTCCATTGATGCGAAACCTCTGACCTATGGTCAGTCCATCACAGATGCTTGTGTTTCTTGGGAAACAACGGTTCCTATGTTCGAACGTTTGGCAGAAGCTGCTAGAAAGAGAAAATAAAGTTTAAGTATCTGAAAAAACGTGGGCATCCGATGGATACTCACGTTTCGTAACTTCGCGGTGATACAAATTCACTGCATCCTTTACCGCCCCGCTGAGATTCCCAAACTTCTTCAAAAACTTAGGATGAAAGTCTTCATTGAGACCCAGTAAATCCTGCATCACAAGCACTTGGCCCGAAGTGTATTTTCCGGCTCCTATCCCAATCGTTGGAATGCGAATGGATTCTGTGATTTCTTTTCCGAGAGATTCGGGAACCATTTCGAGTAACAAGGCAAAGGCGCCTGCTTCGGCAAGTTCTCTGGATTTACGAACCATTTTGGAACGAGCGGCCTCTGTTTTTCCTTGGACACGGTGTCCACCAAGAGTGTGAACCGATTGTGGTGTGAGACCCAAATGAGCAAAAACCGGAATTCCTGATTCTGTCATTCGTTTTGTGAGTTCGATGATAAAATCGGAATCCCCTTCTAGTTTTACACAAGAAGCATTGGTTTCTTTTAAAACACGGCCTGCAGAACGAATCCCGTCTTCAATGGATGTTTGGTAAGATAAAAACGGCAGATCAGCGATAATGGTTTTGTCGGGTGCTCCCTTACAAACCGCTTTTGTATGATAGATGATTTCATCTAAAGTAACAGGTAGTGTGGAATGATTTCCTTGGATCACCATTCCGAGAGAATCACCTACTAGGAGGCAATCCACTTCGGTTCTGTTGAAAAGAGTGGCAAAGGTATAATCGTAACAAGTGATGACAGAGATAGGTTCTCCCGCATCGTATTTTTTTTTATACTGTAGAATAATGTTTTTCATGGTTTAGTTCCAAATAGAGCGCATACACTCCAATTTCTCCCATATCTGTTAACAACTGTTTGATGAATGGTCTTGTATAAAGCGAATGGTGAGGCAAGTGTAAAAAATCAGTTTTCATTACAACCGCTTCGTAGGTAAGAATATCGATATCGATTTCTCTTGGGCCCTTCCAAGACCTACGTTTCCTCCCCAGTTTGTCTTCAATGGCTTGGAGGGAATCAAGCAAACAAGGAAGAGTGAAAGCTGAAGATACCATTACCTTTAAAATTTGATTTAAAAAATAAGGTTGGTTTGTATTTTCTAGTGGGGCCGTTTCCAATCGTTCGGATTGTTTTAAAATTTGCACTTCTGGTAAGGTAGAAATTTCCCAAATTGCCTGGTCCATAAAATGGTGCCTGTCACCGATGTTCGAACCCAGAGACAAAAAGGCAATATTGGAATATTTCATAATCTTACCTCTTTACAAACTTAGTGCGATAATCGGGACACTTGAGTTCAATTTCTTTGGTCATTTCCATAAGCCGCGAATAAATTCTACCTTGGCCTCGGTCTCTCCACTCTATGAGCGAATGGTTCGAAGTCAGGAGAGTGAGTTTTTCTTGTTCATAACGACTGTCGATGAGATCGTATAACTTTCGATTGTTGAATTCGGATTCCTTTTGGACACCGAAGTCATCAATGATGAGAACATCAACATTGGCGAATTCTCTTTCGATGGAACGTTCTTGTCCATGAGTTTCGCTATCAGACTGGTAAGTATCACGAATGGCAGACAAAAAGTCTTTATTCACCTTAGCATACTTACACGTAATCCCGTATCGAAAAATGAGTTCGTTTAAAATCACACATGCAAGAAGTGTTTTTCCAGACCCTGTCCCACCCCAAAGATAAAACCCCTGCGGAGTGAAATCTGCATTTTTAAATTTATGAACGAGTTCGTTTGCCCAGTCGTGAGCAATGATAAAAGACATATCAGGGTCGCTTGCAGTGTCACCAATGTCGATTGTAGACAAAAATTGGAATCGATACCGTGCCGGAATGTTTGCTTTTTCGACTAAATTCTCTAGGTTGCGAAGGGAAAACCTTGCATTATGACAAACACAAGGGAGCATTTTGTCCACCTTCCTGTCAAAAGTCATAAAGGGAGCTTGCCCTTTCGACTCACAAGTGTTACAGTCACTGCCAATACAATGGCAAAGAACCAAAGCCCCAGAACGTGAGCCACGAACATGCTCTGCTAAGGTAATTCCGACCCCGCCACAGGTTTTACACTGCGGATTTCCGTCTCGGATGGAAGTAATTTCGGATAAATTCATCTCCAAGGAGCAATCTTCTCGAATTCTCTAAGCTGTCAAGGAATGAGATTTTTTAGGAGAATTAGGACTTATGTCTCTTTAAACCAAAGAGAATCGAAAGAAAAAGTTCACAATTAGGTTTTTTTCCGTATTAATTCGTTATTATTGACTCTTGCCATTCCGATACTTTCATTGAAGAAATAGATAAACCTATTTGTTCAAAATATTGAAAGAGACAAAAGGGTCACACGACTATGAAGATTATTAAGTATCTCCTTATTCTCCAACTGGTGTCCGGCTTCAGTGTGCTTTTCGCACAAACTCAGCCTGCTAACGCTCAAGAAAGCCAAGCGGCTAAAGACCAAGTCGACGAACTTCTCAAAGGCGAGCTCGTTCCTGAAAACGACGATGCGGAACTCACAGAAGACCAAAAAAAGAGAAAGAAAGAAATTATGGAACAGGAATCTCTTTGGAAGAATCCTGATTATAAAGGGTATAACAAAACTTTCCAAGAGTTACACCAACTTTCTAAAACTTTCGCCAACAACCAATTCCGTTTGGCTCTTTCTAACTACCAATCTGGTGTAAATACCATTATGAAAAATAGAGATTGGGTGGAACAATTCCGCAAAGAAGAAGCGGAAAAGAAACGTTTAGATGAAAAATGGTACTGGCAAAAAGTAGATCGTAAATCTAGAGAAGAACGAGTTGTTTACCGCGAAAAAATGAAAGCGAAACAAGAAGCTCTTAACTACTTCTCTAAATCGATCAACCACCTTGATGAAATTAAAAACCCTGATTTAAGAGAAAGACCTGAGTTTAAAAGACTTCTTTCTGATGTTTATCGTTCTTGGGTAATGGCTGAGTATGACCTTCAAAACCTACCTCAGTGTATCCCAATTCTTGAACTTTACATCGAAATCGATGACAACGAGAAAGAATACCCTGCTCACAAGTATCTTGCAAGTGCATATAGCTTCGAAGAAAACATGATCAAAAAGACAAAAGGTCCAGATGATATGCTCTTCAAGTATCGTTACAAAAAGAACGTTCACTTATTACGTGCAACCGAGTTAAAATATGGAAAAGATTCTCCTGAATACAAACATATTGTTAACGTAATCAACCGAGATGAGGTTATTTCGGTAGCACAATAATCCCGAAAACATCTCTTTCAATGAGAAAGCCCGGCTTAACACTCCGGGCTTTTTTGTTTGGATGAAGAAAGAAAAACTGTCTTAATTTAATCTTTCATCTATACATAACAATAGAACTCATACATATAGGGTCAAATTCATACACCAAACCCTCTCTTTATTTGATTTCCTTTAACACTGTTTTCGTTGGCATTCGAAAGAAACTAAAAAGTCCTAAGGCATACAAACTCACAGTCACTAAACAAATTCCTAAAAACACTAAACTCAGTTGACCGTAAGGATAAACACTTCTTAATTCCAAAACTGACCGATTGAGAACTTCATTTGCTACAACGGAATATATTAATCCGAGTAAAAATGAAATCACAGAAACAAGCAATGCTTCACGCAGGAAATGTTTTACCATAAAACGACTGTTCGCACCAATGACTCGTAAAAGGGCAAACTCCCGTTTTCTTTCGGATTGGCTGGCATATAACGTTGTAAATACGAGAACAAAGGAAGCTGCTAAGATAAAAGCAGTCATAAGAGCCATCATTTGAGTGACTTTTTCCAAAATTCCCATAAAGGCTTGGATGGTTTTTTCTGTGTCGATCACTGTGATGTTCGGAAACCGATTCACAATGACCTTTTGTAATTGGTATCTGCTTTCCCCAGAATCAATGAGTAAGGAAACAATATAAAAACGCGGAGCCTTTTCCAAAATACCTTTGGAAAATAAAACCACAAAGTTTGGTTTCATATCCGCCCAGTTCACTGAACGTAAATTAGTGATTTTTCCTGAAACTTCTCGACCTTGGACATTGAAGGTCAGTTCGTCGCCCACTCCCGCCTGCAAATACCCGGCAAAATCCCTTTCTACGGAAATTTCATTGCGTCCTGAATTGTCCCACCAGGAACCTTTGGTCACTTCTTCTGTATCATACATCTCATCCCGATAGGACAAAAAGTATTCCCGAGTCCTTGCGGTGGCGCGCCAATTCCGATCCATTGCGTTTTTGATCGTATCTTCTTTTTTGATGGGTTCTCCATTGACTTTGGAAAGCCTTGCTCCAATGACAGGAGCCAAAAACTGTTTATCCACTGGAAAGGTCTTAATCGCCGTTAGTAGGTCCTCTTTCTGAGTTTCTCGGATATCTAATAAAAACATATTGGGCCTACGTTCTATCTCACGAGCACCGCTTAGTTCGAGTAAACTCTCTTGTAAAATAAGAGATAAGGTGAGAATGAACAGTGCCGATCCAAGTCCGATAATAGAAAGCCTAAGTGCTCCCGATTTACGAGTGACTTTTTTTGTCACAAGGCTCCATTCTTTGGATAACCATCCTAGTTTTGATATTTTTGTGATAAAAAAGCCAAGAAATATGTACAATCCGTACACAAGAACCGGTAACGTTAACAATACCAATGTAAAGAGGATTCCTTTAAAGAAACTTTCTGTTTCGAGGACAGCAAGACTGGTAAACAAAACATAAATCAAAAGGAAAGATCCAAATTGCCATTTGGATGTGGAAAGTTTTCCACTAGTTTGTGATTCCACTTCTTTTAAAGCAGCCAGTGGTTTCACAGATCTTGTTTCTAAGACAAGAGGAATGGAAATAAGAAGTGGAAGGATCACTCCCAACACCAAACTCCAAAGTATGGAAGAAAAAGAAAGTCCAAAGACAATTCCAGATTCTACCGTCATGAGTCCACTGATATCCGGTAAGATGGATTGGATTCCATACCCAAGGGCAAGGCCAAGTGTAGTTCCGAAAATCGAAAGAATGAAAATCTCTGCAAAAACCAAAAGTAAAATCACGTTTGGTTTGGCACCAAGGCACATAAGAATGGCGATTTCGTTTCGTTTTTCGAGTAACCTCGTTCTCACTGCTGTATAAACTGAAATGGCTCCTAAAAAGAATCCCGCCAAAGCAAGGAGTGCCATATAATCAAATGTGTTTTTGATAAACTGTTGGGACCCGGAATTAACTTCTGTATTGTGATAAATGGTTAAATCTTCTTTAATCAGGGCTTCAAACTCTTTGTCCTTCCAACCCAAACTGTCTACAGTATCTGGAAATTTCGCATAAATGGTATAACGAATCCTACTTCCTCGTTGGACAAGCCCTGTCCTGTTTGCCGTATCTCTTAAAATGATGGAACCGGGAGCAGATCCAACAAAGGAACCCACAGCACCTGGTTCTTTTACCACAAAACCAGCTAACACAAGTAAACTATCACCCAAACGTACTCGGTCACCGATTTTAAGTTTTAAGTTTTCTACGAGAGATTTATCGAGTAAAACTTGGTTTGGTTTTAAATTGCGATAAGCGGCTTCTGGTTCGGTTTTCATTTCCCCGTAGAAAGGGTAATTGGTTTCTACCGCTTTGATAAAACTTAGCGAGTTTTCCTCCCCCGATTCATTGGAAATCATGGATAGAAACTGGATGGAAGCACTGGTCTCGGAACCCTTCGGGAGGGTTGTTTTTACCAAATTTTCTGCTGTTTTTGTGATTTCTTGGGGGGATTGGAGGGCAATATCGGCCCCCATGATCGATTTTGCCTCTCTTTTTATAGCATTCGCTGTATTGTCTTTGTAGGAATGAATTCCGATCACCGATCCCACACCAAGGGTGATGGACACAACGATAAGCAGTGAATACCGAAAACGAGAAAAAAGCTCACGTTTTAGATAAAAACGAAATAAAGAAACTTTCATCGACTGACCTTCTTAGAACCAATAGTCGTTTTATTTTGTTTGGTGGTCTTTTTTGTAGTCAGTTTTTTAGAAGAACCGGAAGTAGATTTTGTTTTATTCCTAAAATCAGAAATAATTTCCCCGTCTCTCATTTCTAAAACACGATCGGCCAGTTTTGCCACATCAGGATCATGTGTGACCACAACAAGAGTGGTGCCTTGTTCTTTGTTTCTATATAACAAAAGATCTAAAACAGTTTTACTATTTTTAAAATCCAAATTAGCAGTTGGTTCATCTGCAAAAATAATCTTTGGATCATTCACAAAACTTCTTGCAATGGCAATTCTTTGTTCTTCACCACCTGACAATTGTTTTGGGAAGTGAGTGGCTCTGTGAGACATAGACACAGATTCCAATATTTTTTCTGATTTTTTTAAAATCTCTGCCTCAGTGAGTGAGGATTTTAAGTACAATGGAATTCCAACATTCTCAATGGCATTGAGGCCAGGAAGCAATTGGAAGTTTTGAAAGATAAAACCTATTTTGTCTGCACGTAAATCAGCTAAATTAGATTCATTTTCCTTTGTTACATCAGTTCCATCCAGTGCTACAACTCCAATATCAGGTTTATCTAGACCGGCCGCTACACCAAGTAGTGTTGATTTGCCTGAACCAGATGGGCCTATAATCGCTACAAATTCACCCGTTTCAATGCGAAATGAAATATTTTTCAACACATCAATCGTTTCCGATTCATTGTGAAATGATTTGAACACATTTTTAAATTCCAACACTAGGTTTTTCCCCCAAAGATTTTATCGCCTAACAAAAAAGACATGACTAATAACGGGCATTTACCAGAAAAAATACCACCTAACAGCGATTTTTCAATTTTTTCCATAACAGTTATAATTTTTTTAATTTTCATTTTCGTTCCAACTATATTGCACCGATCAGAAAAAATTCTGACAAATTTTTACTTATCTTTTTGAGCGTACATCCTAATTTTTTTTGACCCCAAAGGGCTGGTTTCATATAAAGTAACTTCATCGTAGTGTTTGCCCGATCCCCTTTTTTGGGATTTTTCGGAAGTTATGAACAGCACTGTCGATAAGCGGACTCATACAGGTAAATATAGAATGCTCGAATGCAATACAAAGATAAATACTGCAGACTTTATGAATGTGAAAATCAACAATCTTAAACCTTGTGCGGAATGCGGATCCGTCACGAACCTTTATCAGTACAATCTCTGTAAAGTTTGTCTCTCCAAGAGTTTCAAAAAGCTTGTAAAAATCATCGACTCCGTGAGAAAGTAGAATTACTACACTTTCTCTACGTTAGTCGATGAATTATCCATTCCAAGATATTGAACAAAAATGGCAAAAACACTGGGACGACCACCAGACCTTTCGCACAAACGCCCACTCAACTAAACCTAAATACTATTGTTTAGACATGTTTCCCTACCCAAGTGGCGCTGGCCTTCACGTAGGCCATCCTGAGGGATACACAGCTACCGACATCATTTCAAGACTCAAACGAATGGAAGGATTTGAAGTCCTACATCCTATGGGTTGGGACGCTTTTGGTTTACCTGCAGAAAGATATGCCATGACCACAGGGATCCACCCTCGCACGACAACTAAGAACAATATTGATACCTTTCGCCGCCAAATCAAAAGCCTTGGGCTTTCTTATGATTGGGAAAGAGAGATCTCCACAACTCACCCAGACTATTACCGCTGGACACAGTGGATTTTTTTGCAAATTTACAATTCCTACTTTGACAGAAAGTTAAACAAAGCTCTCCCGATTGCTGAACTCATCAAAACTTTGGAGTCGGAAGGTTCTGGATTTTTTGAAGGAAAAGAACTCCCCAAAGGAATTCAGTTCTCTGCCGCCGATTGGAAATCCAAATCACGCAAAGAAAAAGAAGATATTTTATCCCATTTTCGCTTAGTGTATGAAGCCAATATCCCAGTCAATTGGTGTGAGGCACTGGGAACCGTTCTTGCCAATGAAGAAGTAGAAGAATGGACATCCAAAGGGTATTCTGTAGAAAGAAAACCCATGCGCCAATACATGATGCGCATCACATCCTACGCCGAACGTTTGTTAAACGATCTTTCGCTTTGTGAATGGCCGACTTCCACTTTGGAAATGCAAAGAAACTGGATTGGAAAATCCGAAGGATTAGAACTTAGTTTCCACGTTCCGCGCGTTTCCAAAGACATCACTGTTTATACAACAAGACCTGATACGATTTTTGGAGCTACATACCTTGTTCTTGCTCCAGAACATCCACTTGTGGCAGAACTCACCACGGCAGAACAAAAATCTGCGGTTGAAAAATACCAAAAGGATTGTTCTTTAAAAAGTGATTTAGAAAGAACCGAACTCAATAAAGATAAAACAGGAGTTTTTACAGGATCTTATGCAAGTTTGCCAACAGATCCATCTGTAAAAGTTCCGATTTATATTTCCGATTATGTTTTAATTTCATATGGAACCGGTGCCATCATGGCTGTTCCCGCTCACGACCAAAGAGACTATGATTTTGCAGTGAAGTTCCAACTTCCGATCAAACAAGTGATCGATGGACAAATGGAACCAAATCTTGCTTTTGATTCAAAAGATTCTGTTTGTATCAACTCTTCTTCCGCAGAAATTACGTTAGATGGTAAATCTTACAAAGATGCCTTCCAAACCATGACGACTTGGGCCGAAGGAAAAGGAATTGGTCGTAAAAAAATCCAATTCAAACTAAGGGATTGGTTATTTGCAAGACAAAGGTATTGGGGAGAACCCATTCCTCTGGTTCACTTTGCTGATGGTACTCCAAAAGCTTTATCCGATTCCGAACTTCCTTTAGTATTACCTGACTTAGAAGAATTCAAACCTTCGGGAACGGGTGAATCTCCTCTTGCTTTAGCAAAGGATTGGCTTGTTTATACAGATCCTGTCACTGGCGAAGTGGGAAAAAGAGAAACCAATACCATGCCGCAGTGGGCAGGGTCTTGTTATTATTATCTTCGTTACATTGACCCAAGAAACAACGACAAACTCATTGATCCAGAACTTGAAAAAGCTTGGATGCCAGTGGAAGTATATGTAGGTGGGGCGGAACATGCCGTATTGCACTTGTTATACTCTAGATTCTGGCATAAAATTCTTTTTGATTTGGGTCATGTTTCTTCTCCAGAACCTTTCCAGAAATTGGTCCACCAAGGACTCATTCTTGGTGAAGACAAAGGAAAAATGTCCAAGTCTCGTGGAAACGTAGTTAACCCTGATGATGTGGTTTCAGAATTTGGTGCCGACACACTCCGTCTTTTTGAAATGTTTATGGGTCCGTTTGAGATGTCCAAACCTTGGAGTAAAAACGGTGTGGATGGGGTCTTTCGATTTTTAAATCGAGTTTGGAGACTTTTTCATTCTGGGGAAAACGAATCTTTCTTTGTAGAAGATATCGAACCAAATGAAGCAGAACTAAAAACACTTCATCGTACAATTAAAAAAGTAAAAGACGATATTGATAATTTCTCATTCAACACAGCTGTCTCTCAAATGATGATCTTTGTGAATGAATTCACAAGTAATCCGAGAAAACCCAAAAAAGTTTTTGAACCTTTTGTTCTCGCACTCTCCCCTTTTGCCCCTCACTTAGCTGAAGAACTTTGGGCCAAACTTGGACACAAAGAGTCTCTTGCTTACCATCCTTATCCGAAATGGGAAGAGAAGTATTTGGTAGATGCCAATATTACCATTGTGGTGCAAGTGAATGGAAAGATGCGAGGAGAGTTCCTTGCTCCTCGTGACATAGAAGAAAAAGAAGTTTTGACTCTTGCCAAAGCCGTCGAAAAAGCAAAACCATTCTGGGAAGGTAAAGAGATCAAAAAAGAAATTTATGTAAAAGGGAAACTCGTCAACATAGTTGTAGCGGGTTAAGTATTGAAACATTTAAAAACAATCTGTATTGTGGATCTCTTAGCAAGTTTTGTAATTGTCAGTACAACAATACAAAACAACCTCCAATTTTCTTCAGACCAGTCTTATGAAATTGTGATGGTCAAATTCTTAACAATTTTATCGATGTTAAACTTTGTTTTTGCAACATTTTTGAATTTTTATGTGATGAACGGAAAAAAAATAAGCAAAAATTTTATCTTAGTTTTTGCATTCATTCCAATATTCCTTACGTGCATGAATTTGATTTATAATTTTTACCAAACAGTGTATCTTAGCTATTTTAGCCAAGTGACTCAAGACTTCCAGCAATCTTTTGGGAACAATCACAAACTCATAAATACGGAAGAAACTGCAGAATCTATAGATCACTTTACAACACAATTATCGTTATTAGATATTTTATTCGTGTTTGGTTTTGCTGCCACTTTAGGAATCATTCGAATAACATGGAATATTTTCTGGTATAAAAAAATCTCTGAAAAGACTGGGTAGGCTTAAAAGAAACTTCGATAACCTTTCACGCCTCGCTGTTAAGATTTGCCTATCTAAGATAAATACACGATACATATGTTACACAAGTGTCTCGTTGGAGAAAAAGGTCCCGGTTACCGAGACCCAAAGGATAAAACTAATTTGTTTTAGTTACTTCTTACAAGATCACCATCACAAATAACAATACTCCAAAAAGTACAATCGTCACAAAAGCACCCATTAACATAAACAAGTTGGTTCCTGATGATTTTGATTCTTGAGCCTGTGCATTTCCAACTTTTTTCTTAGCGTTTTGACCCGCAGAACCTTTGTTTGTTCCACCTGTCATAGATGTAGGTTTTGGAATGGCAACTTTTACTGGGTGTTCTTCTATAGAATGCAGTAAATACCTGTTGGGACCTTCGGCAAAAATATGATATTCAGATTTGTTTCCTGCAATCCCTAAAAATTTACCAACCACTGGATCTTTAGAAATTTTACCTTCTTCATCAATGAGTCCAAGGATTTGTGCATTGGTAAGTCCTTCTGGAGTTTCCGTCGGAACGCGGAACAATATTTCCATACCTTCTACTAAATTATCAAACTCCACTCCATTGATCGGAGAGATAACCGTTTTCATATTCAATTCTTTTGGAAAGGATGTTCTATATTGCGCAATTTGACGTTCTAATGAAGAAAGTTCACCTTTGGCTGGTTCGGTGGAAATTCCTGGAACAGAAACTTCTTGAGCGGCAGCGGCTTCATCTTCAGGTTTTGGAATTGGTAATATGATCCCTTTCATTGGATTTTCATACCGAAACTTTGCTGTGGATAATTTGTCCACCTCAGCTTGTAGTTTTATATTTCTGCCTTTGGTTGCCATAAGGATTGGGTTTTCCAAAAGTTCCGAGATATGAGATGGATCTTTTTTTTGCCAAAGGGGAAGAAGTTCCTCTAACTTCTCTTTGGTGAAAGCTCTGTGTACCGCACGTCCGATGTTTTCAGAAATCGCAGGATCGTAACCTCCCGTTTTTCCGATATCACCCAAGTCAGTAGAAATTTGAACATGGTCGGCAAAAGTTCGAATTCTACGAAAAGTTGGCGAAGTTCCTATGACAGCATATAATTCCATGATATGTTTCCGAATGGAAGAAACTAGAATGAGAACCATTCCGTTCAAACTGTCCAAATCGATTTTTACTTTTACAAGATAACCATCTGTAATTTTACCTTGAAGAACTTCCTTGGCTTGTTCATCCGTAAATACGGCTTCTCTTGTCAGACCCATAAGGTCTGCTTGTCGTTTGAGTTGGTCAGCTTTTGTGTTTAATTCGGACATTATTCTATAAACAATTGTTCTTGTGTCTCCGCAGATTTAGGTAATCCACTTAAATGCACTTCCACACGAGCCACTGTTTCCTTTTTCCTTTCTGATGAATATATAGAGAGCAATCGACGATCAAAGCCAGACTGAGACAATAATATTTCTACCATTGTGATTCCCATCCCTGCTCCTTCCGTACTATCACCGTGTTCCATAAAGAACTCGAATAGATTATCATACTTTTTCGCATTAATAAACTTTTCTTTTACTCGTTCCGCTTCCACAGGCAATAATGGAAAATTATTTCTAATTTCCAGATCGATTTTATCATTTTTATAAATACAAGTGATCTTTACAAAAAGCCCTGATTCCTTCATTTTCTTTTTATAGGAAGGAAACTTTCTTTCATTCAAACTCGATTTAAAAAACCTCATCCCCTCTTCATAATCTAACAAATTTTGAATATTAAGTTTGAGTTCTTCAAAAATGATTCGTTTGATTGCCGCCTTAGTAGAATTCACAATGAGTTCCTTAGCAGCGGTATAAAAAAGTTCCATCAAATCTTCACGACCTAGGGAACTTAAAATTTGAGAGAGAATGTACTTTAGTTTCGCCTCACCAATATCCCCCATCACATAAGTGATCATAGAAATCTTTTTTCCCATCTCCACAGCTTGGTCCACGGAGGAGCAAAACTGGGGAGTTAGTTGGATCTCTTGAGACATAGCGGTAAACTGAAAAAATTTGCCAACATGTAGGGGATTTGTCTAGCGAATTATCATTTCTTCAGTTGTTTACCTAGGATTTCCATCACTCCACTTAAATTTGGTTTGCAAGGTTGGATTCGGTTTTTGAGTTTCTCATCAATGTTAGGGATTTTCCCTTCATGAAACGCAAGTTTGAATTCAGTGAACTTGAGTCCATTCGCAGTAGAAATCACAACCACCGACTCACCTTTCCCCACCACACCCGATTCTACCGATTTCAAAAGTGCCGCAAGAGCCACACCTGTATGTGGATCATTGTAAAGTCCGTATAAATCTCCGCGAGCCGCTGCATTGGCCAACTCTTCTTCTGTGGCAACTTCCACAACCCCATTGAATTTCTTTAAAACTCGAATGGCTTTTTTGACTGAAACAGGATCTCCAATTTGGATCGCAGAGGCTAAAGTTTTTTCCGCAGTCACAGGAGAAAAGTCCGCAAAACCTTTCTTAAACGATTCATAGAGAGGACTTGCATTTTTTGCTTGGGCCAAAATGATCCTTGGTAATTTATTTATCAGTCCAAGTTCCAACATCATTTCAAATCCCATTCCGAGGGCTGAAACGTTTCCTAAATTTCCACCAGGAATCACTATCCAATCCGGAACTTTCCAACCTAACTGCTGTGTGATCTCAATGGAAATAGTTTTTTGCCCTTCAATACGAAGGGAATTCATTGAGTTTGCAAGGTATATGGATTTTTCTTTGGTGAGTTCTTTCACCACGGCCATACAACCATCAAAGTCTGTTTCGAGTGCCAAAACAAGGGCCCCATTGGACACGGGTTGGATGAGCTGTGCCGTTGATACTTTGTTAGCTGGTAATAAAATAATAGAAGGAATTCCCGCTTTGGCAGCATAGGAAGCAAGAGCCGCAGAAGTATCCCCCGTGGAAGCGCAAGCTACCGCCTGGATGGGTACACCGTCTGCAATCATTTGTTTGACCTGGCTCACAAGAACCGTCATTCCTAAGTCTTTAAAAGAGCCGGTATGCGAGACTCCGCATTGTTTGACATGAAGGCTTGCCAGTCCCAAATCTTTTGCAAAACGGGAAGCGTCATACAAATGAGTAGTTCCTTCCCCTGAAGTCACAATATTTTCATCCTGAATTCCAGGAAGGACCCATTCCTTTTTCCCCCAAACTCCCGAGGCATTCGGGAACTGGCTAGAACGGAACCGAGTTTCAAATTCTGATTTCCAATCGGATGCGGAAACTTGTTTGAGACTGTCTATATCATGTTCGACATTTAAAAGTTCCCCGCAAGCTTCGCAGGAATAAATCACTTGGTGGAGGGGATAGGTTTTGCCACAAGATTCATTGGTACAACGAAACTGTGCTCGGAATTGATATTTTGTAAGTGACATAGACTTCTCTAGGCTTCAGATTTACGGAAAGTTCCTTTTCCATTCTTGAGAAAGGGGAAAAATGCACGAATGATTTTTATCGTTTTTTGATGGATATGGAAACAGAAACACATTCTCCCCGCTGGTGGGTCAAATTCAAACGGTACACGCGCCGTGGACTTTTGCTCTTTCTTTTCCTTTGTTTCCTCCTTTTTGTGAGAATCTTTTTATTCCAAATTTATTCCATCCAAGGAAATTCCATGTATCCAACCTTAGAACATGGGTCGGTGGTTTTTGTTTGGAAAGGTGGATTTGCCATTTCTGCCAAATTTTTTGGTACTCCCCTTCTCTATACAGATCCAAAAATCGATAAACTAGATTTGGTTTTATTTGTAAGCCAAGAAGATGAATTAGTCGTCAAACGAGTGATAGGTTTGCCTGGAGAATTTTATTCCATCGAAGCAGGAAGAGTTCTTATCGATTCTAAAGAGTTATTAGAAAACTATCTGCCGAAAGGAACCTATACAAGTGAACCGAGTACATCAATTTTTCTCAACCGACATAACTCACCCTTTCTTGCAATGGACAAACAAGGAAGGATTCCTCCTGATTACTATCTACTCTTAGGTGACAACAGACAATATTCAACGGACTCACGTTCGTTTGGACTGGTCCCTGTTGAAAAAATCAAAGGTAAAATAATTTTCTATTTCTAACGATGACAGAATACAAACAACGTTTTAAGTATATAATTCTATTTATCCTCTCCCTGTTTGGGATTTTACTTTTCCGCGTGATTTATCTCACTTACTTCAACGATAATATCATCAATTTAAAGTCGAGTAAGTATGTACAACGTGGAACCATTTACGATAGACGAGGGATTGAACTAGCGATTTCTCGTGAGTCGGCCACCGTTGGAATTGATCCCACAAATATTTATGACCCCGAACTCACCGCACAAGAGTTAGGCCCAATTCTGGGAATTCCTTCAAACAAACTGATTGAAACTATAAGGGATAAACAAAATTACTTTTTATTAAAAAGAGAAATTGAACTTACCAAAGCAGAAAAAATCAAAGCTTTGTCTCTTCCTGGTGTTCGAGTAGAAAAAGAATACAAACGAATTTATCCACAAGGTAGTTTGGCCGCAAGTTTACTTGGTTTTACTGGTTATGATGACGACAAAGCACTCTCAGGCCTTGAGATGTTATACAATTTGGAGTTGTTATCCACACCCGATGCAGAGTCTAGTAAAGGAAACAATATCCACCTAACTATCGATAGCATCATTCAATACCGACTAGAAAAATCATTACAGAAAGCTTTTCTCCAAACCGCTTCCAAACGTGGAATCGGAATGATTATGGATACAGAAACAGGAAAAATTTTAGGGATGGCATCCTATCCTAATTTTGATCCTAACCATTTCCAAGATTTTCCTTTAGAATCTCATACTAATTGGTCCATTCGTCATGTGTATGAACCGGGATCTACAATGAAAATTTTCATTGCCCTTATGTTACTCAATGAAGGAAAAATCCTCACCAATGAAAGGTTTCATTGTCCCGGTTATATTGAAATTGGAAAAACTATCATTCGATGTACGGACAATCATGGCCATGTCAACTTAGATGAAATTTTACAATACTCTTGTAACGTAGGAATCATCAAAGCTGCACAAAAAATTGATGAAGCAACTTACTATAATTATATGGAAAAATTTAAGTTTGGAAAACGAACTAATTTTTCTATCCACGAAGCTAAAGGATATTTACCTCCCTTAAACAAATGGAACAAAAGTACACCTTACTTTTTATCCATAGGCCAAGGACTTTCTGTCACACCCATCCAACTCATCACGGCTGCAGCGGCAGTTGTGAATGGTGGGATTTTATTTGAACCTTCGGTTGTGTCTCAAATTACCAATTCTTATGGGGAACTGGTACATGAGTTTTCAATAAAAAATGAATTACTCGGAATCAAAGAAGGGGCTGCCAAAAAAACATTAAATGCAATGGGCAAAGCTGTCTCTCAAGGAACAGGGAAAAAAGCCTATTTAGAAAACTACTTTATTGCGGGAAAAACGGGAACTTCACAAAAAGCAAAAGCAGGAGCGGGATACCAAGCTGGTCTTTTTACCGCGAGTTTTCTTGGATTTTTTCCCGCAGAAAAACCCAAGTATGTGGGTCTCATTGTTTTTGATGAACCAGGGGGAGAGGCCCATACAGGTGGTGGGATTGCAGCACCTGTCTTTCGTGAGGTGGTGGAAAGTATTATTCCGATTGTGGAAAAAAGTGAGAAGGCCCTGGTTTACCGCTTAAAAGGCGAAAGAAATAAAATCTATAAACTGAATCCCAATGTGATGCCTGATCTAACTGGATTTACAGCATCCGAAACCATTCAAATTGTAAAACAACTACAACAAGAATATAAAATCGAAGGATCAGGCTTTGTCAAATCACAAGAACCAAAAGCAGGATCTCCACTTTCACCCAATACTACGATCAAAATTATTTTGGAACCATAAGTGAACCATTCGTATTTGGAAAAAAATCTAGCGGCTATACCATCTCCATTAGCAGAAGTAATTCTAAATTTAGGAAATCCATCCGAGACTACGAATTCATTAGATTCCGAATCAAATTATACTTACCAACTAACAAAATCTAAAACAGGAGATCCTACATTAGAATTAGATGGAGTTTGGATTCATAGTCGGTTTGATCCCAAAAAAGAAGCAGAACGATTTGCCACCGAACTTCCCCATGACGGAAGTGAACGCATTTATTTATTATTTGGTGCAGGTCTTGGTTATATCATTCCTTACCTGATAGAAAGACAAAAAGTAACCATCATTTGGATGGAACCACATACGTTTTTTATTAAGGAATCATTTCAAATTTTTGATTTTTCCAAACCATTATTAGAGGGAAAACTAATCCTCATCACAGGCGAAGGAATGGAAGACCAACTTTCCGAATCAGTCAAAGGAAAGGGTACACATCCTATTAGTTTTGTTCCTCATCGTGGCTCTTGGCAATGGAGAGAAACTGATTATTTAAAACTTCGTCATACCGCCGAACAGATGTTTCACAAAAAAGATGTGAACCTTGCCACCCTCACTCGGTTTGAAAAAATCTGGGCTAAAAATATTTGTTATAACCTTCCCGAATTGTCTAAGTTTCGTCCTATTTCTGATCTATTTGGAATCGCAGAGGGAATCTCTATTGTAGTTTGCGGGGCAGGTCCTAGCCTTTCCGAATCCATACCAGAGCTAACAAAATATAGAAACCAATTTCTTCTCCTGGCAGTAGATACAGCTCTTCCCATCCTCACCTCTTTCGGTGTTGATCCTGATTTGATTTTTTCTGTTGATCCACAGGCCCTAAACAGCCAATACTTGGAAGATTACTCGGGAGATGGGATTCTTATTTTTGATCCTACATCTACCTATTTGAGTTTACGATTAGACAAAGGACCAAACAAGGGTTTTGTGACCTCTTCCCCTTTTCCTTTGATTGGTCTACTGGAAAGAACTGGACCCAGTGAAATTGGTTCCGTTCCGTTTGGTGGTTCCGTATCCACCAATGCCGCAAGCCTAGCCACTCTGATGGGTGCAAATTCTATATTTTTAGTGGGCCAAGATTTGAGTTTTACCAAAGGTCTTGCTCATTCCAAAGGGGCGGTCCTCGAAGAACGATTGAACTATTTAGAATCTAGAAAATTTCGGCGCGAAAAACATAACTACAAACAGCTGTTTGCTTTGCCTCAAAAAAAAGTCACCGGTAACTTGGGTGAAACGTATATCACCAATGAAAAGATGTTAATCTTTAAAAAATGGTTCGAAGACCATGCCAAAGAAAATCCTTGGACCAATCTCACCAAGTTTGGTGCCAAACTAGAAGGAATCCCTCATTCCCATTTTGAAAAGGAATTTTCCAGTGATGAAAACGAAATAAAAATCCAAACCAAATTAGTACAATCTGTTCGAAACCAAATCCAATCTCAATTGAAAACGGAAAATCCTTTTTTCGATCAAAAACTATTGGTTTCCGAAATCAAATCCACAACAGAAAGTTTATTGGATTTTGCATCCACTGTGAAACGAGGACTCACAGTTTCGGAACGGATTTACAACCAAATCAAAAGAAACCAAATCAATCCCAAAACTTTTTCCGAAGATATCAAACAAATGGATGCAATTGATGAACAAGTATCTGGGAAAAAGGGTTTGAACGAAATATTAAGTTTAGGAATCCAAAGGGTGATTTTAACCATCACGGAAGGTTATGATGACAATCTGACATTGGAAGAAAAAGAAAATCCAAGGCTTGCGGTGGCAAAAAAATCTTTGTTATTGTATGAAGGATTGTACGCATCCGTTCAGTCCACCAAACGGATGCTCACTAAGTCTCTCTATCGACTGTTGAAATGAATGTAACTATTCGTTAACTGATAAAACTGTAAAATCAACCCGTCTATTTTTGATTCTACCAGCTTCTGTAGAATTAGATTCTATTTCTGCAGTCTCACCAAACCCGCGATAGTCGAGTTGTGTCGCGCTGACACCATTTTTTACAAGTTCATCAAAGATAAATTTGGCCCGTTCATCGGATAAAATTTTGTTTTCATCCATTTCACCAATAAAACATGTATGTCCTTTGATTCGAATGCGAACTCCAGGATAGGCCTTTAGTGCTTCTGCCAGAGTGGCAATTTTATCACTCGCGCTATCTTCTGTTTGCATACTTTGTTTGATAAAACGAATTTGTAAATCATTGATATAACGAATGGCCGAAGCTCTGGATTCAAATCGGTTAGATATCTTACCTTGGGATAATTCCACTCGTTCCAAAGATCGTGTTCCTGTTGGTTCCGGAGAAACATTTGATTCTTGGTTTATGTTATCTGAGGATTTTGAACTACGATTGCAACTTCGGATTCCAAAAATGATGAGAACAATAAAAAATACAAATATCAAACTGAGTAAAATAATTCTTCCAAGTCGATTTTGTTTTGGTGTGATTTGAAATTTATTTAAAGCAACTAGTTCATTGTATTCAGGTGTAGGCGCTATTTCGTCATGCGATGATTCCCCAAATTCATAACTTTCCGTATATGGAGTGAATCCTTCATCGGAAGCTTTTACAGCACGTGCGGAACTTCTTTTTGTCGTGTTTTCTTTTTTCGCAGATGCCTTAGTTGAAGATTTTTTCTTTGCAGCAGGAACAGAAATTTTTGCTGCCCACTTACGAATTTCCGAACGAAGGTATTCATCAGCTTCAGCGCTAAACTTAAAATTATCTCGAATGTATTTTACAGTGCGTTTTTCTACTTCTGTATAATCGCCACCATCTTTAATGGCATCAAATAATGTTTTAGCAATGTTTTTGCCAATAGGAGCTTTGCTACGTTTGGTGGCTTTTTCTGCAATTTCTAACAATTCATTATCATATTGTTTACCACTAATGGTACGGTAATAACTATCTGCCACGTGAAAGCTCCTTAGTAATCATATCGACAGGTAAGGCCAATCTATCCATTCTTTTCTGGACTTTAGGTGTTGAATCCGTCCAGAAATTGGTTATTTTTGATCTTATATTGCAAAGAACCTCGGCTAATTCCTAGAAGTTTGGCTGCCTCTTCCTGAGTAGAGACTCTTTGGAAGGCTTCTTTAATCCAAATTGCCTCCAATCGTTCGATAGCAATATTGAGAGATAAATTTTCCGAAGGAGATAGAATGTCTGATCCTATACCGAAACTCTGAACCTTGGTTTGAGCCTCTGGTTCACGTTTCCCATCTTGTGAAAAGGAATGAGGTTCGAGTACCGTTTCTGGTGGGACAAGCACAGCATACTGAATGACACTTTGTAATTGCCGAACATTTCCACTCCAAGGCATTCCGGTAAGTGTTTTTAATGCATCCGTTGAGAATGTTTTGTTACGTCCATATTGTTTGTTGTATTGGTATAAAAAATGATGAGCAAGAAGTGGAACATCGCCTCTTCTTTCCCTTAGCGGAGGCACCCTTAAAGGAACTTCTGCTAGGCGGTAATACAAGTCCATAGAAAACGTTTCTTTTTGAATATCTTCTAATAAATCTCTTTTGCTACCTGTAAAAATCCGAATATTTAAAACCTCCTCCTTCTTTTTGACAGAAGGGTTAGGCATCGTTTTATCTCTTATCGTATGAAAGAGTTTTGTTTGTAAATTGGATGGTAAATCTCCAATAGATTCAATGTATAAGGAACCACCGTTGGCTTGTTCCAATTTTCCTGGATTATAAATTTTTCCACTTTGGGATCCAAATAACTCTGCTTCCAATAATTCAAAACTAAGCCCCGAACAATCAACCGTAAGAAACGGTCCGTTTTTTCTTTGAGAGATATAATGTAAGGCTTTGGCGACTAGTTTTTTACCAGCCCCTTCTTCTCCAATGATCATGACGGATGTATCAGAGGGGCCCACTTGACGAATTCTATGTTTTAAAAACAAAATACTTGGATCATAACCAAGTATTTCTTCAACAGGATCTTCTTCTCGTTTGGATTTTTCAAAAGCTTCTTTCGCAATTCGCTCTTCTAAAATAACAATCGTTAATTGGGAAGCAAATAATGTGGCTTGGTTGATGATATCGGATGAGAAAAAATTCACCTTATCCGATTCTAAGTTTAAAACTCCAACAGTAGAATCTCTAGTTAACAATGGAATCGCAAGTTCGGAACGAACGGTTTCGATGAGTTTTACATAGTCTTTATCTAAAGTCACATCGGGAACATAGATAATTTCCCTGGAGGAGGCAGCGCGACCCGTCACTCCCAAGTTAAATGGAAGTTTGGCGGCAATTTTTTTCTCCCAATCCATCCCTTTGGCCGCAACAATGGTGAGGACTTTTTCCTCCTGGTCCATAATGGAAATACTACCGGTAGAGGCTCCAAACAAAGTCAGAGTCATGTCCAAAATGAAATTCAATCGATCCGTAATATTCGGAAGTTGTTGAATTTCTTTTTGGATTTTCCTTAGAGTACCGGAAATATCCTGTTTTACAGACATTTGATTATACTTTAGCGTTTGCCTTTTGGTTTGTCAGGTATTTTAAGTATGCAATAATAAAATCTTCCAAATCTCCATCCATCACGGCATGAACGTTACCTGTTTCAAAATCAGTTCTATGGTCTTTTACCAAATTGTATGGATGGAACACATAACTTCGAATTTGTGATCCCCAAGAGATATCACGTTTTTCACCGGCTTTTTTGGCATTTTCTTCCTCTGCTTTTTGTTTTTCCATTTCATACAAACGGGCACGGAGCATCTTCATTGCCGTGTCACGGTTTTTGATTTGGGACCTTTCCATCTGACAAGAAACGACAACACCTGTAGGGATATGTGTGATTCGCACAGCAGAGTCCGTAGTGTTTACGTGCTGTCCACCAGCACCCGAGGAACGATACACATCCACACGAAGGTCTTTTTCTTCGATGTTCACTTGGATGTCATCATCGACTTCCGGTGTTACATAGACGGAGGCAAAGGAAGTATGTCTTCTTTTATTAGAATCAAATGGAGAGATCCGAACAAGCCTATGAACTCCCGATTCACATTTTAAATAACCAAAGGGATGATCCCCTTGGATGTATAACGTGGCATTTTTGATTCCTGCAGTTTCTCCAGGTTGGTAATCCACAAGTTCCGCACGATATCCTTTTTGTTCACAAAACCTAGTGTACATTCGGAGTAACATATCGGCCCAGTCTTGGGATTCGGTACCACCGGCACCGGGATGGATATTGATAAAAGCAGCTTTGCCATCATCTTTACCAGCAAGGGCATCTAACATTTGTAAGTTTTCAAATGTCTCAAACATACGATCAAAATCATCGTTTAAAGATTTTAAGCCAGTCTCTCCCATTTCTTCCGAAGTGAGTTCGATCAAATCAGGAAAATCGAGAAGTTCCTTTTTTAAATCCAACCAAGGATCCAACTTTAGTTGTAACTCGTTTCGTTTTTGAGTGACTGTTTTTGCTTGGTCAGGTGAATCCCATATTTTTGGATCGTTTGCTTTTTCAATGAGTGAGGATAAACGGTCGTAGTCTTCTTGGAAATTTTGTGCCGTCCAATACGTTTGGAAAGTCTCAATCATTTCTGATGTTTGTTTTTTTAATTCTTTTAGTGATCTATCCATAATGCGTAAATCCGAAGTGGAAGTTTTAAAATAAAGAATCTTTACGAAGTCGTTCCACTTCCCATTGGAATATGGTTTCCCTGAGTTGTGGAGTGTTTCCTTCCACAGTACCTACAAGAGAGTAACTTGATTCTTTTCCGTATGTATCGGGTAAACGTTTGAGTATGAATTTACCAGATTTAATGAGTTCAATGACATGAAGTAAAAATGGATCTTTTTCTTTTCGACTCATCTCTTCCATAGAATAATAAAAAGTAGAAAGTCCTTTATAAAACCAATCGATGTATTCGTTTTTGCCTCGTGGCCAAATTTGTTCTAAACGAATTTCTGATTCTTGGACAAGCGATTTACCAAGAAAGGGCTTTTGTAAAACACGACACTGTGAATAAATTTCAAAGTTTAAATCCCGGTCGCCACCCTTTTCGAAATCCACACCGATCCAACGAATCCAAGATTTTTTTTCTTTAATGGATAAAGCAGGAATGAGTGCAAACAAATACCCTTGGTCTTTGAATATCCTTTCATGAGCCAGATGTTCTAATATTTCCATCGGGATCATATAATGGCCTTTTGACCATTCAATCACATAAGGAATGGATTCCAATTGTAGGTATTCCGGTGGAGTTTCCGAACGAATGATATCACCAAATTGAGTGAGGATAAAAATAAAAGATAACAACTCTTGACGGCTGAGTCCAGAAAGAACACTTACAGATCCACTCAAGTTTTGCAATGCACGGCGAATCATCAAATGTTGTTGGAGTTGGGTTTGGTTTTCGGACAAAATGATCCCTAGATGTTTTTCAAAATTGCGAAGGTTGGCACGTTCACAAATTTTAAAATTCCCAGAGATACTAAATGGCATTAGAGCGCGCGCCTTCCTATGTCTTTTCTATAAAACGTATCAGGTGCTTTGGTTTTTGTTAAAAACGCATAACAATCATTAATTGCATCCTTTAAAGAACTTCCAAAGGAAGTAATTCCTAAAATCCGCCCACCGTTTGCCAAAATTTTGTTTTCTTGGCGTTTGGTTCCCGCATGGTAAACTACCACATTCCCTTCGTTTGGTGGAATTTCCAAAACCATTCCTTTTTGCGGAGAATCCGGATACCCTTTGGCCGCAAGAACCACCACAGCAGAAGATCCCTCTTTTAATTTTAGATTTCGGATCGGAAGGTTTCCTACTGCCGAGGCATAAAAAATCGGTAAAATATCTTCATCCAACAAACGTAGCACACACTGCGTTTCTGGATCTCCAAATCGACAGTTAAATTCCACTACATTTGGATTTCCTTCTTTGGTAATCATAAGACCAACATAAAGAAGTCCTTTGTAAGGATGGCCTGCCGACTTAAATTCAGCTAACATTGGCTCTATGACAAGTTCCTTTACCTTAGAAAGTACGACATCCGTTACAATCGGAGCCGGTGCATAAGCTCCCATTCCACCTGTGTTTGGCCCGATGTCTCCATCATAAGCACGTTTGTGGTCTTGGGCTGCAGGAAGGCACATATACCTTTCCCCGTCTGTGATGACAAAAAGTGAGGCTTCTTCTCCTTCCAAAAAGGATTCCAAAACTACTTTGTTACCACTTTCCCCAAACTTTGATTCTAAAAATATTTCATCTAACGCTTGTTTCACTTCCTTCATTTCGAAAGCAACAGTGACACCCTTTCCAGCAGCAAGTCCATCGGCTTTGACAACCAAGGGTAACATTTCTTTTTGGGCATAACTCCAAGCCGATTCATGATCTGTAAATACAGCAAAAGATGCTGTTGGAACTTTGGCCCGTTTCATCATTTCTTTGGCAAAATGTTTGCTACCTTCCACTTGCGCACAATAAGCCGAAGGTCCAAAACAAGGGATACCTATTTCAGCACACCAATCAGAAAGTCCGTTTACAAGCGGATCTTCTGGCCCAACCACAACTAGGTTTGTTCCAGAAGATTTTATATAATCAAAAAATTTGGATTTATCGGTGATGGATATATCCTTTACATCCAATAATAAATCTTTCGAAAAACCACCGTTCCCAGGAAATACCTTCAGAGATTCCAAAGATTTTGATTTAGAGATAGCGTCCGCTAACGCATGTTCTCTTCCGCCACTTCCAATGAGTAAAACTTTAAATTTATGATCCAATTTTTTCTAAAGCCCTTACCGTACTATCTAGTTTCTCTTTCCAAGTATTATACTTTTCTCTTTCTTTTTCTACAACGTCAGGTTTTGCTTTTTCTAAAAACGATGGATTGTTGATTTTGTTTTCCAACTTTTCCATTTCCAATTGGATTTGTTTTTTCTCTTTTTCCAATCGTTGTTTTTCTTTTTCAAAATCAAAAATTCCTTCCAAAGGAAGAAAAATTTCTCCAATCGAAAAAGCACCTACAGAATCCGTATTTTTTGCTTCATAAGAATCTAAAAATTCTAAACTTTCTGCTTTGGAAAGTTGGAGGATGGATTTAATTTCTCTTTCCATCATTTCTTTTAGTTCTTTATGGCTACACTTGATGATAACCTTACATTTTTTCTCAGGTTTGACTCCGAGCTCTGCACGCATGTTTCGGATCTTTGTGATGATCTCACGCACAAGCTCCATTCGAACCACAGCCGGCGCAGAATCAGAAACTCCATAAGGTTTTGGAAATTCTGTTTTCGCAAGTTCCATTGGCTCTAGTAAAGAATGAATTTCTTCCGTAATGAAAGGCATAAACGGATGTAAAAGTCCGAGTGATTTTTTTAATACACTGACAAGAACAAGGCGCGCTTTCTCTTGTGATTCGGGAGTTACATTCCCATACACACGTGCTTTGGTTAATTCCAAATACCAATCGCAGAAAGATCCCCAAACAAAATCATACACGGCATTTGCCATTTCGAAAAAGAGATAACCGGAGTAGGCTTTTTCATAACGGCTAAGCATCCGATCAAATTCATTCAAAATCCAAAGATCCGTGTCTTCTAAAGAATTAATGTCAGGATCTTTTGCTGTGAACTCTTCTGGCAGGTTCATAAAAATAAACCGGCTCGAGTTCCAAATTTTATTACAGAAAGATCTATATCCGTCTAACCGTGATTCGTCGAAAAGTATGTCCTTTCCTTCTGGTAAAACGGCTGCGAGAAAAAATCGAAACGAATCGGTTCCGTATTTACTCATCATATCCAAAGGATCCACTACGTTTCCAAGGGACTTACTGAACTTCTTACCGTCTTTATCACGAACAAGTCCGTGAATGAGAACCTTATGAAAAGGAACATCCCCCATAAATTTAAGACCGTTCATAATCATCCGAGCCACCCAGAAGAAGATGATATCAAATCCAGTCACCAGCACAGAAGTAGGATAGTATTGTTTCAGTTCTTCCGAATTTTCAGGCCAACCAAAAACCGTAAACGGCCAAAGCCCAGATGAGAACCAAGTGTCCAAAACGTCTTCATCTTGTTTGATGGTCTCTTTGGTGACATTCACATCTTTTTTAGAAAACAAAGAGATAGCTTCCTCTACAGATTCAGCAACCACCATCTCACCGTTTGGTGCATAATAGGCAGGGATTCTGTGGCCCCACCAGAGTTGGCGAGAAATACACCAGTCGCGGATATTTTCCATCCACTCAAAGTATGTTTTTTCCCACATCTTTGGTTGGAATTGAACCTTACCTGATTTCACAACTTCAATGGCAGGTTTTGCAAGAGATTCAATTTTTACAAACCACTGAGTGGATAACAACGGTTCAATGACCGCTCCACCTCTTTGGTTGTGGCCTACACTATGGATATGGGTTTCTATTTTTTCAATATAACCGTTGGATTCGAGTTCTTCTACAACTCGTTTACGAGCTTCGAACCGGTCGAGTCCATTGTATTTACCAGTTTGTTCGTTTAAAGTTCCATCCAAATTCATGATGTTGATTGGAGTGAGTTTTAAACGAAGTCCCGCTTCATAGTCATTGATGTCGTGGGCCGGAGTGATTTTCACAAGCCCCGATCCAAATTCTTTGTCTACGAAGGAATCAAATAAAACTGGAATTTCTTTTCCCGCAATTGGTAAAAATACAAATTTATCTTTTAAGTCCGTATAACGAACATCATCCGGATGAGCGCAAACCGCCACGTCACCAAACATCGTTTCTGGTCTTGTGGTGGCTACGACGATGTATTCCCCTTGGTTCAGGGTTTTTGGATCTTTCGATTTATATTCTGCTTTCGGATATTTGATATGATAGAGTTTGCCTTGTTTTTCTTTATACTCTACTTCTATGTCAGAGATGGCAGTTTTCGTGACAGGACACCAATTGATGATCCGTTCACCGCGATAAATCAATCCTTCATCATACAAACTGCGAAATACTTTGATGACAGCTTTGGAAAGACCTTCATCAAACGTAAACCGTTCGCGTGACCAATCTACCGATTCACCGAGTAACCGTTGTTGCTTGGCAATCATTCCACCGGAGTGTGCTTTCCATTCCCAAACTTTTTCGATAAACCCTTCACGAGTAAAATCAGTTCTAGACTTTCCTTCCTTTCCTAACTCACGTTCCACAACTACTTGGGTTGCAATACCTGCATGGTCCATTCCAGGAACCCAAACTACATTTTTACCTTTTTTGCGTTCGATACGAATGATGATGTCTTGGATAGTATGATTGAGTGCATGTCCAATGTGTAAATTCCCCGTTACGTTTGGCGGAGGGATGACGATCGAAAATGTTTCTTTGCGAGATGAGTCAGGAGCAAAGGTTTGTTTCTCTTCCCAAGTTTTTATCCATTTGGGCTCTACAGATTCGGGATCGTAACGGTCAGGTAGCTGTGATTTCATAGGGTCTTTGGATTTCTTGCACTTTACTATGTTTCGTAAAGAGTTTAGGGGTCAAGGATGAAACAGCAAACAAGGTTCGCATTGACAGAAAGGAGAGGCAAAAGAATCTGGTTGGCATGAACGCAAAAACAGCAAAAATTCTCGGCAAATATGCAACCTTCAAAGGTGTTTCAGAAAAACAATTGAAACGTGATTGGTTGTCTCTTTCCCATATTGAGAAAGATAAAAAAAGACAAGAAATTCTAAAAGAAATCGCTAAGAAATAAGATTGGCGGAAGATTTCTTCCGCACCGTTTTTATGGAACGCAAGTTTCACATTCTTTTCACTCTCCTTTTTTTCGGATCTTCCTTCCTTAGCGTTTCCCATTGTTCCAAACAAAGTGACATAATACTTTCTCAATACGAAGAAAGTCTGGCGATTGCCAAAAACTCAAACCGAAAACTCATCGTGGTTTTTGGTGCTGACTGGTGTCCCGATTGCCGAGCGTTGGAGGGAATTTTTCGGGAACCAGAACCGAAGGCCCTACTCACACAGAATTTTTTAATCTTAAAAGTGGATGTGGGCCGCTTTGACAAAAACCTAAGTCTAAATGAAAAACTAGGGAACCCGATTGAAAATGGAATCCCCGCTCTCGTTGTCATTGACCCAACTGGAAAAATTCTTACCTCTACAAAAGGAGGAGAATTCTCTAACGCCAGTAAGATGACAAAAGAACAAGTTTTAGAATATTTATATCGCCTTTAGGAGAAGGTTGCCACTGCAACCTACATGTTTATGAACCAAATCCAAATCATTAAAAACAACTTTGTTTTGAACTTAAAATCTTTCTCCATTTTCAGAAATTCCATTCGTTATCTAGTCCTTCTTCCTATTCTCATTTTAAACTTATCTCTTTTTGCCGAGGAACCAACCACTCCTACTTCTACCTTAGTGGTTGGAAATTCCCTTCCTGAAATCAATTATACCAACCAATGGGAAGAACCAAGTCCCATTCCTCTTGAGACAACAAAGGTCATCTTTATTTCTGATATGGATGCCAGTAAAATCATCCATCCCATTTTAGAAAAAGAAGGTAAAGGATATTTGGAAGGAAAACAAGCAGTGCTTATTTCAGACATTCATAAAATGCCTAGCCTCATCACTAAATTTGTAGCCCTTCCAAAAATGAAATCTTATCCGTATACTCTTCGTTTGGTGAGAGAAGAAAAAATAGCAGATCCTTTCCCAAGAACAAAAGGATCTTTAACCTTAATTCAGCTAAAAGCCGGTAAGATTACCAAAATTCAAATCACCAACTTGGAAACAGAGATTCGTTCTTTTTTGGAAACACCACAGGGCAAATAAATAAGCTATTTACGTATTCGCTTTGACAAGACCTATTCAAAGTTTAGTGCCATTAAACTAACATTTGCTAAAAACTTTTTTTATATGGGAAAGTAAAATCGTCTTGATCAAGAGACTCTGAATTGTAAAATTCTCTCCCTAAGTCTATTTTTAGTTTTGAGAGAAATACTATGCCACTTCCGAAAGTTTGCGTCATTGGGGCCGGTTCTTCCGGCATCACAGTCATTAAATCATTAAAGGAACACGGAATCCCTTTTGATTGTTATGAAAAAGGAAGTGATGTAGGTGGAAACTGGCGTTATAAAAACGACAATGGTCTCAGTAACATTTACAAATCCCTCCATATCAATACCCACCGGGATCGAATGGAATACCGCGACTTTCCGATGCCAACCAATTATGCAGATTATCCAAACCATGAACCCATTCAAAATTACTTTTTATCTTATGTAGACCACTTTGGACTTCGTAAACACATCCAATTCAAAAATGGAGTGAAAAAAGCAGAACGTACTGAAGACGGACTTTGGAAAATCACTCCCGAAAAAGGACCAACCAAATACTATGACGCGTTAGTGGTTGCCAATGGACACCATTGGAGCGAACGTTGGCCGGATCCCGCCTTCCCTGGGAAATTTTCTGGTCAAGTAATCCATTCTCATTCCTATGTTGACCCAAAAACGCCCGTTAACTGCGAAGGGAAAAACGTAGTCGTCCTTGGAATGGGAAATAGTGCAATGGATATCTCCGTCGAACTCTCTAGGCCTGGGGTTGCCAAAAAAGTTTTTTTATCAGCAAGACGTGGTGCTTACGTCATTCCCAATTATCTTTTTGGAAAACCTTTAGATAAATTAACCGAATACACACCACACTGGGTTCCCTTTTTTATCCAACAAACACTCGCTCACCTGTTGATTCGCTTTGGGGTTGGAAAAATGGAAGACTTTGGTTTGCCAAAACCAGATCATAAATTTGGTTCTGCCCATCCTACCATCTCACAAGATTTGCTTGTAAGACTTGGTCGAGGAGATATCAAACCAAAACCAGTGATTACAGAACTCAAAGGTAAAAAAATCGCCTTTGCCGATGGAACCGAAGAAGAAGCGGATGTTCTCATTTACTGCACGGGTTACAATATCAAGTTTCCCTTCTTTGATGAAGATTTTATTTCTGCTCCCAATAATTACCTCCCTCTTTTTTACAAAATGATCAAACCAGGAATTAATAATTTGTTTTTTGTAGGCCTTATGCAACCGTTAGGTGCCATTATGCCACTGGCAGAATGCCAAGGAAAGTGGATATCTCAGTATCTAACAGGAAATTATGTTTTACCCTCTAAAGAGGATATGGAAAAAGCCATCGAAGAAGACCAAGTTAGAATGAAAAAAAGGTATGTGAGTAGCACACGACATACCATCCAAGTGGATTACGATTCATTCCTATATGAGATGAAAGAAGAAATGGCAAAGGGTAAAAAAAGATCAACAAAACTCGGAAACCATTTGCCAATCGAAGCACGAGCGGAATTCCTTTCGGAAGGACGTCATGTTTCTTCTAAATCTTCGAGAACTTCTAAAAAGCAATTGGTTCGTAGCAAGTAATACATTTTTACCTTTTTTACTCACAATCTGTCTTTCTCTCCTGGGGACAGGTTGTGTTTCTAAAGGTTATTCTTACCAAGGAAACCCTTTATTTGGTTGGATGGAATCATCGGGCGAAGTCCGCACCACAGACCCCTTTCCCATATTAAAACGTTATCCCTCTTTCCAAGCTACCGATTTTGAATTCCCTGTAGGAGGAAAGTATGCCGAAGGTTATTACTTAGCGCAAAAGTTCGGAGCCGAAAATGGAAAGTTTGGTGGTAGAAAACATTTAGGCGAAGATTGGAATGCAATGACCGGAGGTGATAGTGATTATGCGGCTCCTGTTTATTCTTTTGGGAATGGAGTGGTTTCCGAAATTGCCGATTATGGTGGTGGTTGGGGAAAGGTAGTTCGGGTTGTCCATTATCACAATGTTGGGAATGGAAAGTTTTGGTATTTAGAATCTGTTTATGCTCACCTGCATACCATTGACGTTGAACCAGGACAATTGGTAAAAAAAACCGAATGGATAGGAACCATTGGAGATGCCGGTGGAAATTATCCGGCACATTTACATTTCGAACTTCGTTCTAAAATTGGCGGATTGTTAGGTGGGGGTTACGCCCTGAATACTGATGGTTTTTTGCCACCAACCCGGTGGCTTATGCAGTATGGGCCAAAAGATAAATCCTTTTCTGAAGAGAGTTTTCAATACCTAATCGAAAAAGGGGGAACTCTCTAATTGATGGTTCCTAATTTACGAAATTAAAAACTACTGATAAAGCCCAACACTTCGTCTTCTTTTTCAGCATTTGTGTCATAAAAATTACAATGGATTTCATACAACGGTTCGTTTCCTAGTTTTTCGCATTTTAATGTTTTCACTAGGAAGTCGACGGATCCTGTCATAGAAATCATTTTTAAGGAAATTTTCAAAATGGAAGGCACCTCAATGTCATAAGGATGGAGAAACATAATTCCTCTGGCACTGATATGTTTTTTTGAATCATAATCCTTTAGGTGTTCCAATTGAACTTCGAACGTGGATGGAATTTCGGTATAATGATTTGGTTTCATAGTCTTCGTGTATACAGCAACAAACATAGAATCATTGATACTCTCATTCAATTACTATTTTATTACGAACCTATAAATCTTTATGCAAAAACGATATTAAACCCGGCAAGTAGTACAATGAGCCCAACACCCCAAGCTAAAATTCTTGGATCCCAAAATGGGTTGGATTGGTCTCTATCGGAATAAATTAAACCTCTAAGATCCTTACTTGGATCTTCCTTTTCGATAAAACTCACGATCACCATTGTCAAAAAACAAACCAATCCAGAATAAATAGCTCCATAAAAATTAGATACCATATCGGATTTATATTGCAGAATTCCTAAATAATACAAGAGGAAATGAACAAGCCCAGTTCCCGTTCCGAGTAACATCCCATAAAACGCGCTCCATCCGGAGGCTCTCCGCCAAAACATTCCTAACAAAAATATAGAAATGAGCGGAGCACTAAAAAAGGAAAATAGTAACTGAATATAGTTCATAATATTTTCAAATTGCATCGCTATATAAGAAGCAAAAATGGCAAATACCACGGCAATCATTGTACAAAGTTTTCCAATTTTTAAATAATCCTTATCTTCTCTGTTTGGATCGATGTATGTTTGGTAAATGTCATAAGTAAAAATTGTGTTCATTGCGGTTATAGAACTAGACATACCAGCCATAAATGCAGCAAGGAGTGCTGTTGTACCAAGACCCAACATTCCAGAAGGATAAAAGTTCTTTAATAAGATTATAAAACTTTTATTGTATTCACCATTCATTTCTTTTGAAAATTCTGTTAGCGCAATTAACCCCGGTATTACGGTTAAAAAAGGTAAAAACAATTTGAACATGGCTCCAATGAGTGGGGTTCTTCTGGCTGCCCTATAATCTTTTGCAGCCATAGCTCGTTGCACTTCCGTAAAACCACAGGTCCAATAGGAAAAAGATAATACAAAACCTAAACCAATAGTCACACTTAACAAATCCCAACCAAGTTCATTCTGTCCGTTGATAAGCCCATGCCACATATGTTTGTGCGAATTAGGAATTTTTTGCATTAGCCCATCCCAACCACCTAACCTTGTTAAACCGATAATCACTAAAGGAAACAAACCAAGAACTGTTAAAAAAAATTGCATGACTTCTGTATAAATAGAAGAACTTAAACCCCCAAAGTATGTATAAACCAAAACAATGGCTGCACTAAACAAAATAGAAAGGTGAGGGTTCCAACCAAACATGGTTTCAAAAACCAAAGATAAAGAATAAAGGTAAATTCCAGAACCAAGAGCCAGAGAGAGTAAAGTGATCAGTGAATTTAGCAAATGCGCCGGCCGATTGAACCGGTAACGAAGGTATTCAGGTACACTTCTGATTTTTGAGGAATAATAAAAAGGCATCATAAAAATCCCGAGAAAAATCATTCCCGGGATCGCCCCTAAATAATAAAAGTGGAAAGTCAAAAACCCATATTCGGCACCACTGGCACTCATTCCTAAAAGTTCAAGGGCAGAGATATTGGCAGAAATAAAGGCAATTCCCGTGATCCAAGCGGGAATCATTCGGCCCGCCAGAAGAAAATCGCTAGATTGGTTCATGGATTTTTTGAGAAGAACCCCAATCACAACCATAAATCCAACAAAAACCAAAAGAATCAGATAATCGATGGGAGCGAGGGTGAAAAACATAAGCTCGTAAGAAACGAGAAATTGGTACTTTGTAAAGAGGAAATCCCGAATCCCAACCCTCGGTAATAATTTTCCTTCAAAAATTTCCAGACTGACCGACATTCAAGGTAACTCTTTGACCGAAAAAGACTTTTCGAATTATGTCACATTGATAGATTCGGAACCACCAGGAGGATCTATGTTCTATCTTCTATTAGCCCTTCTTCACGAAGACTATTCGTCTGGAAGAATCGATTTTTCTACCTATTTCGAAAATACTGTCCTTCTTGCCCTAGACCACGAACGCATTAAATCCAATCTCGAACAAAGCAAAGCGGCTTAATTGCCAACCATTCTCTTTAATGGGGTGAATTAGCCCCAAAATCTCCCGTTCCCTTACGTGAATTTTCTCCTTGTTCTAGGAAGTCCGATCTGTACGGTAACAGAAAAATCATATCTCAGGAAGATTAAATGACATCGGCCAAACTCCTTACTGCCACCCTCCAAAATTCACAAAAATTTTTCCTTCAATTTGGAGGACAGGGTTCACCTTATCTCAAAGAACTCGTAAAATTATACGCAGAACCAGAACTAAAAGAATTTTTCGAAACAAGTTTCAAAACCATTGCTGAAATTGCTGCTCGTGATGGCAAAAGCCCACTCCTGAATGAAGGATTTGATTTCAAAGCTTGGATTGAAAATCCAGACGGCGCTCCTTCCGAAGATTATTTAGCTCGCGCACCGATTTCTGTACCGGGAATCTTCATGACGCAAATTGCAAATTACGTTTTGGTTTCTAAACGTGGTTACCCAACTGCGGAACTGATCAAAGCTACTGGTGCTGCTAGTGGTCATAGCCAAGGGGTCATTGCCTCTGCCCTTGTTGGTCTTGGAAAAGACGGAGCTGATTTCCTAACTGCTTATTCTGATTTTTTAAGATTTGTTTTTTATCTAGGATTTAACGGACAAAAAGTTTACCCTAACTTTGTAGTTTCCGAAGAAGTTGTGAAAGAAAACGAAGCCAATGGAGACAAAAACCCAGCACCAATGGTTGCAGTGATTGGTTATACAAAAGATGAATTAGAAGAACGAGTGAAAAAAACAAATGACTCTCTTGGACTCAAAGGCCAAGACACTGTTTTTATTTCTCTTTACAACACTCCAGATTCTATGATTCTTTCTGCACTTCCATCTTCTCTTCTTGCATTCCGTAAACAATGGAAAGCAGAAATGGACGAGAAAAAATTTAAGTTTGTATATTTGAAAACAACTGCACCTTTCCATTGCCCATTTATGGAAACATCACTTGATAAATTCAATGCAGACGATGCATCCGTAGTTCCATTCCCATATACTGGTGCTGATTTAAAAGTTCCTGTATACAGTATCTTTGATGGCCACAACTTACAAAAAGATGGAAACCTTCGTGACATCCTTTTTAAAATGGTCCTTATTGAGCCACTTTACTGGGATTTGGCGATTGCTCCTATTTTTAATGACAGTGCCATTAACACAATCATTGACTTTGGGCCAAGTGTTGTGAGCCAAAGACTTACTGGTGGACACTTAAAAGCAAAAAATATCGAAAAACAATCATTATGTGCATCTAACGCAAAGGAATTAAAAGTAATTCTAGAAGCATAATGAATCCATCCACTGCTCGGGCCGCTTCCAAATTAAATTTAATCCGCCTTCTGGCTTCTCATCCAGAAGGACTTGGGTTAGAGGAAATTCAAAGTGTCACGGGTCACAAATCAATCGCAGCCCTCAAAAAAGATTTGGGGGAACTGTATATGATTGAGATGTATCCTTATTCACCGACCGATGCCGTGGATTTAGATTTTGATGGGGAGAAAGTAAAAATCCGACTCCCTGTTGCTGTTGATTCAGCACTCCCACTTTCCCCAAAAGAATGGTCATTTCTTAGGTCTCTTTTAGTTTCCCAAAAAACAAAAGAAAACTCCGAACTCAATCGTTCTATTTTAAACAAAATTGATTCTGTCATTCCTTCCGGTGATTGGTCACCTTATCAAAAAACAAAAGAAACCATTATCGAAGCGATTAACAACAAAAAAACTCTAACAATTGTTTATTGGAAAAGAGATACAAAGGAAAAAGAAACAAGAACCTTGGCTCCTTGGTTATTGTGGGAAGAAAATGATTCTTATCTTTTGGCTTATGATTTAACAAAAGAAGGATTCCGATCCTTTCGTTTGGATTTTATTTTAAATATTGTCATAGCAGATACAAAATACCCAACTCTTCCTGATACTGCAGAAGAATTTTTGCACGGCTTCAAACAACTGTTCGGTAACGATAAAGAAAACAATACATTTGCAAAGTTATGGATTACCGATTCAGCATCTTACCATTTAGGATTGAAACTTAACCTTCAAACAACTGGAAACCAAAAACAAATCGGGGATACTATGTATCGAGAATTCCAAGCACCGATCCGAGATAAAAACTGGTTTATCCAAACTATTTTGGGATATGGTACATCCGTTTTAGTTTCTGAACCTTTGGAAATTAAAGATTCTATTCGGTTTCATTTACAATCCATCGCACTATCGAAACAAAATCTTACCACTCAGTCTTAGGATTTTTTTTGGAAACCATAGCAAAGGGAAAGATTAACATTGGTTTGATGATTCCTTACAAACGGGAAGATGGACTTCACGAAATTCGGAGTGTCTTTGTCCCTATTAGTTTTGGGGATCCGATGAAAATCCAAATCACTGCTAATACAAACTCACCCGATTCGAAAATTCACCTAACATCGGAAAATTATCTTCATGGGTATCGGCATTCCAAGTTTGAAGAAGTTTCGGAAAGAGGTGATTTTACTCGAAATCTACTTTATAAAGCCTTCCAAAAATTAAGAGCCCACCTTCGGGAACCGGTTACCATATCGATTCATTTACAAAAATACCTACCTCCCGAAGGGGGAATTGGTGGCGGAAGCAGTAATGCCGGGTTTTTCCTGAAGAAAATCTTTCCTTGGACCCAACTTTCCAAAGAAGAAGAGATTTCCCTGGCAAAATCCATTGGGGCCGATGTCCCTTTTTTCCTCCAATCCTCCCCTTGTTATGTGAGTGGGATTGGTGAGGTGCTCGAACCTATTTCTGTAGCCAAGGGGACAGGGATTTTGGCCATCCCACCCTTCGGACTTTCTACGGCATCTATGTACGCAGGCCTTCAAAAAAGTTTACAAAAACCCTATGGTTCCCAAGTATGGAAATCTCTGGCAGAGGATTTAATTCGAAGTCTTCAGGTCGGGGATTGGGCATACCTGCAAAACAGGCTCGAGAACGAGTTTGAAAAAATCGCTTTTCAGACCCAACCCTTACTAAAGGAATTGAAATTAGGGTTCTATGAGTCGGGAGCAGTCTATGCTTCTTTATCAGGTTCGGGTTCTTGCTTTTACGGCATTTATCCATCGGATGGAGAAAGAGACGAAGCCCTTCGTATTGTCTCTAATCGATTTCCTGAGATGGAATTTCGAACGTTCTCTTTTTAGAAACTGGCCTGTAGCCAAGCGGTAAGGCAGCGGTTTTTGGTATCGCCATTCCCTAGGTTCGAATCCTAGCAGGCCAGCCAGTTTTAAAAGATCCGATAGAACGAACGATGAACCTACATAATACTGTAACTGCTGTTATTTTGGCGGCGGGGAAAGGAACTCGAATGAAGAGTGAGCTTCCCAAGGTTGCGGTTGTACTGAACGAATCTCCACTTTTAATTCACGTTCTTCGTAATATCGAATCCGCCGGCATTAACCGAAAGGTCGTGGTTGTCGGTTACCGCAAAGACATTGTCACCGACATTGCAAAATCTTTCCCTGGGGTTGAGTTTGCAGAACAAACCGAACAATTGGGAACCGGTCATGCAGTGATTTCCGCAGAGAAACAACTAGCACCATACACTGGCTATACGATTGTTGCTTGCGGTGATGCCCCACTCATTTCAGCAAAATCTTTCTCCGAACTCATAGAACTTCATAAAGCCAATGGATATTCTGCGACTGTACTTTCCGCTAAGATGGACAACCCAACAGGATACGGTCGTATCATTCGTTCTTCCGATGATGGTAGCCTTTTAAGAATTGTAGAAGAAAAAGATGCAAGTCCTGAAGAAAAGACCGTTAACGAAGTAAATACAGGAACTTACTGTTTTAATACAGAAGATTTGTTTACTGCCTTAAAACAAATCGGCAACGACAACGCTCAAAAAGAATATTACCTGACAGATGTGATCAAAATTTTCAGATCGTTGGGGAAAAAAGTCGGCGCAAAAACTTTGGCAAATGCTTTAGAAAGCCACGGTATCAATTCTCCTGATGATTTGGCTCTTGCAAAACAATATATAGATAAAGGGTTGGTTGGAGTATGAATCCCAGCGAAGTAGTTGTATTTTCTGGAAATGCAAATAGACCTCTTGCCGAGGAAATTTGTAAACACTTGGACATTCCGAACGGCCAAATCTCAGTCAAAAGATTTTCCGATGGAGAAAGTTCTGTAAAAATCGAAGAAAACGTTCGTGGACGTGATGTATTCGTAGTACAATCCATTAGCTATCCAGCAAACGACAGTTTGATGGAACTTTTACTTATTATTGATGCTGCAAGAAGAGCCTCTGCTCGTAGAATCACTGCAGTGATTCCTTATTATGGTTATGGACGCCAAGACAGAAAAGTGGAACCAAGAGTTCCTATTTCTGCTCGTATGGTTGCTGATTTAATCGAAACGGTTGGTCCTGATCGTGTTCTCACGATGGATCTACATGCTGACCAAATCCAAGGATTCTTTCGAATTCCTGTGGATCATTTGTATTTTTCACCAGTTCTTGCTGAGTACATCAACTCCCTCAATATGGAAGACCTTGTGATTGTATCTCCCGATTCTGGTGGAGCAGAAAGAGCTCGTAACTTTGGTAAAAAAGTAAACGGATCTCTTGCCATCATTGACAAACGTAGACCAAAAGCTAACGAGTCTGTGGTGATGCATGTGATTGGTGAAATCAAAGATAAAAACTGTTTATTACTCGATGATATGATTGATACAGGTGGAACTATTGCGAAAGCAGCAACTGCATTGTATCAAAATGGAGCAAAATCGGTATTATGTTGTGCATCTCACGGAGTTCTTTCCGGAGAAGCACCTGCCAAATTGAATGAAGCTAACTTCAAACAAATTGTGCTCTCAAATTCTATCGTCATTCCGGAGACCAAAAAAATAAATCACTTGAAAACGCTCTCCATCGCCCCACTCTTTGCTAAAGCCATCGAGCGGATTCATAACGAAGAATCAATCTCTAGTCTGTTTTCATAACTTTAAGGAACATAATCATGGAAAAAATCAGTATCAAAGCACAAACAAGAACTTCTAAAGGAAAAGGTCCTGCAAGAAGAATGCGTGTGGAAGGTTTAGTACCGGCGAACATCATCGGAAACGGTGAAGCAAGATCGGCAAGTGTTGTCGAAAAAGAAATCCAAAGACTCATCGACTCAGGAATTCGTAAGGCAACTCTCATTGACCTTGAACTTGATGGTAAAACGGAAAGAGTTTTCGTAAAAGAAATTCAAAGATTTCCACACACTGGCCAAATCCGCCATATCGACTTCTTTAAAGTAACTCCTGGTAAAAAGATCCTTACAACAGTAGCTATCAAAACATCTGGTGTTGCCAAAGGTTCTAAAGCAGGTGGACAGTTCGAACATTTAGTTCACGAAATCAAAGTGAAATCAACTCCAGAAGATTTAACAGATGTAATCACTATTGATGTAAGTGGTTTGGATATCGGAGGCATGATTAAAGTTTCTGAACTTCCTCACCCAGCATCTTGGGAAATCCTTGTAAATGGTGATCCGATCGTTGCTTCTTGTAGCAAAACAAAAGCGATCTTAGCTGCAGAACGTGCTGAAAAAGCAGAAGCTGATGCTAAAGGCAAACCAGCAGCTAAAAAAGCTGGAAAGAAATAAGATCCTCTTTTAAGAACCAATGAAGTTAATTGTAGGGCTAGGAAATCCTGGCGATAAATATAACAACAATCGATCTAACATTGGTTTTAAGATTCTCGATGTCATCGCTAACAACATTGGCATCGAAATCAAAACTAAAAAGAAAAAATCTCTCATCGGTCGTGGTGACTTTGAAGGGGACGAAGTGGTTTTACTCAAACCGCAAACCTTCAGCGACCTCTCCGGTGAGTCAGTTCTCTATATTGCTTCCTTTTTAAAAATCCAGGTAAAAGACATAGTTGTCATTCATGAGGACGTCGGGTTAGAACTCGGCCAAATTGTGGTCACCAAAGGTGGCGAAAATGACGTCAATCCTGGGGTCAACTCGGTTTCTGTCTCATTACGCTCTCCCAATTTTATACGAATTCGGATCGGTGTTCTTAATTCAAGCTTCGATCCTAAAAAAAGAGAAGAATTTTTACGTGAAGATTTTGAGCCATTAGAGAACTTGAGTTTGATACAGATCATCAATGACGCCGAAGCGGCGATTCGTTCCATATCTATGGGAGATATTGACGAAGTGATTCAGAAATATCACCTTTGATTTCAGTCTAATCATCGAGAAGTCTTTACATGAATAAAAACATCAAAACCGTATTTCTATTTTTACTCGTATTCCTTGTCATTTTGGCAACGGTTTATAAAGGTCAGGACTTCGCCGGTAAACCCGACGAAATCAGCTATTCCGATTTTTTAAATATGGTAGAACCCATCGAAGGGAAAAAGCCAATTGGGAAAATTACCTCCAAAGACGGAAAAGAATCTTCCGCAAAACAACAAATCATCATTGATCGCGAGCTCATTGAAGGTTGGTACATTCCTGAAAATAGTAAGGATAACAAACCAAAACTCTTCAAAACCAACGTAGCACAAGTGAACGATGATTTGGTGACAAAACTTCGTAAGTCACGTCTTAGTTTTACTGCGAAATCTACAGAAGAAAATAAATTTTGGAGTGTTGTCTCTGGAATCATTCCTTGGTTATTCGCTCTTGGGATCATTTGGTTCATTATGATGCGACAACTCCAAGCATCGGGCAACAAAGCATTTACCTTTGGTAAATCTCGTGCCAAGATGAATGTGGATCCAAAAGTTAAAGTTACTTTTAACGATGTCGCAGGATGTGAAGAAGCAAAAGTTGAACTTCTCGAAATCATCGAATTCTTAAAAGATCCAAAAAAATTCCAAGCCATTGGTGCAAGAATTCCTAAGGGAGTTCTACTTGTGGGTCCTCCAGGAACTGGTAAAACCTTACTGGCAAAAGCAGTTGCTGGTGAAGCCGGTGTTCCTTTCTTCTCTATTTCAGGATCTGACTTTGTCGAAATGTTTGTGGGTGTGGGAGCTTCTCGTGTCCGTGATCTTTTTGACCAAGGAAAAAAGAATGCTCCTTGTATCATCTTTATCGATGAGATCGATGCTGTGGGTCGCCTCCGTGGCGCGGGACTCGGTGGTGGACATGACGAAAGAGAACAAACCCTCAATCAGATGTTAGTCGAGATGGACGGATTTGAAATGAACGAAGGTGTGATTGTCATGGCGGCTACAAACCGTGCCGATGTCCTTGACCCAGCCCTCCTACGTCCAGGTCGTTTTGACAGACAAGTGATTGTGGATCTTCCAGACCTAAAGGGTCGTGAAGAAATTTTAGCAGTTCATGCTAAAAAAGTTCCACTTGTATCTGATATATCTCTTAACTCCATTGCACGCGGAACTCCTGGTTTTACTGGTGCTGATCTAGCTAACCTTATTAATGAAGCAGCTCTCCTTGCCGCACGACGTAACAAAAAACGTGTGACCCAAGAAGAACTCGAAGAAGCACGTGATAAGGTCATGATGGGACCTGAACGTAAGTCTATGTTTATCTCAGACAAAGAGAAAGAAATGACAGCTTACCATGAAGCAGGTCACGCACTCCTTGGCACCTTACTGCCGTATACCGAACCAGTTCATAAGGTAACCATTATCCCACGCGGACGTGCACTTGGTCTTACTCAATCTCTTCCTGTGGAAGATAGACATTCGTATCGAAAAAACTATTGTTTGGATCGAATTGTAATGTCAATGGGTGGATACATCGCCGAAGAACTGATCTTTGGTGACCCATCCAATGGTTCTTCCAATGACATCCAACAAGCTACCAACATCGCTCGTCGTATGGTTTGTGAATGGGGAATGTCAGAAAAACTCGGTACCATCCATTACGGTTCAGGGGAAACTTCTCCATTTATGGGAAGAGACTATGGACATACTAGCAAACCATACTCGGAAGAATTTGCGGCTATGATTGACCAAGAAGTGAAACGAATCATCCAAACTTGTCTCGATAAAGGTCGTGATTTGGTGAAAAAGAACCAAAAGAAATTGGATGCCATTGCAAAGGCACTTCTTGCCAAAGAAACCATCGATGCACAAGAACTAACTGATATCGTCCAACCTTCTTTCGATAAGTTTGCTGATTCCAAATCAGGAATCGGATCTAAAAAAGGAAAAGGGGCTTCGGCAACAAAACCAGCTTATTCTGCATAAACAAATAGATGAAGTATTGGCTCTTTAAAACAGAACCAGATGTATTCTCCATCGACGACCTAATAAGAGAAAAACTCTCTTATTGGGAAGGTGTTAGAAATTACCAAGCACGTAATTATCTTCGTGACGAAGTGAAGTTAGGTGACTTGGTTTTGTTTTATCATAGTAGACTCGATCCACCGGGAATTGTAGGGATTGCGGAAGTAGCAAAGGAAGCAAGTCCCGACCCTTACCAATTTGATCCGAACCATAAATACTTTGATCCTAAATTAAAAGGAACAGAACCGAGATGGTTTGGAGTGCACCTAAAACCCCATACAAAGTTTAAAGAATTGATACCTTTGGATACTCTTCGTAACACAAAGGGCCTTGAAAAAATGGTGGTGACTCAAAAAGGATCAAGGTTATCGATCCAACCAGTAACAAAGAAAGAATTTGATATTGTTGTCAAAATGGCTTCGAAGTAAGTATAACCTTTCAACCGATTAAAAGGAAAAAAACCATTCCTTGCGGTCACTATAACCATTAACTTCCGATTGAATCCAGATAAACTTTAATTCATTTCATAAATGATTTCTTTTAGTTTGTCTATGGTAATTGGTTTAATAATATAGTTTCCTCGTAAATTATACTTTTCTGCTCTTTTTAAATCATCTTCGTTCGAGGAACTTGAAACTATATATATTGTTATTTTTTGATTTACCGGAATTAAAATAAATTCATCTAAAAATTGCCAACCATCCCAAACAGGCATATTCAAATCTAATAATATAAGTTCTGGTAAACTTTCTTTTAAGGATATTCGAGAAGTAAGCATCTCATAAGCTTCTTTTCCATTTTTACATTCCAACGTTTGATTCACGAGTCCAGAATGTGAAATGACTTGTTTTGTCAGATAAAGATGTAGTGGATCATCTTCTACAACACAGGCTAAATTAATTTTGTTCATATGGTAAAAGTACAGTAAATTTTGTACCTACTCCTACATTACTTTCAACCTCTATTTTTCCACCCATCGTTTCTACTTGGTTTTTTGAAATGAATAAACCTACACCTCTTGCTTCTTTGTTTTCATGAAATGTTTTGTACATCCCAAACAATTTATCACCATGTTTCTTTAAATCAATTCCCTGACCATTGTCCTCGAATCGAATGGCTATCATCTTATCTTTTACTATACTTGTTATTCTTAAAAAGCTATTCCGTTCGTATGATTTATACTTCAATGCATTGGTAATTAAATTTAGCACTATGCTATCTAAATAAGCAGGAATCCCTCGGACTAACAATTGATTTGGAAGATCGATTTCTATTTTTAACTTAGAATCCAAAATTTGTAAGGTTAAACTTTCGACATTTTTTTGAATTATTTTAACAATATCAACATATTCATAATTTTCTTGGGTTAGATTTACTTTAATGACTGCGGTAAGGTCTTCTATTGTTCGTTTTAAGTTTTCAGTGGCTCCAAATAATAACTGCATCATTTCGTTCTGGAAATATTCGGGGAAGGAATTTTGTAAAATTTCCATCATTCCACTAATTCCAAAACTATGTGAACTTAAATTATGTGATACTATGTTCGTGAAATTTTTTAAACGATGGTTTTGTTCATTAGTAATGTCTAATAAGGACTGAATTTCTGCTTCTGCTTTTTTCTGCTCAGAAATATCAACTGCGATACCAAGGTAACCTGTGATTTGATCATTCTGTTTTATAACAGTAACTGACAATAAAACTGGAAACGTTGAACCATCTTTTCTTTTGTATGTCCATTCTAAGGTAATTGGTTTTTCTATTTTTGCATTATAAATGAATAATTCAAATCCTTCAAAACTTCGATTGTGTTCTTTTGAAAGTATTTTTGCTTTTTCCTCGGTCTCACTATTAACGTGTAAAATTATTGGGGTATATTTTCCTACTAGTTCCTCAGAACTATAACCCAACATGATTTCAGCTCCCCGATTAAAGCCGTTAATGATTCCTTCTTTATCTGTACTAATTATCGAAACAAGGGTACTAGCATCTAAAATTGCCTGGTTCTTAGCTAATGCTTGCTTTAGCTCTCTTTCAACTAACTTCTGCTCTGTTATGTCTATGATTTGAGAAATAAAATATAAAACTTTTCCATCTTCATTTTTTACCATAGAAACAGCCAAAATTGCGTACACAATGTTCCCATTTTTCCGAAAATAACGTTTTTCCATTTGGTAAAATTTTCGTTTATCTGCGACTAGTTCTTCAAGGTAGGTCAAATCTGCATTTAAGTCTTCTGGATGAGTGATATCTTGAAACGTCAGGTTCATAAATTCGGATTCGGAATATCCTAAAATATCACAAACCCTTTTATTAACTTTCAGCCATTTACCTTTTTCATCCAGTAGCGCCATTCCAATGGCTGCATTATCAAAATTTTCTCGAAACGCATCTTCACTAATCCTAAGAGCTTTTTCTATCTTTTTGATTTCATTTATTGCTTGTTCTGTCCCAAAAACAGATAAAGGAGTTTCAAAATCTGTAGGTCCAATTAAAATTAATTCATTGGATTGTAAAAGCTCTGGTTCCGTTTTTTCTTTGAGTAAAGATTCCACTCTATTAGTTAGATCGTGAAGAATTTCATATTGTTTGGCGTTACTTTGTTTAGGTTTGTCATCTAAAACAGAAATGAAACCCTTTAGAGAACCTTCCTCATCAAAGAAGGGAATCCCTATAAAAAATGCTAAATCAAATTCTAAAATAAATGGGGAAAATGGTTTTGTATCTTGATTTAAAGAGAAATCCTTTATCTCAACTATTTCTGTTGATGATCCTAGAACTTGTGAAGAGAAAGAGACAAAATCAAGAGTATGTTTCTTAGGAATTCCGTAACTGGCGTTGGTATTAATTCCATTTTTGTCAAAAGACGCAATCAGAGAATATTTCGTTTCGAATAACTGTGCTGCAAGTTTTGCTAAAAAATCATATTCGCTTATACCCAAAAATACATCTTCCTTAAATCAAACTCACAAAATGGGAGATTCCATTTTCTAACCTAATGAAATTCCCATATTTGTATGTTCATTTCTGTGCTATTATAAGCGAAGAATATTAAGGTTTCGCTGTAAACACTTGAACTGCTTTTACTTTGTCTATATCATAAAATTTTTTATCTTTATAGAAGAAAGTTCCAGCTCCCATATAAGTAAATTCTGGATTAAGGATATTCTTTCTATGACTTGGTGAATTGAACCAAGTTTCTACGACTGATTTCGCTAAACTTAAATAAGTGTGATTTGGAATTGGATTACCTGCTTTTGTATAACTAAAAAATGGGCCCCCATTCTGAGTTGGAGTAAAAACAGCACGTCCACCTTGGTATTGAATTCCAAAGGAACTAATGATGTTTTCAGCCGAATAGGTATCTGAAAGTCCTACTAAATCCAAACGATCTCGCAAAGTTTCTTTTCCATTTACTGTACTAGTATGGGAAAAAAAATCATACGTGACCATATCTTGCGCATGTCCAAATGCAGCCTGTTCACATTTTTCAGAATACTTAAATGGACGAAGGCCAAGTGATCTTCTTTCTTTCGAAGTTACGTAGAAAATTGCAGCATTTAATAATGGATAATCAACTTTTGAAAAATCAATATTTGCGTTTACTGGTGCGTAAGAAGGAAATGTATCTTCAGTAAATGCATCGTATTGTTCTACTTTCCATTTGTCTGAATCTGGAAGTTCCCTTCCATCTTCGATACTTTCTAAAAATGCTAAATTAGGATCTTGTGCTTCTACAACTTTTTCGACTGGTTCCGGTTTTTTTACTTCAACAACAGGAGTTTTTTTTACTTCAGGTGTTTTACAGACAAAAGTAAATATACTTATAACGATAAACAGAGGTAACAATTTCCATTGAATACTTGTTAATTTTTGATTAAATAAAAAGTCCATAAAGTCTCCTATAAGTAACGATTGTAGTCTTGAACTACATTGTGAATTAGATTTTTTTCTTTGTTAAATTGAATTGTTTTCGCTTCTTTAATTCCAGTTTCCCAAATAAACATAAAAGGAACTCCAAATAATGTGGAATGTTTTTGCCTGTATTTCTCACGACCAATCAGCCTATCGTTAAGATAAAAATCTGCATGTAAGACTCTTTCTTTGGAATATATAGAAGGCAAAAGACCAGCAGTACCTAACATAAACAAGGTGGAAATGGAAGATATCCAAAAATGTTCGTACTCATTCACCTCACTGGTATACAAATCAATGTGGTGGTTCGCTCTAACTCCATCAGATAAAACTCGGCCAAAATTCCCGGTTTCCATTAAATATTTAGTATAAATGTTTGTGATTTCTCGTTTGGTTTTATCGTTTTCTGGAGTGGAAACCTTGATGGTAAGAATGGCAATGGGTTGTTTGAACTCCGGCCTTGTGATGATTGGAACATCTTCACTCATATAATTATAACAAGAGAAAAGAAAAAGTAGTACAAATACGGAGAAAAATCTAAGAGACCGAATACTTCGCATAATTCGAAAGTAGAGTAGTGGGAGTTAGAAAGAGGAAAAGTCTTTTTTTTAAAACTTAGAAAAATCGACAATCCCCAAGATATGTAACATAAACCCGCCAATAGACACAAATAAGGTCCAAGCAATTACTGAAATGGTGCCTCCTACCTTCAGCATCTCCATACTTCTGATTCCGCCATAACTAAATGCCAAAGCATTTGGTGGCGTGGAAACAGGAAGTGGCATGGCAAGAGATGCCCCGATGGTTGCACCAATGGCTGCCGGTAAAATGAGATGCGTGGGTAATCCCATAGTGATAGGTAAAATTAAATTGGCGACACTTGTGTTACTTAAAAAACAAGAAAGTCCCAGTGAAAGTAAGGAAAAAAATAAAAATAAACCTAATTGGCCAGATTCACCTAACATAAAAACTTCGACAAAATGTTTTGCAAGTCCTGTTTCTTCAAATGCCTTTCCAAGTGCAATCCCCCCTCCCATAAGGATTAATACGTCCCACGAAAGGTTTCGAAATTCTTTTAAGTCCAAAAGACGGAATCCAAAAAAAACAATCACAGGGAATAAAGCGACTGTTCCGTTTGAAATTCCATGCCAATCAGAAGTAATCCAACCCAGAATCGTAATCGATATAATCCCCAATGCTATGGACCTATCTCGTTTAGAGAGAGAATCATTAACAGCCGCGACTTGAATGGAAGAAACCGAATTCCTAGATTGATCCTTTTTTAAGTACACAATGTACAAAAGTATAGCAAGTGCGAAAACGGAAAGGATGAATACAGGAAAGGCAAATCCCATCCAATTTAAAAATCCAAATTCTAATCCTCTTTCTTGTAAATAACCAATCCCAATTACATTGGGAAGGGTTCCCACTGGTGTCCCGATTCCTCCCAAATTGGCAGAGAATGGAACCATAAAAAGAAGTGATTTTCTTAAAGGATTGTTTTCTTCTAATGATTTCATCATAGATGAAACAAGGCCAAGCATCATGGCTGCTGTGGCAGTATTGTTCATAAAACAGGATAAAAACGCTGTAGCAAAGCCTATGGAGAGAACAAGGAAAAAGGCTGATCCCTTTGTTTTTTGAATCACAAACCTGGCAATCGTAGAATCTAAACCATAAAATGTGATTGCTGAAGAAATCACAAATCCACCTAAGAAAAGTAAAATGGTCTCTGAAAAATAACAAGAGAGAAAAGTAATCGTTTTTGGAGCACCGGGGCCCCAGGAAGGAAGCATCCAAACAAGTTCCAAAAATAGAACCAAAAAACCCGTGACATAGAGTGGGAAAAGTTCTGTCACCCAAAGAAAAGAAACAAGGAGAGCAATGGCCAAGTTGATCTCTTGAGGTCTTGTGAGACCAAGCCAATTCTGGTACCAACCGAATAGGGCCGGAATTATGGTTAGACTTGAAAATAGAATACCGACTCGAATCATTGTGACTTGACGATTTACACTCTCCTGATACCTTTTCGATAGACTCGAATCGTTTCAAGCAAACAAAAAAAGTGAAATTTTCCTTCGATTCGTATTGTTAATTTTTTATGCAAATAACCTATAACGACTTAAATCAAGCAGTCCTTGGAAGCGGCCCAATGGGTATCATTATCGCTTCCGTTCTGGCACAGAAATTTGATCCTATCACTCTTTGGATTCCGGATAAAGAATTAGTAGAGGTTCTAAAGAAACGTCGCCAAACAGAAATTATGGGGAAGACAATTGATCTTCCTGACCATATCGAGATTGTTTCCAGTTTGGATTCTTTTGGACGAGATGATTGGGTTTTCCATATTGCCGTACCTTCCCGATCATTTTTGGACAGTGTGCATGCCCTATTAGAAGTTTTAGAACCAAACAACAGTTATGTTTTTTCCTTCTTAACCAAAGGAATTTTGGATTCTAAAAATAGAAAAAAAACTGGCTTCATTACGTATTCGCAATATTTACAAAATTATTTAAAAGAAAGAAATTTTTCGAATTCATCAGTGGCTGTAGTCAATGGCCCATCCCTACTCGGGGAAATTTTGGATGAAAAATTTAGTTTTTTTAATATTGGATCTTACGAAAAAGAAACCTCTGAATTTCTTGCTGAAGTCCTCTCTTCAAATTTTATCAATACATCAGTTACCGATGATGTTGTAGGTATGGAAATTGTTGGTGTTGCAAAAAATCCAATGGCCATTGCGAGTGGGATTGTTTCTCTTCTTCCTCGTTATGGTTCAAATTTATTGGGAGAAATTCTATCTGTAGGGTTTCAAGAAGTAAGAGACCTTGCTATGCGTTATGGTGCAAGACCAGATACGGTGATGGGAAGATCTGGACTTGCGGATTTTATCACAACTGCAACTAGTAATAAAAGTAGAAACCGTGGATTTGGACAAAAAATTGTCGGTGAACTTTTGTCAGGTGGAGAAAAATTAAGTATCAAAGATAGAATTGAGATTTTCTTTGCACCCAGATCGTTTATCGAACGAGAATCAACTAAGTGGCATGATAACGTTGAAGGAACTTATGCACTTAGCATTCTCATTGAACTTGCCAATGAAATTCGTCTACCGTTTACTTTACACCGAACTTTATTTGATGTTCTCACGAGAAAACAACCTCCAGATGCACTCGTTGATTTGATTTGCGGTAAAAAAACAGAATCAAAAAACATTCCGCTTGTGGTTCAAAAAAAAGTAGGACTCAACTTAACCTCAGGTATCGATTTTCAAAATTTACTTGTCGATAGAATTATAAAACACATCAGCAACGTTCCAGGTACTGTTGGTCGTGTAAAAAAACAATCTTCTGCCGTCATTGAATCTACGCAAAAAAGACTTACCAAAGCCATACGCAAAAAACAAAAGTTAGATGAGGTTAAATTTGCCTCAGAACTCGAAATTTGGCAACGGTTCCAAAATTGCCAAAAAGACGAAGAAAACACCTTGGTAAAGGAACTCGTTAGATTCTATGTCACAGAAATTGCAGATAATTATAGTCCAACGGTTAGGGAATCTGTTCTCAGGTTTGTGGCTCCCATTCGGCTTTTTTCTGGTGGTTTTCTAAAAGGTTCAATGATACCGCATGTTGGCGGGAAAACAGAAGTGGTAAAGGCACTTTCTTCAAAATATAATTTACTCTATGCTCCCACACATAGGTCTCACTTAGATTCAGTAGAAGTAGCTTATTCTTTATTTCACTTAGGATTACCTGTTCCTCGTTATGCGGCAGGTATCAATTTGATGTCTAATCCTTTTTGGGAATGGATGTTAAAATCACTTGGTGCTTATGCTGTGGACCGCGAACGAACACGAAACAGTTTGTATTTGGAATGTCTAACTCTCTATTCACAAGTGATGTTAGAACAAGGAATTCCATCTCTCGTATACCCTGAAGGAACACGTTCGAGGACAGGAGGGATTGTTCCTGTCAAAACGGGTTTACTCACAACTGCTGTAAATGCATTCCGCAGTTCAGGAACTGAGATAGTCATCGTACCAATTTCTGTATCCTATGAAACTGTTCCGGAAGATAATCAGTTTTGTAATGTTCCAGAAGAGTTGGGTATGGCAGGTTTTCTTGCGAAACGTTCCAATGTATATGTCGAGTTTTGTGATCCTATTCCTATCTCTGAATATGCACATACGGAAGATCCAACATTAGAACTTAGTTACCGCATCACCAAAGGTTGGAAACAGTATCATAAAATTTTACCAAATCAAATTGTGGCAAAAATTTTGGTAGAGAATGATTTTTCAGTCGAAATATCACAAAGTAAAATGTTAGTCGAAGATTTTATTTCCCGCCATAATGGGAATTATCTAATCAAAGATGCAGAAGAAGTTTGGGAAAAAGGTAAAAAGATTTTGGAAAAACGTAAGATGATTGAGGAATCCAATCGAGTCGTACATTCCAAAAATGATGCATTACTTACTTATTATGCGAGTATGATTCCTGAAGATGAAGACAAAAAATACTAAACAGGAAAATACTTTAAATTAGAAAGATTTTTCTTTTACTATTTATCCATTTTGAACGGGGAGTTTTCCCCGTTTGCGAATATAAACAGTCTTCTCTAATTTTGCAATCACCTCTCCTGCTACGTTCTTTACATCAGTAGTAAAAAGATAATCTCCTTTTTTCTTAACTTCGATTTCCTCTTTGATCCTTTGAATCTCTGAATCAGGTATTCGAAATTCGGCGATCACCTTACCCATACCTGGTTTAACAAAGATCATATTTCCAGCTTTGTCCCAAACAATATAATCAGGCCCTAATCTTTCTAAAAGAATTAACATAAAAAAAGGATCACACATGGAATATAAGGAACCACCAAAATGAACTCCCACATAATTCTTGTTATAAAACCTTAAATTCATTTCTGATCGAAAATAGGAAAAGTCAGAAGCAATTTCTTTAATACGAATCCCTGCTCCCACATAAGGCGGGTAAAAGTTATATAACCAAATTTTGAATCTTTTTTTCCAAGATGTATTTTTCATTAAAGATTTGGTTCCTTTCTCTTTTGTTTCGAATTGATTAAATACACTGCCAGGATGGCTAAGGCTCCACCGATGATTACTGGAATTTGTATCACTTCATTCAAAATCAAATAACTACTCAAATAGGCAGAGAGAGGGACAATAAAGATAAAACTACTCGCAATTTCAGAACCAAGTCGAGTAGCTGCATAAAAATAAACAGTGGTTCCAAAGGTAGTTGAGATCACAGTTAAATAAAAGATGGAAGCCCAGAAGGGAAACCCTTCGTCCCATACTTTCCAAAAACTTGGATCGTTAAAACAAAATAAAAATTCAATGATAGAACCCACAGCATAAACGTAAAAACTATACGTCACCGGTGACATTGATTTTCCAGTAGATTGGCTATTCAGAGAAAGTGTTGCCCAAACAAAAGAACATAATAAAAAGAATAAGTTTCCGGATAACAATAAATAATCGATACTTATCTTCCATACTTGTAAGATAACAAGCCCACCAATAAATCCGAAAAATAATCCAATTACTTGACGTTTCGAAATTCGTTTCTTTTGTACTAACACAACAATGAAAAAAGTAACAATAGGGTTGAGAGTAGTAACAAGGACTCCTCCTGCGCCTGGAAGTCCATTTTTTAAACCCATAAAAAAGAACTGGTTGTAAAAGGTATAAATGATACCGCCAACAAGAACATTCCAATAATCCTTTCCTGTTTTGAGTTTAAAGGGAATTTTCATCACAACAAGGAGAGGAATCACAGAAAGAAAAGTGGCAAGAAATCGCCAAAATACCAACACAGAAACAGGAACCGTTCCTGCGATCATTTTACCGATGGGCCAAGAGATACCCCAAGAGACCATTGCAAGAATCAGTAAGAGTAAAAATTTTAGATTCAAATGTAGTTTCCTTTCAACAAAAAGTTGAGAACATATGTGGTGCCAAAGGAAATAGGGATTCCAATTCCCAACATAAGGCTTGCTAAATGGGGAGAAATATTTTTTTCAATTGTGATCACTGTAGAAGTGACCATTGGAGCCATTGCCGATTCCAAAACAATGGTTTGGAAAAGCAAAGAATCCTCTTTTAATGGAGAATAAATCCAATACACAATGATTGGTGCAAGGATGAGTTTAAACCCAAGTCCTAAAGCCAATACCTTACCATGACCTGCAATGGTCCGCATATCCAACATAAAACCTACGGAAACCAAAGCCAGAGGCGTCAAAGTGTCACCTAACCGAAGTAAAACAAGCTTAAACGCATCTGGATAAGAAAATTGCCTGGTGAGAATAGCAAAAAACAAAGCATAGATAGGAGCAAATCCTAATACTCTTTTCACAAGAGTGATTAAGTCCCATTTTCCATCCATAGCAATCGAAGCCAAAATGATTCCAGGAAAACTGAGAACCATAAAGGTTCCCAATTGGTCTGCTAAAATTCCGTAACCTAAAGATTCTTTACCTAAATATGTTTCGAGTAATGGAAAACCCACAAAGGATGTATTTCCAAGGCCTGCAGTTAACACCAAACAGACGGCAGTATGGAACTTTAAAAACTTTAGTTTGTACAATCCAAGAAAAAATACAGTAGCAAATCCGAAGACCACCCAAGGCATAGAAGAAGGCAGTAGAGAAGTAACATCTACTTTTAATTCATGGACATGGTACAAAACAAGAGAAGGTAAAGAAATAAATAGGATAAACCCGTTTAAAACCTTGGGAGTGGATTCAGGAAACTGAGGTAATCTTCGAAAAAATAACCCCAGTCCAAAACATATTCCTAAAAGTAAAAAATTTTCCATACTGATTAAAAAGAAATAAAAGTCTCAATGGCTTTGGGATCAAAGAAGACACCATCTTTTTGTCTCGGAGCTTCCAACCCATCTCTTACCATCTCTGCATAACCATTGACAAAATATAAATACTTTGTCTGTAACTTGTTTGCGATGTCGTAAACTGCTTGTTCTAAAAACTCAGCTAGTAAAAAAACTTGATAGGTTACATCAGAGATATAAATGCGATTCATATCTTTCCAATCTTTTGACTCGTTTTTAATACAATTTTCTAATTCCTTACGTTTGGTTTGGAATACTTCGAATGCATTCTTAAGTTCTGGATGGTTCAAAGCAGACTTTGTTAATTCATCTAACAAAGATTGGAACGCAGTATAAACCTTTGGTTTTTGTAAAGCATGCAAACAATGATCTGTAATGATAAGATGGGTTCCTTCCCAAGTTTCATTGATGATGGAATCATTATGCAAACGAGGTAGAGGAGAAAAATCTCCAATGATTCCATTTCCTCCTAAAGTTAATATTGCTTTTTGTGTGATATAACTTGCTTGGGAAGATGATTTATATTTCATCAAAGGAACTGTGATCTCGGCTGCATCATGATCTTTTTCTGCTAAACTGACGGAGCGAAAATTCGCAAAACAATTGCCAGTTTGTAGAATTTGCATTTCTGCCAATGTCTTTGCAAAAGAAGGAAACTCTAAAATCTTTTTTCCGTATGCTGTTCTAAACTTTGCATATTCAGATGCTTCCATCACTGACCTTCTTGCGTTTCCACTAGACCCAAGACCTACGTGCAAACGAGAAGTTTTGATGATGTAACGAATCAGGTTCACAAGCCCATGACCTGGGCGACCAAACTCTTCGGCTTCTACCTTGTCATAAATTATTTCTACAGTGAGTTTTCCGCGAGATCCTATGATATCTTTTTTCCGTAGGATATGGTGGCCATTCAGTTCCCCGTTTTCTTTAATCCTGGGAACAAGAAACATACCAACTGTGTTGGTTCCTTCCATCTTTGCCGTTGTGACCCAAAGGTCTCCTGGGTTGGAACAAAACCATTTTTCACCGGTTAACTCCCATTTGCCGTTAGGAAGTTTTTTGGCAATGGTTCTATTGGCGGAAACATTACTTCCACCTACTCTTTCTGTAACATATTGTCCTGCCATAAAATGAGAAGGACTTCCCTTTCCTGCAACAAGTGGAAGATATTTTTTCTTTTGTTCTTCTGTTCCTATTTTTTTGAGTGCTAATATGATTCCATCAGTCATAGCTAAGGGACAAGCCACACCACCTTCCCCGTTCATATTCATTAAATAAGTTAGCGCATAGCGATGAATATGCGGGAATTCATATTTCCAATCAGGATGGAAGTCTAAATTGACGACTCCATGATCATAAGAAATTTTTCGCGCCAATTTTTGTTCTTCTGAATATTTTATAAAATCGATTCTTTTTCCCGTTCTGTCGAACTTAACAACCTCGCCATATTTTCCTTCTTTATGGCACTCTTCTGTAAGTTCATCCAAAACCCCACCCACAAGTTCGCCGTATTTTCGAATATGTTCTTCCATTGTTTTTTTATGGTCTGGGGTAAAATTCTCTGTGTATCGGTGAACCATTCGTTGTAAGGCGGGATCCATATCATAAAAGTTCTTTCCTCGAACTCCCTTGTATTCGGAAATATCGAATGGCTGCAAAGATGGATGTTCTGAAATATGGTGGTTCATTCTTCCAGTTCAAAAAAAGGAATAGGATTCACTAGCAAAAAAGTCGCCCCGGTTTGAAATTGGTTCTAGAGTCGATTCTGTATGGTTCAAAGAGTAGAAGCAAAAAAATCCAAACAAATTTTGCATGATGTGATCTTCGAGTTGCAGAACGTTTCTGAGTCCATGTTGTGGTTTTTGTCCTACGACCGCCTTTCTGAACTTTTAGAAATCAGAAAGGAAGAATGCCTTCGCAAAGTATACCAATTCAAATCCGCAAAACCTCAAATGACTCTATCAGGCGGATTCCACGAAGTAGACGGAGACCTCCTTATCGATTTTCTCTCATGGAGTTTGGAATTGGATGAAGTGGCAGAAGAATTTCTGAAAGGGGGAATTTTTTTTAGTGAACGTCCGTTATATGAACTTCGTGAATCCTATAAAACTCTCATTCAAAAAACAATTGCCAATCATAAATTAGATAAGGAACTATTATTACTTTTAACCGCAGCTACTGTCGATTATGATGATGCCGTAGATTCCTACCTGATGGATAAATTTGAAATCGATTTTTTTGTCAGACGTTCTATCCATCAATTTTTAGAAAAATTCGAAATCCATCCTGAATATGGAGCCGAAGAATTTTTATACGAATATTTAAAAAGTCTAATCCCCACAAAAATTCTTAACTTTCGAGACATCACTCGTGAATTTAGAGATAGAACCTATTACGAGTTATATGGCAGATTCAGAGAAACAAAAAAGAAAAAGAAGAAAGTTGCAAAAACGGTTTCTACCGAACTCAAGGATCTATTGGCTTTTTTTGATTTAGAACCTGGTGCTTCCATTACCGATGTTAAAAAGAAATTCAAAGAACTCTTAAAAAAATATCACCCCGATATCAATAAAAAAGGAGAAGAGATGACCAAACGAATCATATTAAAATACAATCGATTGGTGGAACTGATAGGAAATTAAAGATAATATAACTGAGATTAAGAATAATAACACCTATCTATCTTCCAATCATTTCAACCCAATCTCAAACTGATATTTAACACGAATCTCATCTTTTGCCTTCATAAAAAGTAAAGATGGATTTTCTAATTCATATTCGGAAAATTTAACCAAAACAAATCCTTCTACCTGAATGGATTTGGAGTTCTCCTCTTTTAACATAGCATCTGAAACAAAATCTTTAGTATTACCGTGAATGGTTAATTTACCTTTCACTATGTAAGTTTGTTCCTTTCCTGGTTGCACTGATTCAATTTTTACAATGATATTTGGCGTATCAGGATATCCCAAAATTTCCTGAATATGGGAGTCTCGATTTGCATCACCAGATGAAATCTTCAATAGAGGGATTTTGATTTCAAAAGGAGATTTTAAACTATACTCTTTTCCCGAAATTTGGATGTTAGGTTGGTCCATTTGAATTTCATTACAAACACCCGTTACATTTTTTGTAGTATGTTCTACATAAAATTCAATTTTCTTTTTTGTCACTTCCGCTGCAAAAATATTGATTCCGAAGAATAATACCGCAATACAAATTAATAACTTTTTCATAGAACTTAATCTTTCCTTAACTAAACTTTACTTCAAAATGTAATGACAAGTAATGCAATCGACATAGCACCAAATCCGGTCCAACCCACTTGCTCCATTTGGTGAGCTGCTCTAGGACCTTCTTTTTCAATACGTGCACCTAACCCTGGTAACAAAAGCATGGATGCTAAATGTATGGGGATCATAGCTTTATGAGCAAAAATAGGACTGTAAATTTTGGGTCCATCATCTTCATTCTCTGATTCAGATTCGATTTTAGAGGGAGAAAAAAAAGCAAGGCTCGCTGTAATGGCATACATTCCAAAAGTAGCCATCGCTAAATTTTTATGCATGGCAGCGGAGTGTTTAGTTTCCCATTCCTCATTTGCCTTTAATGCTAAATACAATCCTGCGTTGTTTGTTGGATCCTTTAAAAGAAAATAATCGGCTGCAATGCTATGTCGGTTTAAGGGACTCATCGCAACCAAATACATTGGATCATTCACTGCATACTGTGGATTAGTGAGTAAAAGAGTTTGTGCAAACTGATCTGATTTTCTATATAAAGTTTCAGATGCTTTATCGCCTTCTAAGTTTGTGGCAAGCCAAAGTGCTAATGTGGTTAACCCGGCCAATTGGTGCCATTCCAAGAGATTTCTTCTTTTTTTCAGTGATTCTTTGGTGACCTGGTGTTTGTTGTTTTGTTGTGGGAAGGGAATCGATTGAGCGTTTACTATAGAAAAGGAAAGAAAAACAAGAAACAAAACAATTTGTTTTTTCATATGAAATAGGATAACTCAAAAAATATCAATGTAAATAGATGATCCAATTTTTTTGATCATAAAATATAGCAGAAAAATTTATAAATTGTCTCGATTAAAAACGTCGAACCCTAAAAAAATACTTCTACCAGTCAGAACCTTAGAATGAATCAAAATGGATAACGTTACTTAGGTGAAGAAATGGGTATGGATCCTTTCCAGGTAGAAATGCCACTTCCTTGGATAGGATAGGGTTTACCTAAATATTTTGGCGGAGTGTCCCACTGGATGTCCCACCATGCAAGGATTCTTGCTGAAAACTCGCGAAATGAATAATAAGTTTCTTTTTTATAAGTTCTTAAATTACATTCATAACCGTATAACTCTAATTCTAACTCTTTACCCAAATAAATGGCTCTGGGTAAAAAGAAAGATTGGCTCACAAAAATCGCATTCTTTACGAGAAAAACTTCTTTAGCACGTATCAAAGTATCAAGAGTTCGAAAACCTGCATGGTCCACAAAAATATCATCAGGTTTTACTTTATGGTTTAACATATACTCCAACATAGGTCGAAGTTCGTTGTAATCTGATTTTCCGTTGTCGCCAGAAAGTAAGATTTTTTTGACTCGACCTGAGTTATATAAATTCAATCCGCAAGCAAGTCTATCCATCAGGATGGGTGAGGGAGTTTTTCCATAAACAGCGGCACCAGGAACAATGGCCACTTCGGCTTCAGGAATTTCCATCGGTTGGTCCGAATGGATTGAGGTTTGGTAAATATACCAAAACCGCAAATTCGTTGCCAATGCGACAAAAACCAGAATTCCCAAAATCAAAGCAAACCCAAGAAATAGGGATTTCCACTTGACCCTTGAGAGGAATTGGAGCGTCTTATTTATGTAGGTCGCACGGTTCGTCATGAAGAAAAAAATTAAAGAGATTACGTCTGTTTTTTCACAGGACAATCCGAAAATCAAGAAACAGATTGATAAGGTGAAAGAAAAAGGTCACCAACGGATGACCATTCTTGTCATTCCTCACGGATACGATAGTTCTTTCCACTTTCAAATTTCTCATTTTACCATTCTATTTTTTTTGGCTTTGACTGTCGGACTCCTGAGTCTTGCTATTTTCGGAATCTTTCGTTCCAGTAACACCCAAACTCAAATCAACCAACTCTCCAAAATTTACGGAACTTATTTCGATACATACATTGCCCATGCCAACCAATTGGAAGAGATGAAAGAAGAGTATTCTAAACTGAATGAAAACATGTTAGAACTTTTTACATTGATTGATGGACAAGATGACGAACTTTTAAAAATTCCCACTGAAGATTGGATCGAAACATCAGCAGCGGAATCTCTTCAAAAGGAAGAAAAAGAAGACAAACAATTAGATGTAGGTCGTAAATATTTAAGCGAAATTTATGATTTCAGGCAACTAAAACATCGGATGGATAATTACCAACGTTTGGTGGAAGCCAATTACCAATTTTTATTCCAACGTTCAGACATTTTATCCCGCACTCCGCTCTTTAACCCAATGTATTCTTATAATTTAACCTCTCCCTTTGGTATGAGAAAATCACCTACCACTGGTTATTGGGAATACCACGACGGTTTAGATATGGCAAATGCCACAGGTACTCCCATATATGCTTCTGCTCCTGGACGTGTAGTGCGAGTTACCTACTCCAATGTAGGATATGGACATCATGTCATCATCCAACATGACTTCGGCTTTAGTACGTTATATGGTCACTGTTCAAGAATCTATGTAAGATCAGGTCAAGAAGTGAAAGCTGGTGAACAAATTGCCGAAGTCGGTGCTACTGGAAATGTGACAGGTCCACATTTACATTATGAAATATTCATATCCGAAGAAGGAAAAACAGATCCAGAACAATATATGCAAGCAGGAGTTTACTGATTGCCTAAGAAAGAAAATCCTGCCAAACGAGTTGCGGAACTTCGCAAAGAGATTCAAAAACACAATGATCTCTATTATAAAAAAAATACTCCTAAAATATCAGACAAAGAGTTTGATCTTTTAGTTAAAGAGTTACAATCTCTTGAAAAAGCTAACCCCGATTTGGTGGTTGAATCCTCGCCAACTTTACAAGTAGGATCTGACCTCTCTCCACAATTTAGCAAATTTAAACACAAAGTCCCTGTTTTATCTTTAGAAAACACCTACAACGAAACCGAACTTTCCGAATGGTTGGAGAAAACTGGCCTCGACGAATTTTATTCCCTTGAATGGAAAATTGACGGCGCCTCCATCTTGTTATATTATGAAAATGGAAAACTCACTCATTGTGTGACAAGGGGTTCCGGTGGAATCGGAGATATTGTTACCGAAAACGTCAAAACCATCGAATCCATTCCACAATCACTTTCTGAACCTTTAAACCTTTCGGTCCGCGGGGAAATTTTTATGACCTTCGCCGATTTTGAAGAATTCAATGAAGAATATGGCGGTAAGTTTGCCAACCCAAGGAACTTGGCTGCAGGTTCTATCAAACAAAAAGACCCACTTGAAGTCGCCAAACGCCCGTTAAGAATCTACGTATATGATGTATATTTTTCTTCCTCCAGAAAAGGAATTAACAAACATAAAGACATCATCACTTTATTAAAAAAAGAAAAGTTTCCATTGGCTCCTGATTCCACAATCATCAAAGGAAAAAATCTAATCCAAGAGATTGAATCATTCAAAAAGAAAAAAGACAAAATGCCATTTCCTGTGGATGGCCTTGTCATCAAACTAGATGACCTCAACTTACGTGAGAGTTTAGGGGAAACAAGCCAATCCCCGCGTTGGGCCCGGGCTTTCAAGTTCGATGCCTTACTTAAAGAAACCACGATTGAAGAAATCGATTTTGCCATTGGTAGAACAGGAAAAATCACACCTCGTGCTAAAGTCACACCCATCTCACTTGCAGGTACAACAGTCACTTACGCCACCTTACATAACCAAGTCTATATTGACCAACTGGGTGCTGGAATCGGTGCAAAAGTATTAATCTCCAAACGTGGCGAAATCATTCCTGCAGTGGAAAAAGTAACCGTCCCTCCAAAATCAGTTTTTGTATTACCGAAAGAATGTCCCGCATGTAAAACCAAACTAACAAAGGTAGACGATTCCGTTGATTTTTTCTGCACCAATCGCAATTGCCCAGAACGCAAACTAAACCAACTCATATTCTTTTGTTCCAAAAAACAAATGAATATCGAAGGACTCGGCGAAAGACAAATCCAAATTTTCTTTGAAAAAGGTTGGGTCAAAGACATTCCAGATTTATACACATTAAATAAATACAAAGACACAATACTTGAGTTAGATGGATTTGGTGAAAAGTCAGTAAAAATAATTTTTGATGCGATCGAAAAATCGAAAGAAAAAGATTTCAGATTCACTTTACCTTCGATTGGCTTAAACGAAGTTGGACCCAAAGTCACCGAAATTCTTATTGAAAACGGATATGATTCATGGGAGAAACTTCTCACTTTAGCAAAATCCAAAACTGCAAATGAAGAACTAACATCAATTCACGGCATTGGCCCACGCACGATCGATGCATTACTCACTCACTTAAAAGATAAAGAAACCTTAAAACTTGTAAGCACTCTCATCAAACTTGGCCTTAAATTCCAAGCCGACGAAACCGAAAAAAGCGACTTACAACCATTTGTTGGTCAAAGTTGGTGTGTGACAGGAAGTTTCGAAAACTTCCAACCTCGCGATGTAGCAATGGATCTCATCACAAAACACGGCGGCAAAAAAGTATCCGGTGTCTCTTCCAAAACCACTCACCTTCTCTACGGCCCTGGTGCAGGCTCCAAACTGGAAAAAGCAACCGAACTCGGCGTGACTTTGGTATCAGAATCGGATTTTTTAAAATTTTTGAAAAAAGAAGGGATCACCTGGCCATAAAAGGATTCCTATTTTGACTCGCGAGCTTGTGTCATCCATAGTTAGACATTCGTGATGACCGCTGCACTTGGTTAAGAAGAAAACTTTTTCTTTATTAGTTGGGCGCCTCGAATCCGTTAGTCGATCGATATTTTTTTCTAAAATCGACCGCGCTATCCGCTCCAATCTTTCACTTCGCGAAAGGATTTCCGCTTCTATCGCTGGCGCGAAGGATTATCGGTGAAAACAATCATTAGTTGGGAAATGTTTAGCTAAGATTGAAAGAACTAATTAGAATCAAGATTGATTCTGATCATAAGTCCCAATTTGGCATTGATACGAACTACTTGTAAAGGTGGGGAAAATGTGAGATTTATGCGAACTACATATAAACACCGGAAATATTTCGGCTATACGAATTTCGTTTAACGCACGCAGGCGAGTTGGTTAACTTTATTGCAATTAAACGCCGCCCAACAACCCCCTGATAACACCCATCCCCTCACCAAATCTCCACAAACCGCGAGATGGAAACTGCCACTTGGAATCAACTCCCGTGTTAGGTGGTCTCTACCACAACTACTTTTGGAAGAAAAGCGATTAAGAATGACAATTCTCTTTTATGCTTTGGTTTTCTACTATTGTTTGCTAGCTTTTGATTCAATAATTTCTTCTATAAAAGAGAAGCATTCCTTATATCCTCGCTACCAACGAAACACTCATTTTTGGAATAAAGTCTTTGCTAATAACAAGAAATCGATGTCTTCCATTTGTTTTTTGTCTGAAGGATCGTTCCTGTTTGCAACTAACGTCTAACTTGACGACCATTTTGTTCGCTATTATAGTTTTGGCGAGGCTCAGTAAATTCTACTTCATTTTTATCGTAGCAATTTCACGACCATCATTATCAAAATATGAATAGATAATTACAATGCCATTGTCACTAAAATTTTTCAAATCACTATTTGTTGAAATTTTCTTTCTTATTGTGAGTTCCATAAGATTAATCCACTTTTTTAATTTCGAACGGATCACCGGAAATCATTGTATAATTATAAATTAGCTCTAAATTTGTAGTGGAAGTTGCATAATCTATGCGAGTGGATTCGTCTAACAGCATTGGCACTTTTGCATTGATGTTATCTACCGCAAAGTCTAAGATTTTTATAGGTGTTTCTAATCTTCCAATTTGGAGATTGTTGAAAGTTTTGTTCAGTAAAATTAAAGACACGCCAAATTAAAAAACTAAAAAAAGAATCAATAAGATAGTTTTTGATTTACCAAAAGCCATGTATCCTCCTTCGGACAGATTCTATAATTTCAACCTGCATTGTCCAGATAAATGGTAATATATATATATAGCCAAAGGCAATAAAAATACGGATAATCCCTCTTATTGAAGTTATGGAAAAAAATTGCAAAAAAGTTGTCCCTTGAGTCAGAAAATAAGAATATATTATGCTTGGTGATATCACGTAACTTAATATAACCAACTGAAACAAAAAAATCACCATCCAATACTTGAAAAAAGGATCAATTTGCATTCTAAAATGGTCGAAGGAAAAATCTTTTCTCTTTTTCCGATAATGTTCAAAAACTACTAAAAGTAAATTCAATGCTTCCGTTTCCTGAAATATGAACGAAGAATGTAATATTTTATTGCTTTTTACAAGACATATTTAGATTGCAAGCTCCAGTATTTTTTGGAGAAGAACTTGAACCGTTATTAATCAGCTGACAGGTAGTTTCTGTTGTCGCTGCGCTCGTTAGTCCAGAGATCCTCAGAACATGAATTTTTGGACCAATGCCTTTGTTAGTAACTAGTAATCGATGACTTCCGTTTGCAACTAACGTCTAACTTGACGACCATTTTGTTCGCTATTATAGTTTTGGCGAGGCTCTAGTCAATCGCAATGTTCTAAATCCAAACTATCATCATCAATAGATTTGTTTACTTTTTTTCGATAATATTTTAGGTCACATCCAGCACCTGGCCAAAAATCACCAGAGTCATCCAATACTTTGATATTATGAAATCCTTCAATTGCTGGATTTTCACTAATATAATATTCGGCTCACAACCCTTTTGCACGTGTTATCCGAATGACAAATAGCCGCACCCCCCTATTTCTTTGCGAAATATCCGAATGGCCATTAGTCGCGCACTCCCAACCTGCCGACTATTACTCATTCGCATATTTATTTCTTAACCTACTGCTAAATCCCATTTCCTCCTTCCCTTCATCTACTCAATGCATCAGGTAATAATCTAGACCCAAATTGCACTTAAATGTGACATAATTTCTGTCTTAGCCCTGTCCATATCGCAAATTTCATTCATTATTACAAATACCCTTTTCCATTTTCCAATTTATCATTGACATGCAGGTAGTTACCTGCATAATTTCCTTTGTATGCCAAAGGAAGTTGAGAGTGCAGATCATGTTTTTAAGGCAATGGCAGACCCAAATCGCAGAAAGGTTTTGGATCTTTTATATGCCAACAATGGCCAAACACTTTCGTCACTCTGTGAACAACTTGACATGCAAAGGCAATCGGCAACCCAACACATAGAAATTCTTATCAAAGCAAACCTGGTAACAGTTGTTTGGAAGGGTCGAGAAAAACTTCACTTCATCAACCCAGTACCAATTTACGAAGTTTATGCACGTTGGGTTAGAAAATTTGAACAAAACCGCTTAGGTTTTTTACACGATTTAAAAACACAAATTGAAGGAGACAATCATGGAACAACATAACTTTGTTTATGTGACATTTATTCTTAGTACACCCGAGAAGGTTTGGAATGCGATCACTGATCCAGATATTACTTGTAAATATTGGTCGGATCCTTTGTCAAAAAATCCTGCTCATGTCAACATATCCGAATGGAAAGTTGGTTCAAAATGGGAACATGTATACATGGATGACGATAGAACTGTTGACCTCGTTGGTAAAGTTTTGGAAGTCAATCCTCCACATAAGTTAATCCTGACTTGGTCAAGACCAAATGAAATCAACGATGAATCCAAACACTCTCGTGTTACATTTGATATTGAAGCTTATTCCGAAGGTCTTGTCCGTTTGGCTGTGACTCACGAAGAATTGGATGCACAAATGTGGAAAGGGATTTCTTCCGGATGGCCTAGTGTACTCTCTAATCTAAAAACATTTTTGGAATCCGGTCTCCCCTTGGCAGGACATATCCCAAAATCATAGTATAAAAACATAACAAACAATTGTTGGAATATAAAACTTAAGGAGAATAGGATGGATCTAATTTATACTGGCGGCTGTGCTTGTGGCGCCATTCGATATCAAATAAACGACAAACCAATGTTTATGAACGATTGCCAATGCCGCGACTGCCAGCGTATGAGCGGAACAGGGCATGGATCCTATCTCACATTTCCATCTCGGAAATCTGTGAGTCTAGAAGGAAAAACAGCTAACTTTGATATGGTGGGTGATAGCGGCAATACTAAAACCAGTAGTTTTTGCCCGAAATGTGGTTCACCAGTTTACATGACTTTTGCTGCCATGCCCAATCTTTTTACTATCCACGCAACGAGTCTAGATGACCCAACCCTCTACCAACCACAAGCGGTCACATATACAAAACGAGGTTATGTTTGGGATCATTTAGATTTGTCTCTTCCAAAATATGAAACTGTGCCAAAGTCCTAATAATACACGAAATTCACACTAACGCCAAAAAAAACTGGCATTAGTGTGACTGGGTTCCTACAAACTTTGAATCTTACCAAGGAACATGGACATTGTCCCATGTTGTAAAAGTACCTGTTGGTCCATCTGGGCCAAGTAAGGCGACTCTCACAACTTCCCTTGCACCATCCTCTAAACTCTCATAACCTTCAAAATTAGTCATAGCTGTTTTTGTAAAACCAGGAGATACTAAATTTACTTTAATTGGTGTATCTTTTAACTCTAACATCATTGAAAGAGTAATACCATTTAAAGCTGTTTTTGATACAGCATAAACTGGATTATAAAAAGAACTATAACCGGAGTTAGGATCTGCGTTTAATGTGAGAGACCCAAGTGTACTTGATACATTGACTATACGAGCATCTTTGGAATTTTTTAAAAGTGGTAACATAGCTTGATACACGGCGAGTACACCAAACACATTTGTATCCCAAACCATACGCATCTCATCTATCGAAGCCATACTTGCCTTTGCAGAATCCATATATTCAACCATAGATAATCCTAACCTTTGCATTCTTGTATTTGAAATTCCCGCATTGTTGATAAGTACATCAAGGCGGTCAAATTCTGTTTTTATATATTCCGCAGCATCTGTGATTGATTTACGATCTGTTACATCCAATTGGACAGCAATGCTACCTAACCCAATTTCTTTAGCAGCTTTCTCCCCACGTTTTAAATCACGTGAGCCCAGAAGAACAGTCATTCCACTATTTGCTAAATCTTTGGCTACTTGGTAACCAATCCCTTGATTTGCCCCTGATACAAGTGCAATAAGTTTATCCTTTTTTTCCATAATTTATACCTCTACTCACGAAAGTCCATCTGCTATACGGTCTTTTGTCTGCTAGCACTTACGAAACCGAATAGTATCGGAACTGATTAGTTCCGTAATTGGACAAATATAATTTCTATTTCCATTGTCAAGAAAAAAAGAAAAATTTTCAGTCAGATTGCAATTGCCAAACTAGGTGCGATAAAATTCGTTTCAAAATAGTGAAAAAAATATAGTTCTGTATCGTTATTAAAAGATTTTATAGGTTATCATATTATACCGATGGATAAGAAAAAAAAAGTAACTGCTCCGAAGCCAACCGAACAACCTCCCGCCCTAGGAAGAAAACGAGATTCCTCACTGGATACCTCCATTTTAAATGCCACTCTTGAAATGCTTGCCGAAGAAGGGTTTGATGGAATGACTATGGACAAAATTGCCATTAAGGTTGGAACAGGAAAGGCAGCTTGTTATCGCCGTTGGCCTTCTAAAGTCAAACTCGTAAAAGATGCTTTGATTTGGATGAATCGTAATCAGTTAGAACTTGAAAAAATACCAGATACCGGATCTCTGCGAAATGATTTTCTAGCCATTCTCAAACCACATTCAATGGAGGAAGCAAATGCAAAATTACGCGTATTAGGTGGACTTGGTACATTTTGGTTAGATGAAGAAATTGAAAAAAAAGGAATTACCGAAATTTTTGGACCTTGGACAGAAGTGAACCGAACTCTGATGCAACGCGCAATGGACCGCGGAGAAATTTCTAAAAAAGCAAATATAGAACTTGTATGTAAAGTCTTAAACTCGATGGCAACCTACCGCGCCCTCATTGAACGAAAACCACCAGACAAAAACCTATTCATAGCGCTGATTGACCAAGTTGTGATCCCAGCATTAAAAAACCCAGGTTGAATGTTCCCTTTAAGTGAGGTATCCTTTAAAAATAGAAATTGAATTCCTCTCTGGGCGCCTCTAATCCGTTAGTTGATTAATATTTTTTTTATAACCAACCGCGCTATCCCTTCCAATCATTCCAATCTATTTGTGAACCATACTAATCCAGTTTAAGTAACTTACCTTTTTGATCTTTTCTAGCTCATTTAAAATCCATGACAGTTACGGTCAATTTCTTGTTATTTGTTCTGAACTTAAATGGGTAATACGCTTATGTTTATCTTTATTTTTCTCTTTACATTTGATATCAGATATAGATTAACACTTGTTTATTAAATTTTCTATTTTAATACATTCAAATACAAAAAATACTAGATTATATTTGCTCAAAGCATTACGATTCTATAATCAAATGAAATGGAGTAATTAGTAAAATGAATCCACTTCGGATTTTTTCAAATCCCGTTATGTGGAACACAACACTTTTTACAAAAAAAATTTACGGAGAAGCTATGAAAATAAGAATTTTATTGCTAACGTTCCTAATATGGAATTGTGGCACACTCACAATTAAACCACCTATATACAAACCAGTATCCGAAGTTAATTATAATGAAAATTGGATAATAAAAATTACAAATGTTGGTTTTACAAAAGATGTAGAAAACCATTGGTGGGGAGATAAATATTATCAAGTTGTGATTACTGTAAAAAACAATTCCGACAAGTATCGTTTCTTGAATTTGGATAATTATAAATTAACAAAGTTTAACTTTGATTATATCATGGAAAGAAATCCGGATATATATGCAATTTATTCTAAAAACCCAGACTCATTCGATCTAAATGAGTTTTTAAACCAAAAAAACATGATCAGTTTGAAACTTAGTATTTCAAAGGGCATTGCGATTCCAAATGATACTTATGGCGGAAAACCAATTTTTCCTATTGGGAAGTTTAAAAACGAAAACGTAGTTTCTGCGGCATTGATTAAAGGTGATTATGGGGCACCTGGATCTGGACCTGTCCAAGATTCTGACAATTCCACCGGATGGATGGCACCTGGAGAAACAAGAATACTGATGGTAAATTTCTCAGTTATTGATGGATTACCCCTTCACGCAGTAGTGATCCCGGAAATTTTTGAATCAATTCTTGAATTAAACCAAACCGAAGTTAAGTAATATTAAAGGGTAACTTGATATATTCAGTTACCCTTTTTTTAAATCCCTTAGATTATGAATATTGGTGTTGCGAATAGCGATTTCATTTCTTCAATCTTTAAGTTATCTTTATGACTTCAATTTTATTCGATTCAAATTCATTGAATTCGAATACCCTTAGCTAACGCCTACGGTCCCCAAACAAGAAGTGAAATTTCTGTTTATAATGTAACATATGTTAGTAACTGAATAAAATGACAAACTTTACTTTTACTAAACCTTGCCCGCAAAACCATTTTGAACGGAATTTAGAAGATTCTAGAACAGAAGGAGCGGTTTTTTAATTTTTTTAGAGATTCGTGACCCCTGTGGGAATTAACTTTGATTACTATAAAATAAAAGTTACGCCATGTTTATATACAAAATAATACAAATTATTTTGCCGAAAAATCCATTTCTTCATTCTGATAGAATATAAATTTATTATCGAAATCATAAGAAAAATTAAATAAATGATTTCTTGGAGTCAGGATTTCAAGAGAATTTGATATTTCTTGAACATTTTTTCTAAACGAAACTATGTTTCTAATACACATTAGAAAGTCATATCCTGTTTTATAAATATTTTTTTGATAAGGATATTTTTCATTAACATAATAAGGTTTATATTTTTTGATATAATTGCCTCTTGCAGTATACGAATAAGGGTAAAAATAAGAAACAACAGAAATAGATTCAAAATCATTTAATTTGAATTTATAATTAACAATATCATCTAAAATATTAAGATTTTTCTCTTTATCATAACAGATTTCATAAAGAATATTAATATTATTTTGATCGAATTGATCCATGTTCATAGAATCATTTTTGTTAAAAGTAGCATTGTTCGGATCGCTTACTATCAATTTCAAGTTTTCGAATTCTAGGAAGTAGGCAGATTGATCATAAAATGTTGAACCATAAAAAGCCGCTTCTTGAAATTTGAAACTAGAGATTTTATTTAGTTTGTAATTTGAGTTTAAACCAGGAGATATTATGGTTAATGCACAATCAAAAAACAAAAAACCGATTAACAACGGTATTTTTTTCATATTCTTTCTAAAAAATTTTGTATCACCAACTTATATTCGAGTAGCATATAACCACAGACCGAATCCAAATTTATATGTTTAAGCAAATTGATTATAAGCGAATCATGTATAGTTGCAGACGACATTTGATTTTTTCTTATTATCTTTGATCCAAAATCTTAGATAGGAATTTTAAATTTTCTCACGCTGATTCTAAAAATTCACTTCAAACGTTCTAAAACACCTTTTCGTTTCACAATATTTTTATAGTCCCATTGGATTTTTTTGGCCTGACCTAGCCAACGTTTTAGATCTTTTTTCTTAATTTGACCAACTTCTGTATAACGAATATCAGCTGCTTTAAAACTACCTTCAGGTGTGAGTCCTTCTTCTTCAAAACTTTGCCCACTCCAAAACAAAAGGCGAATACCAGTTTTTAATTTGCTATAACCAACAATGGGATTCCCATCCAAAAACCAAACAGGATGAGCATGCCAAATTTTTTTTAGAGCTTTCGGTAGATGTAGATTAATTTCCTGATAAAGAAGATTACATATTTCCCTATCGATCGGGGATTGCGATTGATTGTAGGTTTCGATTTCTTTACTCATGGAACCATCCTCTCATTTTTGTGAATCACTTGTTATCATCAGATTCATCAAATCAAAATGTCGTTATAGAGTTTTGAAGGTCAATAAGAATGCCATTATCGATCCGTGAATTCAAATTCGGTCGATGACGGCATTCTATTCTAATTTTGAAAAATCAATTTAAGTATTTCTGTACTATTTACAAACTTTCTTTAAAGTAGAAACTACCTTAATATCAACTGTTGGCCAAAGTTTGCTTACTCCGTCCGATCCTTTGTGTAAATCGTTACATTCAGCGTTCAACTTATTCAGCCCAGTTTGAAGACCAAGATTAGTAGCATCTACAGTACCAGTAAGTTCGACAAGGTCTTCTTTCCAAACAAAATTGACAGGTATCGACGTTTTAGAATTTCCATAACGCAAATTCAATTTTGCAGTACCTGATTCTCCGGAAGTAATATCAGAAAAATTACCTGAAAACTTTCCATTTCCCTTAACTGATCCAAAAAAGAATTTTTTGATTTTTCCATCTCGGTCAGGAACGCCAGAGTTAACCGATGAGGTATCAATTTGAAACTGAATCGATTTGATAGCACCAAACTTTGATTTGTCTTTTTGCTTACCAGTCACTTTGATAGAATCAAATTTACCTTTAACACCTGTTTTTTCTGTAAATTTGAACGCTGTCCATTCTAAGGAGGTTTGGGATGGGTCATACTCATACGTACAATTCTCTTGTGCGATCAGTTCGGCGGACAAACATAGTGCGATTAGTACCAAAATGGAGTTAAAATTTTTCATAAAAACCTCTAGATGAAATTAGAAAATCTAGAACAAAGTTTTGTCAAGTGCAGTCTAAGGTTCGCATTTAATTCACATGTTAAAATTTATAAGTCTTTTGGTATTTCACTTAAAGAACCAACTCTTCAAGTCCAAGGAAGAAATCCATGATCCGAGACTTTCTTCCGATGAAGATTTGGCAAAGTCCATTTTGGATTTTTTATCTGAGTCCTTACACATCCATTCTGTTCCAAGCCAAATTATTGAAGGTTTTCGTTCCCTACGAAGCAAATATAAATCACTTTCCAATCAGAACTTTTATGAGTTTTTATTTGCAGCCTCTCACCAGTATCAAATTCGTATCAATTTTGTCCAAAAAACCTTACATGACATAAGAGCCTATATCACACAAAATTCTCCATTTGTTTTTCGAGTTTCAAACGACGATCAAAAGTTAGCCGAATTTTATGCGATCACTAGTTACCAAACATCGGCTTACCTAGTACAACCACTTCATGGGTTCGATAACGAAGGAGAATGGTATTCTGAAAAAGACCTGATCAAGTTTATGGGACTCAAATCAAACAAAGATTCTGTGGACTGGATCATAGCAGAACCTACATTTCCTTTTACCACAAACAAGGAAATTTCAAACTCTTTTTCATCCGTTAAAAATGCTTTAAAACAAATTTCTCATTTGATCCGAATGGAATCTAAAGATGTTTGGATTGTTTTTATATACGGAATTGGAATTGGAATTTTATCATTAGTTGTCCCTGTTGCTACGTCTTCACTTGTTAACATCGTAGCGTTCGGTGTATTACTTCAACCAGTCATCATATTAACTTTGTTAGTTGTATTTTTTCTAGGTTTTGCGGGGGCTATGCAAACCATACAAATCTATGTTGTAGAAATTTTACAAAGACGTGTTTTTGTAAGAATTGCTACAGAGTTCGCAATTAAATTTCCCAAAATAAGACAAGATGTTTTGGATAAACACCACAATCCAGAATTAGTGAATCGTTTTTTTGATACGATGACCATTCAAAAATCTATCCATTCCTTGTTAGTTGATGGTCTATCCGTAGTTCTAACAACCGTAATTGGTTTTGTTCTCATTTCTTTTTACCATCCTATTTTCATTGTATTCTCATTTCTCATTTTATTTATAGGTGGATATTGGGTTACCTATCGTTTAGGAAAACCAGCAGCAGAAAACTATATCAAAATTTCGAAAGAAAAATATAAAGTTGCAGCTTGGTTAGAAGAAATATCTAGGCACTCTGCTTTATTTCACTCTACCTTCGGTTCCAATTTTGCTTTGGACAAAGCAGATTCATTTATTCGTGATTATTTGTATGCACGGAAAAAATATTTTTTTAACTATATTCGCCAAATCATTGGACTTGTAGGAATCCAAGCACTAGCAAGTGCCATTGTACTTGGATTAGGTGGTTATTTAGTCATCCACAGACAACTTACCATAGGCCAATTAGTGGCCGCAGAACTTGTAATCGCAAAGGTGCTTAGCGATATATCTAAGTTCGGAAAACAATTGGATAGTTTTTATAGTTTGATCGCTGCCGTAGATAAAATCAATTCTGTCTTTCACTTACCAACAATCCCTGTCAAAACAGTTGAATTTGAAAAACCGGAGGGTCCTATCCAAGTGCAACTATCGGGAATACATTATTCCCTTACCAACGGGCACAAAATTTTTAACCAATTTGATTTAAAAGTAGCTTCCGGTAAATCAGTTGGTATCTCATCCAACACTCCTTATGATGCGCATATTTTGTTAGATTTGATTTGTGGAATGCGCACTCCCACTTCTGGAATTGTAGAATACAACCACCAAAACATTCATGAAGTTTCCAAAGAACAAATTCATTCAGTTACTTTTCTAATCCGAGGTAATGAAATTTTTGAAGGAAGTATTCTTGAGAACATTCGAGTTGGCCGAGAAGAAATTTCTTTAATTGAAATAAGAAAACTTTTAGAAGAATTAGGAATTTGGGAGACCATTCAATCCTTACCAAATGGAATCCATACACAACTTCTAACATTTGGACATCCTTTCGATACAATCCAAACAACTGTGATTTCTGTTGCGAGGGCCGTTCTCGGCAATCCAAAACTACTGTTAATCGATGGAAATTTAGATCTATTGCCACCGAATTTACTTAACGCATGTCTTAAAGTTTTATTGCAAAAAAATCGGGAATGGACACTCTTAATTGTTTCCAAATCCCCAGCTGTCCTTTCGCAAATGGATCAAATTTTACGATTGGAAAACGACTCCCATTCCTTAAAAGCAAACCCTTAAGGTTGGAATATGAAAACTGATATGTCACAAAAATGGAAACTTAGAAAAAACTTACCTTCCTACCGATTAGTGCAAACAGCATTGCCAGCACAAAGCCTTGCCTATATCCTCACTGTCATTTTTTTCTTAAGTGTACTGATCCTTCTTTATGTACCTTGGCAACAAACCACGATGGGGTTTGGTAGGGTTGTTGCATATGCACCTCTCGACCGACAACAAGTCATTGAATCTCCTATTAGTGGACGCGTTGTAAAATGGCATGTACATGAAGGAACTCGGGTTAGAAAAGGCGATCCAATCATCGATATCTCTGATAACGATCCCAACTTTATCAATCGAATTCGTGAGGAAAGAAACGCACTTTTACAAAGACTAGAGGCTGCAAGATCTAGAGAAGATAACATTCGTTCACGAATCATTAGTTTACGTTCTTCCCGAGGAAGTGCTGTCGATGCTGCTGACTCTAGAAGGATGATGGCAAAAGACCGAGTACGAGCCAGCGAACAAGCAGTAGATGCAGCAAAGGCTGCTTTAAAAACTGCAAATCTCAACTTAGATCGCCAAAAACAACTTTGGGAAAAAGGCCTTACTTCGAAACGAACTTTGGAACTTGCAGAATTAGAACATACCAATGCAGAAACTGGATTAGACCGTGCCAAAGCTGCATACGATGCTGCCATTAAAGAAGAACGTGCCTTGTATAGTGATACAGGTAAAGTAGCACAAGATGCAGAAGCATCTATCAATGATGCCAAGGCTTCCTTAGCTTCAGCACAATCCGAAGTGGCGCGAGTATTAGAAGACTTACCCAAATTGGAAGCAAGATTATCTAGACAAGAAACCCAAGAAATATTTGCCCCAAGGGATGGAACCATCATGAGAATTTTGGTAAATCCCGACACACAACAAGTGAAAGAAGGAGATGGTGTTGCGATTCTTGTACCTGATGCAGAGGACAAAGCAGTAGAACTTTTTATCTCCGGCAACGACATACCGCTCGTAGGTGAAGGAAGAAAGGTTCGATTACAATTCCAAGGGTATCCTGTTTTACAAATCAGTGGTTGGCCAGAGACAGCCGTGGGAACATTTGGAGGGATTGTCAAACTTGTTGATATTACAGACAATGGCTCAGGAAATTTCCGAGTCCTTGTCATTCCAGATCGCGATGATCGTAAGTGGCCAACAAGTCGTTATCTCAGACAAGGTGTCAGAGCCAAAGGTTGGATTTTTCTCAATCGAGTCAGTGTTGGTTATGAACTTTGGAGAAGGTTTAATGATTTTCCACCAAATCTTCCAATGGATGATCCAGAAATGAAATATTTGTTAGACGATACAGGAAGCGGGGATAAGGTCAAATGATCTCAAAACTTAGAAAATCTCTACTAGCATTCCTTTGTCCTTTTGGAATGTTTTTTTCCTTTGTTATAGAAGCAGATCCAACACGGGATCCCTTTGAATCTTTACATGGACCCAATATTTATTCTCAAGACTATATCAACCAACAACCAGGAGTTCTCACATTAGAAGAACTTTTAAAGTCAGTCGAAAAATCTTATCCACTGGTTCTTGCAGCTGAAAAACTTTTGTCAGAAGCAGAATACAACTACCTCGCCGCAGAAGGTGCCTTTGACTTACAATTTAAGTCGATGGGAACAACAAAACCATTAGGTTATTATACAAACAATACAGCTGATGCCATGTTTGAAAAACCAACACCGCTCGGTGGAACCTCTTTTTTTGCAGGTTACCGAATTGGGCGCGGTAACTTTCCTGTGTATGACGGAAAAAGAGAAACCAACGATCATGGAGAAATTCGGGCGGGTGCCATCTTTCCCCTGATGCGCAATCGTGAGATTGATAAAAACAGAGCCGATATTAAAAAGGCTGACCTTGACCGAAGGCTTGCAGAACTTTCTATCCAAAAATTAAAAATCGAAGTTATCAAAGAAGCAACAAAACGTTATTGGAAATGGGTGTCTAGTGGCCAAGAGTATTTAGTCAACAAAGACTTGTTAGCAATTGCAAAAAATAGACAAACCCAAATATCCGACCGTATCAAGTTAGGTGATATTCCAAAAATGGAAGGTACCGAAAACGATCGTGCCATTTTACAAAGAGAATCTCAATTTGTTTCTGCAGAACGAGAAATGCAAAAAGCTGCGATTGATTTATCTTTGTTCTTACGAGCACCTGATGGAAATTTAATCTTACCAACAACGAACCGTCTGCCCATTGGATTTCCCAAACCCATCGATTATAAAAAAGTAGAATTAGAGAAAAGTATCAAACTGGCTTGGAAGTTTAGACCCGAATTACAAGACTTTGAATTCAAAAGAGATAAGGTTCGTGTAGACCAAGATATGGGTTTTAATGCTTTGAAACCGCAAGTGGATTTGGTAGTTGCTGGCTCTCAAGACTTTGGACCAGGTTCTGTCACAAGAGCCAAACCTGAACTGGAAGCCTCCCTAGTTCTCAACCTACCCATCCAAACCAAACGCCCGAGAGGGATGATCGGAGCTGCTGAAGCTAAGATTGCACAATTAGACCAAGAACTACAATTCTCCAAAGACAAAATAAAAACTGAAGTACAGGATGCGATATCTGAGGTGATTGCTTCGGCAAAACGCGTAGGTGTTACTCAAAGTGAAGTCGAACTTGCAAGAAAGTTAGAAGAGATGGAAAGAGAACGATTTGCCCTGGGTGATTCTACACTTCTATTTGTGAATATTCGCGAACAAACAAGTGCCGAAGCAGCTGTCCGAGAAATTAAGGCATTGTACGATCATCATGTAGCTATTGCCCATTTTCAAGCAGCAACGGCATCAGTTTTGCAAATTTCGCACAATCCGTAGATTGTTTTATTGTTCAGAAAAAAAAACGACTTTCACTACTCCATGAATCTCTAAACTTTTCCCTAAAGAAGGTATCTATGCACGGGGAAGAGTCACTATTACAAGACATTGGTCTTAGTATTATTTTCGCAACAGTCTTAAGTCACATCGCAAGAGTACTCAAACAACCGTTAATTTTAGGTTATATCATCGGTGGAGCCATGCTCGGAAAAGAGATGGGATTTGAACTTGTTACCAACGAAGCCAGTATTGAACTTATTTCAGAAATCGGACTCATCCTACTACTTTTCATCATCGGTTTAGAAATCAATTTGGCCGAACTCGCGAAAATGGGAAAGGCCATGTTTACTTTGGGGATCCTTCAGTTTACACTTTCCGTTGCCTTCGTTTACTCCGTGTTTCCCTTTTTTGGACTTTCTATTGGTTCGGAAAAGTTTGACCTGCTCTATATTGCAGTAGCCTTATCACTCAGTTCAACTTTAATCGTTGTTAAATTACTACAAGACAAAGTAGAAATCAATACCCTCTCAGGAAAACTAACTGTAGGGGTTTTGGTTTTCCAAGACATCTGGGCCATTTTGTTTATGGGGGTCCAACCTAACTTAAACAATCCAGAAGTTTTAAAAATCCTTACTTCTGTTGGAATTATCGTTTTACTAATCGCATTTAGTTTTAGTGTCAGTCGTTATGTTTTAGCCAAGTTATACAAAGCTTGTGCCAGTAGCCCAGAACTAATTCTATTAACATCAATTATGTGGTGTTTTCTTGTTTGTGGAATCGCAGGAAAAGCTGGACTTTCCAAAGAAATGGGTGCCCTCGTTGCAGGAATGAGTATCGCCGCTTTCCCTTATGGTGCCGATGTCATTTCTAAACTGATTGGAATTCGCGATTTCTTTGTAACACTTTTTTTTGTAGCACTGGGTCTTAAAGTTCCCCTTCCTAGTTTGGAAGTCATCGGATTATCTGCGGCAATCATCACTCTTATGTTATTCGTAAGAATGATTACCATTGCTCCCGTCATCATCAAACTCAACAAAGGTGTTCGAAACGGGTTTTTAACTGCCCTCAATTTAGCTCAGATTTCTGAATTTTCACTCGTCATTTTAGCGTTAGGTGCAGGATTCGAACATATCACTCCTAAACTACAAGCAGTTATTTTAACTTCGACCATCATCGCATCCATTTTATCCACTTACATCATTATGTATAACCATAACATAGCTGCTACCTTTGAACGATTACTCGCTCGTGTAGGTATCTCTGACCAAACAGAGGAATCTAGTAAAGACGACAAAGCAAGTCACGGAGGGCATGGCGGACATGGAGATGGAATGGTACGAGACATCATTGTGCTTGGTTATTTTAGAATTGCCCGTGCCTTTGTAGAATATTTAGAAGATTTATCTCCTTCGCTCATTAAAAGGATCATCATCGCTGACTACAATCCAGCCTTCAGAGAAGAACTCACAAACAAAGGATTCCAATGGGCCTATGCCGATCTTGCTCACCCCGATTCTTTATCTCATATTGGCCTTCATGACGCTTCGATGGTAATTTGTACCATTTCTGATTCCTTTCTAAAAGGAACAAATAACAACCGTTTGCTTTCCACTCTGAGTAAATTGGCTCCCAATGCAAAAATCATTTTGACAAGTGATGAACCAGGTGAAGCTAAAAAGTTGGTGGCTGATGGAGCTCAAAAAGTCATCATCCCGGGTGTGATTACCGGAGAATTTTTGTATGATTATATCTCTCGAGGGATGAGAAACAACGAAAGAGAAGTGTAGTCATATCTTCGGTTACAAATGGTTTAGAATCGAGTTGTCTCTGTTTAAAAAAGCAGAGGCTCGGTTGTATGCTGTTAGTTGATATTGACTAACATGTATAAATTTAGATCCACACAATGGCTGCTTAATAAAAACGAATTAGAGAATCAAGAATTGTATTTTTCTGATTTAGATTCACTAAACGATCCAATGGATGGGTTTAGATACCTAATTTGGAAAGGAGATGAGATTTCTTGGAAAAATGTTTTTAAAAATTATATTCTTTGTCTAGAATATATATACAAGAGAATCGGCCTTCTTTCAAAAAACACAAAAATTTCGAAGGAAGATATACCAATATTTGCACAGGCAAAAGAATTAAATCTTGAAAAGTCGCACAAAATAATAAGCACAATTTTTCTTAGTAATTTAAACACGCAAGCACAGATCCGCTTTTTATCAAACACTACTGCCGAAATCAGCAAAAATGACTTATATGTACACTTAAAAACCATTCATAGCGATGCCCTGATAACGATCGATAAATACTATAAACGTAATATAAAATTGCAACTTACACCTACATCCTCTCGGCTACAAAATTTTAAGTATACTCTCTTAAATCACGTTCTTGGAATTTCAAATTATATCTTAAGTTTTTTTCCAAAAGTTCACACGATTTTTTTAGCATTAGATCAAATTCACAAACAAATGGATTTGATTTATTCCTCAGAATCAATCGAGAAAGATTATAACAACTGGTTCATACATACCGAATTCACAAATTCATATATTGATGCATTAGAAAAACTAACTTATCCAAATTCTTATGTTTGTTGCTTTTCCCAATCCTGCGATAACTCTTCAGTCTGGGGAAAGTATGCTGACAATCACAAAGGGGTATGTTTAATATTTGAAACAAACGCTACAAGCGAAGAAATTGCCATTAATCTAAAAGGCAAAAATCTATTCCTTTCCGGAGCATTCAACGCGAAGTTAGAAAAAATAAATTACGTTAATCAACTTCCTAAAATAAATTTCTTTGAATCTATCGGAAGATTGTCACAAGTTCAACTCAGCTCACAATGGTTGTCTGATGAAAACAACAAATTAAGTATTAGCGGAAAACATCTAAGAGAACCATTAGATATTTGGCGAGTAGATTATTGGGAAAAATGCAAAGAAATGCTTTTGGCAAAGTCATTTGATTGGGAATATGAACAAGAATATCGAATACTGTACCATGATTTTCTTAATCAACAGTTTACTCCAGAAGATCGAAAACTATCATATGAGTTTGATAGTTTAAAAGGTATTATTTTTGGAGTTAGAACAAAAACAGAAGAAAAAATAAAAATAATAAACATAATAAAAGAAAAATGTCATAAAGCAAATCGATTAAACTTTGATTTCTACCAAGCTGAAATTAATCCAAAGAATGCAAAATTAGATATAAAAATACTAAATCTTATAAAAGTAAAATAGTCAACTTCACATAACAACACCATAACACTTCACTTCTGCACACTTACGGCCTCGCTTCATCTGCGACGAATCCCTCGTCTCTTGTTTACGCAAGCCGTGCTGACACTAACGCCCCACCAGAATACCCATTCTGGGAAACGAGAATTAAGCCTAATTCGTTTATCTGCAAGCGACAGCTTATTCTATATTAAATTATAACTTGACCTTTTGTGTATATACATCAGTATATACACATGACTCATGCATCAAAAGTTTTTATTAGTGGTAATAGTCAGGCTGTGCGGATTCCAAAAGAATTTCAAGTATCGGAAAAAGAATTATATATTCAAAAAGTTGGGAATACTCTATTCTTGTTTCCTAAATCTGACCCTTGGAAAGCTTTTGAGGAGAGCCTCCATGAATTTTCGGAAGACTTTTTTTCAGATGGGAGATCTCAACCAGAAAGTCAAATTCGAGAAACATTTTAATGTATTTAATTGATACAAATATTTGTATCTACTTTATTAAAAATAATCCAAAATCCGTAGTTCAGAAAATACAATCCATTCAACCATATCAAATAAAAATTTCATCTATTACTGTTGCTGAATTAGAATATGGCGCAGTTAAAAGTCAATTTCCTGAAAGAAATAGAATGACACTAATTAAATTCTTATCGGCCTTTGATATCATTCCATTTACTGATTCAGATGCCGAAGTATACGGTTACATAAGATCTGCTTTAGAAAGAAATGGCAAAATTATCGGGCCCTATGACATACAGATTGCAGCTCAAGCTATTTCTCGAAATTTAATCCTAGTTTCAAACAATACAAAGGAATTTACAAGAGTTCCAAATTTAAAACTAGAAAATTGGATTTAAATGGTTAAACTTCCAGAAACGCATAACAATAACTATATGTTTTTCATTTTATTTATATAAGTCAGAAATTCCAGAATATATTTCTTCCAATCTTGTGTATTCGAAGCGTATAGGAAATCATGAGATGCCTTTGAAATGACTGCTAAAGATTTATACGATTTTGTATTATTTACAATTCTCTGAATATCTTCTAGAAATACCCTATTATCTTTTTCACCGATTAAATACAAAACTGGAATATTTAAATCATTTGCATATTTGTATGGATTGAATGTAAAAAGATTCGTAAAGAGAGTAATACTCCCGAATAAAACCAAAAATTCAGCAAAAGGAAAGGAGGGAATTTTTAGAATTCTGAATCTATTTCTGGTTGTATTAAGAAAAGAATCAAATGGAGCCTGAAGGATAATGGCCGAAGGATCAATTTTGTATTTATAAATTGCCCGGAGAATCGCAACACTGCCTAATGAATGACCAAACAGAATTATTTTTTTGTTTTTATATTTGTATTTAAAAAAATTAAAAATTTGAAATACGTCTTCTGATTCATAAGTTCCCATTCCAGTATAAGATTCGGAAGATTGACCACTTCCACGAAAATCTACTAAAACAGTAGAATATCCATTCGAAATAAAGAATTCTGATTCATCGAATAATTGCGTTTTTGAAACTGCGTATCCATGAAATAAGATAATAATAGTAGTTGATTCAGTATTTTTAGAAAGCCAGTAGTTAAGTTTTATATTTCTAAATTCTAAGAACTGCGAAATATAATTGTTATTAATACAAATGTGATCTATGGGTTTTGGTATTCTTATTCCTATTAAAAATACTTTTAATAAACCAAGTATTGAATAATCCTCAGGTTTTTTAGTAGATCCTATTTCGTCCGCAAAATGTGAAAATCGAAAAACTTGGTTTAAGAAAAAAGTATTCAATAGAATTATCAGAATTAATGTTAATTTCATTATTATAAACTATTTACTGCATATCATATAACAGTAACTAGTTATCCCAAATAATCCTCTGCCAATATTTTCTCTAAATCAAACCCTTCTCTTTAAAATCGCGAATCACCACTGCTAAATCGGCAGGGGAATCCACACCCAAGTTGGCCTTATCCGAAAGATAAACACCAATGGTAGATCCATTCTGCAAAGCACGAAGTTGTTCTAAAGATTCTACCGTTTCCCAATCGGAAGTCGGCAGATGATTATAATTCATTAAAAATTCTCTTTCATAGGCATAAATTCCTAAATGCCGGTGGTAAGTTGCTTGCCCCTTAAAGGAAGCAGGGATTGGTGAACGAGAAAAATAATTAGCACGTCCGGTTTTGTCAAAGACCACCTTTACTTTGTTAGGATCTTTTGGGTCTTCTGTGGAAGTGAAGGGAACGGCCGCTGTGGTCATTTCCCAATTTCTATGTTTGGTTTTTAAATCCAAAACCCCATCAATGAGTTTGGATTCCATCCCCGGTTCGTCGCCTTGGATGTTGAGAATGATTCCAAAACTTGGATACTTTTCTGCGACCTCGATAATACGATCGGTTCCTGTGGGATGGTCGGGACTTGTGAGAACAGATTCGCCACCAAATCCTAAAACAACATCATGGATTCGTTTGTCGTCAGTGGCGACCACCAAACGGTGGATAGACTTGGAAAGGGAAGCGTGGTGGTAAGTCCACTGGATCATTGGTTTTGTTCCAATGAGTGCCAGTGGTTTTCCGGGAAGTCTCGTGCTCGCGTAACGAGCAGGGATCACACCGAGGATTTGGTCGGACATAGTCCTAGTTTACCAAGAACTCGGTAAAGTAAACCTCTTTGATTTTTCCATTGGTCAAAATGTGATTTAAGTGGGCTTTGATTTCCTCACGTAAATCCAATTGGTTGGTAATGGATTTTAAATCGTCCTTTGTTTTACGTGCAATGACAAGGTTAATGATGTTTTGCATTTGGGCCACTCGCGCTGCAAGTTCCGCAGAAAGTGCAGGTTGTCCCGATTCAAATCCAAGAGACATCTTCAACTTCACAAAGTGTGATTCTCCAACATCAGAAGTATTCACTCTAAATTCTTCTTGAAATGTGTAAACTTCCAAAGGAGGGGGAGCTTTCACAAGAGAGATATTCTTTTGTTGTTTAAACACACTTGTTGCCGTTTTTTGAGCAACAAACATCGATATAACGGTTACAATGATAATCCCAAAAATGGCCGCAGCAATGTACAATAACCATTTTACAATGGGAGACATCCCGGCAGAGGCGGTACTACCTTCGGCTAACCCACCTTCTTCTTCATCTACTTCACGGTCACCCATGTTAAAAATCTCCTTCTACATTTGTTTCAGTGTTCGGCAAACGAGTGTCAGGTAGTCCATATTTACTTTCTCCTGGCGCACGTTTGGTAGACTTCTCTGTTAGGATGATGATGTCTACCCTTCGGTTGAAAGCTTTTGCTTCCGGTGTACCTTCATTTTCCAATACAAGAGGTCTATAGGATCCAAAACTAACTGCTTGGAACCAACTTGGTTCAATTTCTTCTGAATTGATCATAAAAACAGTAGCGTTCACAGCCCTTGCTCCCGCCAAATCCCAGTTATTGATATATTCGCGTTCTTCACGACCAGGACGGTTCACGGGATTGACTGCATCATCATCACTATGTCCTTCCACTCGCACAAATCGTTCGAGTCCTTTGATAAGCCCCGCGGCTTTTCGTAACGTTTCTCGAATCGCAGGTGTTAAGATAGCTGAGCCAGGATAAAAATAATCAGCACCTACAAGGGAAATCACAAGTCCTCTTTCGTTTTCCGAAATTCGAACCTTCCCCGCTTCTACTTCTGGTTTAAAAACTTCTTGAGCATCTTTTTTGGATTTAGAGAGATTACGACCCACCACTTGAGAAGGAAGAGATTCAATTTGCATTCCCATTTCTTCTAAAGAACCTTTCGATAGTGTTTGTCCTCCAGTGAAAAATCCTGTTGTGGATTTGAATGCAGACAAAATAATTTGCATCTCTTTTGCATCTGTTTTCCCTGTGGTATACAAAAGAATAAAGAAACAAAGGAGAAGTGTCACCATGTCCCCATAAGTTGCCATAAACTCGGGAACTTTTTGGATGCACTCAGGGCATTTTTCTTTTTTAGCCATAACTAAAAATTAATCTCCGTCGTCTTTTAAGGCAGATCGTTCAGCAGGAGTTAAGAAACTCGCTAGTTTCTCTTTTACAATCCTTGGATTGTCCCCGGATTGGATGGATAAAGTTCCTTCCACCATAACTTGTTTGATCACAAGTTCATCTTCCGATCTTCGTGTTAGTTTTCTAACAATTGGTGCTGCAAATAAGTTCTGTGCAAGTGATCCGTATAATGTTGTAATTAGCGCCGTAGCCATACCTTGTCCAATGGCACTTGCATCCCCACCACCTAAGTTCTTTAACATCCCCACAAGACCCACAAGGGTCCCAAGCATCCCGAACCCTGGCGCAAAACCAGCGTAAGCATCCCACCAAGCACGACCATAAGCATGTCTTGTGGCAGTGTTCCCAATTTCGGTTTCCATAATATTTCGAACGAGTTCGGGATCGGTTCCATCCACTACAAGTTGGATTCCCTTCTTTAAAAATTCTTCAGGAAGTTCGTTGATATCATCTTCTAAGGCAAGTAAACCTTCACGACGAGCTTTTTCAGAAAAACTAACGAGTGTCGTAATGAGTCCTGGTAAATCAGAGGGGGGATTTTGGAAGGCTTTTTTGGTAACAGCACCCACTCCAATGGTTGATGTCCAAGGAAAAGAAATGATCGTGGCCGCTGCCGCCCCACCAAATGTAATCATCATCGAGGGTATATCGATAAGGTCTGTTAACGCAAGACCACCCGAAACCACCCCGAGTAACATCAAGGCCACTCCTAGGGCCAAACCAATGACTGTAGCTATATCCATTTCTTATGTTTCCTCAGGCCTTCTTTCACCAACTCGAGGGAGGTTATGGATTCTCGTTTGGTAAGCAATTACCTTTTCCACAACTTCCGCAACTGGCTCTTGTACAATGAATTTCTTTTCATTCACAAGAGTGATGATCGTATCTGGATTTGCTTCGATGGTCTCAATCAAATCTGCATTGAGAACAAATTCCGCACCTTTGAGTCGATGTAAAATGACCAAGAGATCCCCCTTCAGAGATTTCTATTTATGTCTATCGACTACCTTTCGGATTTCGCTTACGAATTTTTCTTCCGTAAATCGATTGATGGAATTTTGGAAATCTCCGCGTTTGAAATGGATCTTTTCTGCCCTCTGGATCGCCTCATTTAAGGATTTTACAGTCTGTTCCTTAAAAAACACCCCAGTTCTGTCCTCTTTCACTGACTCCAAAGCCCCTCCCTTCCCGAAAGCAATGACAGGGGTGGCATAGGCCTGTGCCTCAACCGGAGTGATTCCGAAGTCTTCCATTCCTGGAAAAATAAACCCTCGTGCCTTTTTGTAAAGTTCCACCACTTCTGTGCGTGGCAGACCTTTTTTCCAAAGGATATTTTTGGGAAGATTTTTGACTAGTTTTCCTTCTTCTTGGCCCCCACCCACAAGGATGAGTGGTTTTCCATTTTCACGAAAGGCTTCAATGGCAAGGTCTATTTTTTTATAAGGAGCAAATGCCGAAACCATCAGATAATATTCATCTTTTGAAACATCATTCACTCGGAAGTCTTGCGGCAAACAAGGTGGATAAACAATTTTATAATCACGTCTATAATACTTTTGGATACGTCTTCCCACAAAATGCGAGTTACACGTAAAATAATCCACTCGGTTGGCAGAAGCCGCATCCCAAGTACGAAGGTAATTGGCTATGGATTGTAACAGGAAAAATTTGAATCCGCTGCGACCAGGAAAATAATCATAATACATATCCCAAACATAACGCATAGGGCTATGGATATAACTTAAATGAAAAGTATCTGGATGAGGGATCACTCCTTTGGCAACACAATGGGAAGAACTTATCACCACATCATAACCTTTTAAATCTAATGATTCAATGGCCGTTGGAAATACTGGTAAATAATAACGATAATACTTTTCTTTAAAAGGAAGATTGTTAGTGAAAGCAGTTGTGATCTTTCTATTTTCAATCCTTTCGTTTAGTTTTCCTTTGGAATAAAAAAGAGTAAATAAATCCGCTTCTGGAAATGCTTTTAATAAACTATCGAGAACAAGTTCTCCACCGCGCATACCGGTGAGCCAATCATGTATAATTGCAACTTTCATTAATCTTGTGGTCCAATCCTTCTTCCCGTAATAGGCGTTGTACGTCCGTAATACGATGCTGTGATTAAAAATGGAATTGGCATGGTGTTCTCTAAATTTCTGGAACTTTCCATATAACGCCTTCCTTCTTTTCCAATGGTTTCTGCATCCTTTACAGTCGCAAGAAGTTCATCATACATTTCTGTACTCCCTATCAATTTGGGAATTGTGCCTTCTGTATGATTTAATTTATCGGAGATAGAACGAAAATCCAATGTGATTTGTCGGAGGTCTGCTCGATTTTCTTCCATTGTCACAGATGTGGCTTTGAAAAAATCATCAAAATACCGCGCCGACGGTAAATAGTCAGGAGTTTTTTCCCCTTCACGAAATGTTGGTTTGAAAAAGGGGCGTTTCCCATCGGAACTACCTGGATTGATATTAATGATCCTTCCAGAAAACAAAGTAATGGTTTGAAAATCTACTTCATAGTTATCCCAAAGGGTTAATGGATCTTCTAAAGCAATATGTAATTCAATCGCATGATCCATGTTATGGTCAAGGAATCGACGATCGGGCACATCAAGTAGCGGCCTTGAATCAATATGTGCCACATATCCTTTTTGGACTCCCAAAATCCGAACCTCTGTTCCTTCTTTGATTCCATCAATTCGGGAATAAAATAAGGATAACCTATAAGGATATTTTTTCGTGGGACGGTCCGGCTCGATGACCGTTGTGAAAAAAGCAAAGACCAAAATAGAAAAAAATACGATTCCTGTTAGGGCTTCTTTTGATAACTTTTTTGATTTCACGGGAGACTTAAAATTTTTCCTTTCAAAGAAAGAGTTGGCAAGCAGATTTTAAATGACTGAATGGGAGAAGATGAAAGCAGTTACCATCCTAAAATATGATGAATCCGAACCACAATTGGAACTCCGTGAAAAAGAAATTCCAACACCTAAGGAAAACGAAGTCAGGATCAAAATCCACCTTTCTCCGATCAATCCTTCCGACCTTATGTTCATCCGTGGACTTTATGGATTCAAAAAAAAAGCTCCTGTCTCTGCTGGATTTGAAGCCAGTGGAACCGTCGATGCGGTGGGAACTGCCATCAAAACATTAAAAGTAGGAATGCATGTATCCTGCGTGGCTCCTCAAAACGACGGATCTTGGGCTGAATACATGATCACCACAGAAGACAACTGTTTACCGTTAGTGGAAGGTGTGAGTCTGGATGAAGGATCTAGTTTTTTTGTAAACCCGATGACTGCTTGGGCGATGGTATCTAAATGTTCCAAAGAAGGTCATCCTGCTATGATCCAAACCGCTGCCGCAAGTGCTTTGGGGAAAATGGTAGTACGACTTTGCAAAGAACGTGGCATTCCGTTAATCAATGTTGTGCGAAAAAAGGAACAAGAAGATAGTCTGTTAGAAATTGGTGCAGAAAACATTCTAAACTCCACTTCTCCCAACTACCAAAAGGATTTATTCAAAATATCTAAAAAATTAAATGCCACATACGCTATCGATGCGGTAGCTGGAGAAACAGCACAGTCTCTAGTCGAATGTATGCCCTATGGATCAAAAGTGGTTTGTTACGGGGCACTCTCCGAAAAACCATTTGCTGTGAATTCCGGAATCATTTTATTCCAAAACAAAAAAGTGGAAGGGTTTTGGTTGTCTTCTTGGATTTATGAAATTGGTTTAGAAGAATTTCAAAAACAAGCCAAAGAAGCACAAAAATTTTTAAAAACTGTTTTCCAAACTAAAATCAACAAACGATTCAAATTTGAAGAATACAAAGAAGGTTTGGAATTTTACAAACAACATATGACCGAAGGGAAGGTAGTATTTGGTCCGTAGATTATTTATATTTTTCTTAATTCTTTCTTCCTTTGTTTTTACTCATTGCCTGAGTGAACCAAAAAAGAATTTAGAAAGTCTTAAAGCGTGTCAGTTTGATTTGGTGGATGTTCGTATAGATCTAAAACCAAATCCAAACTTTCCACTGATTCCTTTGGTGGATTTGTATCCCCAAGTTTCCGTAGTGAATCCAAATAGTACCAAGGTTTCAATCTACCAATTTGATTTGGAAATTGAACTTGTGACTCCTTCGGGAAAAGAATATATTGGGAAACTTCAAAATGAAACTCCCCTTGAAGTGGAACCCAATGCAACAGGACTGGTAGTTTTAAAACTGGTTCCAGAACAAAAACAGTCAATTCTTCCCAAACTTCTTATGTTAGCAAAACAACTCTCCGATGCCGCAAAACGAGGAGAAGATGCAGAATTTGAAATTTATGGTACTGTCCAAATAGATAGTGCTTTTGGAAAACTTCCGATTCCTGTAAGAGAAATTTCTCGGATCAAACTTAAAAAATGAAATTGTTTTTCTCTAAGATTGGGATCTCCCTCTTTCTTTGTGGGTTGTCTTTCCATTGCATCCAAAATCGAGATGATTTATTTTATACCGCACAGGAAGGAAACCAAAAGACGTTTGAAACCTATACATTAAAAAACTCTTCTTGCGGAACAAACAAATTGCCCGGAGCATTACTGCTCGGTAGAGTAAAAATAGATGATTTAAAACTTTGTTTTAGAGCCATCGAACTTACTGATTGTGTTACTTGGAATACGGAAGGATATGTTCCTGGATCTTGTAAAGCAATTGGAACGAGTTTTAAGTAGTTATGTGGAGATATTTATTTGATTTATCATCCACTGAAATCCTCCTATTCGCATCACTTGCGTTTGCTGGCATTTTCCTTCTGCTTTTTGGCAAACTTAGAAAAAAAGAAACACATTTAAATTCAAAACAGAAACTTGGTACGGGATTGGATGATCCAACAAACCAAACTTTAGGCAAACCAAAAAAAGATACCAAACAATCAAAAGATAACAATCTAAAGGTGATGGAAATTTTTGATTATAATGGAATTAAAATTCTACACCAAGACGGAGCTTATACTGTTAACGATCAGGGAGTGGTTACCAATTATATGAATTGGAATCTGCTTCCTTCCAAATACCAAAAAATGGTCAAAGAGTTGGATAATCGGTCTCTGGGTGAAAAAGGAGAAGATTATTTTTTAGAAATGATTAACGGATTTTATTATGTGTCATTGCCGGGCGGAAAGAAAAAAAAGTATGATTCCATCCAAAGTATCCCGGCAGACATTCGCAAACGATTGGGAGTATAAAACTTTTAAGTAGAAAGTACTCCCACTTTATTTTTTACCTTTTCTGTCTGTTTTACTCGTAACGAACGTTTTGATTCTTTTTGTTCACGGTCGCGGAGGATTCCTTCCTCCAAAACTTTCTTAGGTGGTTTTTTTAAATCCCAAACAATTCCAAACCAACTGAGTACTTTCAAAATATAATAAGAAATATCTATTTCATACCAATAGAAACCTTGGTTGGCAGAAGAGCAGTAATAATGATGATTGTTATGCCAACCTTCTCCCATGGTCAGAAGGGCAAGCCAAAGATTATTTTTGCTGGTATCTCTAGAATCATATCGCACAGAACCAAACACATGGGAAAGCGAATTGATGGTCCAGGTAGCATGTCCCAAAAAGAAAGTAGAAACCGCATAACCATAAACAAGCCAAGCCCAACCACCGACTAGGTAAAGTAAGATGGCATAAGAAAGTGGAGCGATCCAATGGTAACGATCTAAAAAACGAAGCTCAGGATATTTATAAAAGTCAGGGATTAGTTTTGCTTCGTAATCATTATAATCATTTCTTAGAAACCATAACATATGGGAGTACCAAAACCCTTTGCGACTCGGAGAGTGAATGTCTTTTTCGGTGTCTGAGTATTTATGGTGATTTCTATGGTGTGCCGCCCACCAGAGGGGACCTTTCTGCATGGACATCGCGCCAATCCAAGCCAAAATGAATTGAAACACCCGGGAAGTTTTAAAGGAGGCATGGGAAAAATAGCGGTGGTATGCGGCAGTGATTCCAAACATCCTAAGGAAGTAGGATCCAACAGCTAACCAAACTAGGGACCAAGAAAAGGGAACGGTAAAAATGGTAAGGACGGTAGCCTGGACCAAAAAAAACAAAATTAAAAAAAGCAAAGGAGCCTGTTCTTTGACAACTGGCTCAACGGTAGAAGAAGAATTCATGCAAGTAAACCTATACTTATTGGAGTCCCCTACTTACGTTTGGTTGCAAAAAAATTCATTCTACTTGATTCCCGATTTGCCTGTAGCACCCTGTCCATATACCCATGTCATCGAAAATCGTTGTCCAAAAATACGGTGGAACCTCCGTTGGTGACACCACTAAAATCCAAAATGTGGCCAAACGTATCAAACGTTACCACGACGAAGGTCAGAAAGTTGCCGTTGTTGTTTCTGCAATGGGACATACTACTGACGAACTTGTCGACTTGGCTGACCAAATTTCCAAAAATCCTCCCAAACGAGAAATGGACATGTTGCTTTCGACAGGCGAACAAGTGTCGATCGCTCTTCTTGCCATTGCTTTAAATGAAATTGGAGTACCTGCCCAATCCTTTACCGGTTCCCAATTAAAAATCTTAACGGATGGAAACTTCTCCAATGGAAAGATCGAAATGATTGATCGATCTCGCATTGATGAAGCCTTTAACAAGGGAAAGGTGGTCATAGTTGCGGGTTTTCAAGGAATTGATAAAGACGAAAATATTGTCACCTTGGGACGTGGAGGAAGTGATACTTCTGCCGTGGCTCTTGCAGCAGCACTTGGTGCTGATGAATGTGAAATATATACAGATGTAGACGGTGTTTATACCGCCGATCCAAGAAAAATTCCTACTGCAAAGATGCACAAACAGATCACTTACGAAGAAATGTTGGAACTTGCAAGCCTTGGTGCTGGAGTCCTTCACTCTCGAAGTGTTGAATTAGGTATGAACTATAACGTGGTGATCCACGTAAGATCCAGTTTCCACGACAAACCGGGAACTTTAGTGATGAGTGAGGACAAAATTATGGAAAAAATGAAAGTGAGTGGAGTGACTGCCAAAGGTGACCAAGCTCGAGTAACCATTGCCGATGTTAAAGACAAACCAGGAATTGCAGCAGAGTTATTCACACAATTAGCGAATAAAGATGTAATCGTGGATGTGATTGTTCAATCCTCACCAAGAGATGGAATCAATACCATTTCCTTTACCATTGCTAAAAAAGATATTTCTGCAGCGAAACCAATCATTGATGCTTATGCAAAAGATCATGGAAATGGAAAAGCAGAAATTGATGAAAATATTTCGATCGTATCGGCGGTTGGTGTGGGAATGAAATCTCACGTAGGTGTGGCAGCGAAGATGTTCCAATCCCTTGCGGAAAAAAACATCAATATTGAAATGATCTCTACTTCAGAGATTAAAATTTCTTGTGTCATCAAACAAAACCAAGCAGAAGACGCAGTAAAGGCTTTACACACTACGTTCATCGGATAATTTTACGACCGTATGCAAAAAGGATCACGAGTGGCTCGAGTTTTCGTTTTATTTTTTGCATCGGTTTTTATCTTTAGCCTTTTTTTTACCCCTCTCATCAGTTTAAGTTCTTACGAATCCCTAAATTCCGTTTTAGCCATTGTTGGACCAAGGTCCATTTCAAGTTTGGATTATGAAGAAGGAGTCGAACGTTATAAAAACCTATCTCGTTTTTTTCCCAACTATCGCAAAAAAGGTTCTCTACATTCGCAAGTCATCGATTTTCTTATTGATAGAGCTGTAGTAGACAATGTTGCAGATGAGGAATCCGTTCAGGTAAACGAAAAACGTATCGAAGCTGAAATTCAAAAAAGAATGGAAGCACAAGGAATCACCGACTTAGAACAATTTAAAAAATCAGTCCAAGTCCAATTTAACTTACCTTATGAAGTTTGGTTAGAAGATTTACCTTACCAAATTAAAAAAGGACAACTATTACAAATTAAAGTTAGTCCTCCCTTACCTTCGGAACAAGAAGTTCAATCATGGTATAACAAAAACAAGGCGAAGGTAGGTTCGGAATTCAAATTTCGAGAGATTGTTTTTTCACCAGCCAATTCATCCATCGATGAAGAATCAAGAGTGTTCAATGAACTTACAGAAATTCGAAATAAATCTTTAAAAGATCCTTCCTTTTTTAAGTTAGTAGCCTCTGGTCCCAGAAACGAATCTCGATATCGTTTGAATGGGGGACTTGTCAATTGGGTTCCCACTTTTGAATTGTATAAATCGCAACCAACTACTGCTTCCGTATTGGCACAAGTTGGTGGTCAGGGAAAAATATCTGAAGTGTTCCGAGACGATCGCAAAAGATACTGTTTAGTTTTTGTTGAAGGAATGAGACCTACGCCGCTTGATGCTGTGAGAAAAGGTATTCAAGGATTTTTATTTAGAGAAAAAGAACAAACTTCCTTTGAAGAATGGGTATCCAATACAAGAAAAAATACTTCTATCTCCATCTTTGATCCCATTTATATAAAAGAACATAACATCAATAATCCGGAAGAAAAATACAATACTGATTGATGATGAATAAAAAGGAATATAACCCAAGTTTTGCGGCTGTTTACTTAGACCCTAAGTCCATTCAATTTTTAGTTCAGAATTTTAAAATAGAATTGTGGGAAGAGTTTTTAAATCGTCTCTTTCAAGTTTTTCCTGAAATTCCAGTTCATATCAATTCCAATACCTCACTTTCTGAAAAATTAAATTCTACTTCCCTAAAAAAAGGAATCATTGTTCACGAAGATGTTTCTAAAGAATATGAATTTCTCCTCAAATTAGGAAAACTTTTGCCAGAGTCAAAGTTTAAAGATCCCGATTGGGACGAGGTTTGTTTTCTTTATTTCACAGGGATTTCTCCGCTTTTGGATACGGACCTCACCGAAAAAGCGTGGACCCGTCATAAAAACTTTTTTAGCCAATATTCCTATTCAGAAAACTTACCGTCAGGGCTCACACCTACAATCATAACTCGTGAATTCCTAACGTCCTTACCCGATACACTGACCACCGACATCCATTCGTTTTTCCTAAAAAATATCAACCAATACGATGTGGATATTTTTTATAAAGCACCTGACCTTCGCCAACTTCGATTAGATTTTCGTTTGGCTTCGATTCGTTCTTTAACTCTCATCCAAGGTTTGTTACCAATGAGAGAAAGTTTATCATACGACAACCTCCTTACCAAATTAAAAGAAAATCCTCAGTTTTTTCGCAGTGCACCTTCTTACTTGGAATGGGAAATTTACAAAGGTTGTGAACTTAAGTGTACATTCTGTCCAAGAGAGTTTTCTGATATAACCAATGATGGAAGTTTTGTTTCTTTAGAAGATGTAAAATCAACAATCACAAAACTGAATACAGAACTTTTTTCTCCGATTACTATCAGCCTTTCTGGGAATGGAGAACCCCTTCTCCATCCTGATTTTAAAAATGTTGTTTTGGAAATTCTAAAACTAAATTTACTGAATGAACTCATCATTGAAACAGCACTCTACACAAATACAAGCTCATTGTTGTCACTTATAGAAGGTTTAAGTCCTTCAGATAAAGAAAAACTTTGTGTCATCGTCAACGTAACCAGTTTAAATCCAGAGGTTTATAAATCCTTATATGGAAAACCAGAATTGGAAAAAGTACTAGATACGGTTGATTTACTTTCGCAAGTACTTCCTAATCAATCATTACATGTTCAAATGATCAAAATGAAAGAAGTGGAAGAAGAGATTGATCCGTATTTTACCTTCTTTGAAAAAAAAGGAATTAATATTATCTTACAAAAATACAATACATTTGCAAACAAACTACCAGAACGTCGTGTTAGTGATCTCACTCCGATTCATAGAGATTTTTGTTGGCATTTGGTGCGAGACTTATCTCTGTCCGTAGATGGAAAGGTTTCTATTTGTAAACAAAACCAAAACGAAGTCATCGGAAATTTGTACCAAGAAACACTGAATCAGATTTGGCAAAAAGGATTAGATTTTTTTAAACATAGCTTTCATGGTGAACACGATAAAATTCCTGCCCCTTGTTTGAATTGTGATGAGTGGTATACTTTCAACGCGTGATTGTTTTGCCTTTATTCAGGCAAGACTAGGTTCCACAAGATTTCCAAAAAAGATTTTAAAATCCATCCCAGAAGGATCCAATACTTCAGTTCTTTGTCATATTCATAACCGTCTTTCCTCAATTTTTCCCCAAGCGCAGATTGTTTTTTTAGTTCCTGAAGGGGATACAGAACTCATTGCATTTCTTCAACAAAGAAACTTCCAATACTTCGTTGGATCAGAAACGGATGTTCGAGATAGATTTCGAAAAGCTTGCCTTCATTTCCAAGCAAAACATATTTTCCGCCTAACAGGAGATAATCCCTTTATCGATTTAGAGTCTATACGTTATTTGTACGAAGCGATTACCTATATTTCTGATTCTTATTATAGTCTTTCGATGATTGGTTTGCCCTTGGGAATGGGTGTAGAATGTTTTTCTGCAAATTCTCTATTGTTTGATTTAGAAGGCAAAGCTCTCGAACGTCATACGGAACATGTTTCTCTTCATATCAAAGAACATCCTGAAATTCATAAACAATTTCGTTTGTCTCCGGCTCATCTCCATCAGTTCACAGATGTAAATCCAAGTTCTCTTCGAATCACTGTTGATGAATCCAAAGATTATGAACTGGTTTGTTCCTTGTGGGAAAGGTTAGGAACGAAAGATCCTTACTTTGGTGCCAAAGAAGTGATCCAACTTGCAAAAGACCAACCAGAAGTTTTTCTGGTGAACGCTTCTGTGGAACAAGTTACTTTTTCTTTACCTAAACCAAATCGAGATTCCAAACAAGTGCGAATAGTTTATGGTGAACCTTCTCTTTTTGGAAGTGGACATTGGGAGCGATGTAAATCATTATCCGTATTTTTAGAAATGAATGGATATGATCCAATACTTTCTGACAAACCAGATCTACAATCTCCAAATATACCGCAGATTCTGGATATGAGAGAAATTGAATTTCCCTTAAACCATTTGTTTTATATCGATAATCTCCATCACTTGCCAAACGAATTCAATTCTAGTTTTTTTCTACCAAATCCTGTAGCACCAATCAATCAGGGAGATCCTTTATCTTATTTTAGTTCTCCACTTTCTGAATTGGATTGGAACCAAACCACCATCCCAGGGAAAATTCTTGTGTATGCAGGCAATTTAGGAAAAGAACAATCAGAACAAATTGATTCCAATCTATTACAATATCTTAATTCGAATGGTTCTCTTGGAAAAACTAATATAAGTTCGGTGATCCGCATAGGAGGAACACCTTCCGTCAATACGGAAGTAGATTATATCCCTCGAGTTTCTTATATTGAATTTTTAAAACAAATTCAAACTTCTGAATTCGTTCTTACTTACTTTGGCCAAACGATGATGGAATCTCTTGGTTATGGTAAAAAAGTTTGTTTGATTGGGATCACACCTATCCATGAATCTTTGGGTCAATTTGCTGAAAAAGAATTAGGAATTCCCTATTTAGGATCTTTTTCTGAATTAAACGGAAACAATCAATTTCCTAATGTTTTTCCTCATTTAAAAATAAAATTAGTTCGCGATGCTCACTTAAAAATTTTGAAATGGTTAGAATCTATTTATGAAAGCTAAAATACAAATTCTATTCGTCTGTTTTATTTTGTTATTCTTATCAAATCCTATTTTTTCACAAACAGATGATAAAGAAACTATTGAAATCAATGCAAAGATTGAATTAGAAAAAGTAAGTCGAAATATCATCAATGCACTACGTTATGGAAAATTCCTTTTAGCGGATACAGAATGGAAAAAAATTCAATCTGATGTTTATAAAACTTATCCTGAATATGATTATTTAAATGGAAGTTTGTTGTATTCCCGAATGGAATGGCAAGAGGCGAAAGAAAGTTTAATCAAAGCTCTTAAAAAAGAACCAAACCATGAAGCTGCAAGTTTCCTACTAGGAATGATTTATGCTCAGGAAGATAGTTGGGCTGAAGCAAAAGATACTTGGATCGAAACCAATCAAATTTCCCCATACAATCCTTTTTATCATTACAATTTAGGACTTGCCTACTTCATTCTGAAAGACTATAACAATGCGATTGTATCCTTAAATAAATCTTTAGAATACAAAGCTAACTACAATGAAGCAAAACTCATTTTAGCAAAAACTTATTTAGAACTAAATGAAACAGAAAAAGCCAAAGTGGAACTTTCCACCATTTTGGAACAAGATTCCAAACATATCCAAGCCTCCCATTTAATGGGCCGTGTGGTCTATTTGATTGAAAAAGATCCAAAAAAATCTCTCACCTATTTAAAAAACCAAAGAGTCCTAGGTTGGAGAGAGAAAAAAATATACGCACGGTGTTACTTTGAAATTCGTAAGTGGAAAGATGCGGAAAACCTACTTCGCCCAATCGCTTACTCACCGTTTGCTGATGAATATGACCAAAGTTTTTATTTAAACTTACTTTTGAATTTAGGATATGATGAAAGAGCAAACGACTTTTTTCATTTTATCCAAAAACAATCACAAAACGAATCTAAAATTGCCGAAGCATACAGAATGTTACTCTCTTCCCGTGAGGGAAAAGATTTATTGTATCACTATTATAAACTTAGGTATTAATTAACTGTTATTGGATGCTATATATGAATACTTGAATTTATCTTCTAGTATTCATATTCTATAGTTCAAAGAATTAAGAAACTACGATATCTGTTTTGGCTTGTGTGTATTTCCACTCCACAGCCACACGAATTAGTTTTTCGTTTTCTGTAATGCTGAGTTTGGATTTAATACGGGAACGCAAAGTTTCTATGGTAGAAGGAGCAAGGCCCATATTGGCCGCAATTTCTTTGACTGGCATCCCTTCCCCAATCATGAGAAACACTTCCAATTCGCGGTTGGACAATCTGTCGATGGGATCTTTTTCGTCTTTTTGGGAAGCTCTGTATAAATGTCCAAGCAGTCGAGTGGCTTGGGAAGAACTTACAAAATAATCTCCCTTTAGCACAGTGTGAATGGCTTCTACGATTTGTGTGGTAGTGTCTTCTTTGAAAACATAACCCATAGCGCCGAGTTTAAAGGCACGATCCACAAAGGTATCATCCGTCAACATACTGATGATGATGACGGCAATATTAGGAAAAGTTGTTCTAAGACGTTTGAGTAACTGCAAACCATTTTGGTTTTGTTTGAGTTGGATATCAATTAACACCAAACTTGGTTGCAGTTTTTCTATATCATTAAATGATTTTTCAATGTTATCCGCACTCCCGATGCACTCTAAATCTTCCGATTTAGCAATTAGGTTTTGTAGTGCATCTACTACAAGAGGGTGGTCATCAACGATATAGACTTGTTTCTTCATATTATCCGGCTCTAAGATTCTTTTAAAGCTGCGATCATCTCTTGAGTTGCTTTTTTACCATCACCAAACAACATCAAACAGTTGTCAGCAATGAAGAGTGGGTTAGGCACTCCAGCAAATCCAGGACTAAGGGAACGTTTAATGACAACTACTGTCTTTGCATTTCCAACATCCAAAATCGGCATACCAGCGATTGGTGATTTTGGATCTGTTTTTGCAAGAGGGTTTGTTACGTCATTCGCCCCATTGACTATCACAACATCAACATTTTCGAAAGTACTATTGATCTCGTCCATCTCTTTCAATCGATCATAAGGAATATCTGCTTCTGCAAGTAATACGTTCATATGACCAGGCATACGACCTGCCACTGGATGAATTGCAAAGGTAACATCGATACCACGTGCAGTTAAAAGTTGATATAAATCTCGAACAGTATGTTGTGCTTGCGCTACAGCCATACCATACCCAGGGACAATCACTACACTTCGTGCGACATCTAACAACATTGCGACTTCTTCAGCACTTGTTGACTTCACTTTACCTGAGTAAAAATCGCCATCATCTTTCATTTCTGTAGCGACAGCCCCGAATCCACCAAAAAGTACATTCGTCAAACTACGATTCATCGCTTTACACATGATTTGTGTTAGAATAATTCCAGAAGCACCAACAAGTGATCCAGCAATGATGAGAACGTTATTGTTAAGAACAAATCCTGTTGCAGATGCTGCAATCCCTGAGTAAGAGTTAAGAAGAGAGATTACCACTGGCATGTCTGCTCCACCAATTGGAATCACGAGGAAAACCCCAAGAAGTAAACTCACACCACTTAAAATCCAGTAGATAGATTCATCGGTGGGAACTAAACATCCATACACACCAAGACCCACTGCGGTAAGACCAACTAAGATTTTAACAAGTTGGTCACCGGGATAACGAACTGCTTTTTCTGTAATAAAACCTTGTAACTTACCGAAGGCGATAAAACTTCCAGAGAAAGTAATTCCACCAACAATTGCAGAGAATACAATGGATACAATTTCTTGGTAGTTAACTGCGAATGCATATTTAGGAATGGAAAGTTGGAGTGCTGCACCGGCAACAAAGACCGAAGCAATTCCACCAAAACCGTTGAGTATGGCTACAAGTTGTGGCATTGCAGTCATTTGGATTTTGATTGCTAAAATAATTCCGATGAGTGATCCAATCAGAACACCAACAAGGATCCAATCATAAGTTAAAATGGCTTTGTCGAAGAGTGTCGCAACAACAGCGATGAGCATCCCCAAGGCACCGAGTAAATTTCCTCTGGTTGCGGTTTTGGGATGAGCCAATTGTTTGATTCCAACAATAAAAAGAATGGAAGCAACAAGGTAAGAAAGATTAAGGATGCTGATTAATTCCATTATTTAGGTGCGTCCTTCTTTTTAAACATTCCGAGCATTCTATGAGTCACAAGAAACCCACCTACTACGTTGATCGTAGCAAAAATAACAGAGAATAAGCCCAAAATTTTGGTGATATTACTCTCTTCGATCCCGGCAGCATAAAGCGCACCAATCAAAGTAATGCCGGAAATGGCGTTGGAACCCGACATAAGAGGGGTGTGGAGGATGGGAGGGATTTTTGTGATGATTTCAAATCCCACGAAGATCGCTAGGACGAAAATCGTGACGGCTGTAACAAATATTTCCATAAACTAGTAGTAGTTATGGAAAAAATGGCCATTTTGGAAACAAAATTTTCAGGAATTTTACCCATGTAGGGTTCTGAATTCATAAAAGAAACAGGATTCAATGGTATTTGTTCACAAAATTAAGCGCTAAAAATGGTTTCTTTTGTGGGCGGAAGGCCAGACTCTACTATCTTTTTGGTTTTTTTGGATTTGTCAGATAGTAAAACCATTCAAACCAATGCTAAAATTCTCATTCATTTAATTCTAACGGCCTTACTGTAAGAATGACATCAACAGAATTTGTATTATGTTTGTTCTGTGAACTTACAAATGTTTTGTTTTGACAATTCAATAAGAACAACTAACCTTTTAGTAGTTCCACAGATGAAATCCCTTTTTATCATCCTTTTTTTCCTATTTAATTGTCAGATGAGTTGGTATCATACTCGAGTCTCCAAAAACGAAGCTGCTGAAATACCAATTGCAAACACAGAAAGTGTATTCGGCGATTCTGGAACTGCTTGTTTTATTTCAAGTATCAAGTTTCAGGAAGTTGGAGCTACAAAAGAATCTACATTAAATTTAAATCCTATTATCGATACCCAATTTATAGAAAACATTCGAACCAATTTAAATCTTAAAAACAAAAATACAAAACATATCAAACATGTTTATGGAGTTCCAAAGTTTTGGCCTTATCTGAATGAGTTAAAATCATTTCGCACAAATAAATCTTTTGATCGCTTTAAACAAATTCAAAATCTTTCGATGGAACCTCAATATAAAAAAACGTTAACCAAGTATGCTGAATTTGCGGATTTAGATACATATTTTTTTACAGATGAAGATATTTTACTTAGCTTTTTAGAATTTGAATCTTGTGATACATATTATCAGTTTCATTATTTAAAAAGGGAGAAGGACAATTACAACCTCGTTCTGTTTTTAATTACTCTGGGCATTCTTCCAACGGCTAACTACGAAAATCATTATTTCACAGTTTATAAAAGAAAAGCAAATGATTTGAAACCTGCCATCATTACCTATAAGTTTGGATATAGAAGGCTAATCAGTTGGTTACTCTTACCAACGTTTAATTTATTTAATGAAGTAGAAAACTATAATAAAGATTATCGTTTTGTCGATCATACAAAAGACCAATTTATATCAGCTTTAGAAAATAAACATAGCCAACCTTTACCCATCAAACATTTGAATCCTGTTTACGGCGATGTTACAGGAGGAATGTATTTGTCTGATTCCGAACTTTTTAAAACACAAATCCCTGTGGATACAAGGTTTGCAGTCATCCGTGATGGTAAAAAAAACGTCAGCTTTTATGACCCTATCCACGGTCTTTACAAAATTCAAGCCGTCAATGTGAATGAAAAAATAAATTCAGATATCATAACGAATGGACTTGAAAAAACATTAAAAACTTTTATCACAACAAATCTTTTAGATAAGGTTAAGAAAAATTATCCAAAGTCAACGATCCTACATGAAATATACACACCCGAATATAGGGATGGAACATACACTTTTATTTTAGAAATTGCAAAACCAGAACCTGAGAACGATCTGTTTAAAAAAGAGTATTTTGTTTTTTCTTGTTTTAAATCACAAAGCCAGATTTATATATTATCCAGAAGTTTAGCAAATGACACTAGTTTAGATACCTTACAAAAGTTAGCTGAATTAAATATTTTAGATTTCTATTCACAGGTTACTTTCCAATCCAAATACATTGAACCCAAACCTCTCGATTTAGACATTGCAATGAACGATGGAAATAAAAAGTCAGATACCGACGAAGTGGACGATGATGGCGAAGAAGATGAGGAAGAGGAGGAATTAGTTGGTAGTGGCGGAGGAGTAGGAGGTGTTACCGGAACGATCGATTTAGGTGGATTACTATCAGTCTTAAAAGAAAGAACATATATTCCTAAAACAAAATTAGATATCAAACCTGGTAGGTTCCAATTCAATAATTCTCGTTTCCATACTCCAAAAATGAATAGTTCAAAATTTCATATCAAACCGGCCCGAACTAAGAACTTCTCTAATCCAGGTAAATGGCGGAAATAAAAATAACTTGCCACAAAATAAAGGTGTAACTTCTATGGTTACAAGTAGTTTTTATGTCGATTCCAAGTAGATATTCCGTAGCCATCCATATTCTGACGATTTTAGAAATGAATGGAGAAGTTTCCTCTGAGGAAATCGCAGGTTCAGTCGGTACTAACCCTGCCATCATACGTTTGTTACTTGGAAAACTAAAAAAAGCAGGTATCATTCGTTCGCGTAGGGGTGTCAAAGGATCTACATTGTCCAAACCTGCTAGAGAAATCAATTTGCTCGATATCTACAAAGCAACAGAAAAAGAAGAAACTTTATTTCTTTTGCATGAACATCCAAATCCGAATTGTCCCATTGGAAAAAATATCCAATTCACTCTAACGGGTATTTTAGATGAAGCGCAAAAAGCAATGGAAGATAAACTTTCAGAATATAGTTTATCCGATGTAAGTTCGGAGATTCGTCAAAAGACAGAATCGAAAAAAAAGGTATTTTATAAAAAACAAGCTTAAAGAGTAAAATTTTTTTAACTAAAGTTGTAATAATGTAAATTACACCATAACAATAAAGGAGATTAAAAAATGAAAATTACATTAATTGGAGCAACAGGGTTTATAGGAAACAAAACTCTGGAAGAAACATTGAATAGAGGATACCAAGTGACAACTGTTTTGCGTGATCCTTCTAAACTAAAAACAGAACACAAGAATTTAACAAAGGTCAAAGGAGATATTTTTGATACTGATGGATTGTCAAAAATCATTTCTGGTTCTGATGCAGTTTTAGATTCTTATAACCCAGGATGGACAGATCTTAATATTCGTGAAAACATGATCAATGGATCTTTATCGATTCTCGGTGCTACAAAAAAAGCGGGAGTCAAACGGATCATTGTTATGGGCGGAGCAGGATCATTAGAAGTGCAACCAGGAGTGCAGCTCATTGACACACCGGAATTTCCTAAAGAATATTTTGGCGGAGCAGATGGTGCCAGACAAATTCTAAACCACTTACGTTCAGAAAATGATTTGGAATGGACTTTCCTTTCTCCTTCTGCTGTTATCGAACCTGAAGGACCAAAAACAGGTAAATATCGTTTTTCAAAAGAATCCCTTCTAGTTGATACCAATGGACATAGCCATATCTCACTGGCAGACTTAGTAAAAGCTTTTGTAGATGAACTCGAAGAAAGAAAATATGTAAAACAAAGATTTACAGTCGGTTATTGATTAGAATCAACATAAAATACATTGTGTAAAACCTAAGACTTCTATGTTACACAATGTATTTGTATTAGTTCTTATCGGTACTTCATTAAAAATGCATCGGAAGTACCTAGTTTTGTTTGACCATCAATACCTAAATTAGCATCCCCTGTAATATAAACAGATCCCTTTTTATCAACAGACATAGCTCTTTTACTGGTCGTCCCGCCAGATATTCCAAGAAGTCGAACCCATTGAATGTTACCATTAGTGTTTAAAGAAATTAGATAGGAATCCATACTTCCACCTGGTAATGGATTTCCCATAAAGGTTCCAGAACCACCGACTTGCCCAGTCATTATAATATTTTTTGAATGAGGATCATATTGAATCTGTTGTCCATACGAACTGACACCACCATTGTCAATGAGTCTTGTCCAATTATAATCCCCGTTACGGTTGTACTTAAAGATAAAAGTATTTCTTCCGCCGAGTGCCGTTTCGCCATTTATGATTTGTTCTTCGGTGTTTCCCGTGATATATACATTTCCATCAGAATCTGTAGTGCCTCCAGATCCTAATGTTTCACTTGCCGTTGGGAAAAATTTTGTCCATTGTTTGATTCCTTGGTTGTCTTGTGGAACTACAATGCAATCCCAATCTTACAAGAAACAACGAAGTAACTGTGTTTTTAAAAATGATTTAGAGTTAATATCCGAAGGATGGTTAAACGATAAAACCTTACAATGCCATATACAAAAAATTATCAGCAGTAATAAGAATCGTATTCGCATATATAGTTTTTAATTGAGAAATTATTTATATTTAATGACAAAGGCATCTTTTGTTCCTGTTTTTACTTTGCCATCAAAGTTTCCAGTTGTGCCACCTGTCAGGAAGATGGTTCCATAACGATCTGAAGACAAACCCATTCCATCTAACGTTACTGAGGCGCTACCTGACAATCTTGTCCATTCTAAGTTTCCATTAAAATGGTATTTAGAAAAATAAACATCTTGAGTTCCATTCAAACTTACATTGGAAAGATTCCCATTAGTCCAACCTGTTGTGTAAACGTTCCCAGCGTTATCAGCATAAACGCCACGAGAGATAGTAGTTTTTCCCGATCCGGCACCTCGTAACTTCGTCCATTCCCTGTTTCCGCTCACATTGTATTTTATAAGTACTTCAGCTGTTGTACCAGAAAACGTTTGGCCATCAATCGGTAAACCAGTCAACTCACCTGTTAAATAAACGTTACCACGATGATCCGAAGAAACTCCACGCGCATAAACAGTAGTCAGCGCTTGGCCCACTTTTTTTGCCCAAGTATTGACTCCATCCTCGCGAAAAGCAGCGATAAAACTTTCCTGAGTATTTCCAATGGTTTGGCCTAAAAATGTTCCAGGGCCTGTGGCATGACCACAAACAAAAATTTGGTTAGAGTAACGATCGTATGTAATATTGAATCCGTAAATTAAACTACCTGGAGTCTCTGCTAGAACCCGAGTCCATAGTAAATTACCGGTACGATCATACTTAAATAAAATCAAATTATAAATTCCAGAAGCAATCTCTCCGTTAATATTTGTTAGCTGAGTGTACCCAGTAACATAAATATTCCCTTGTAAATCAGAAGTGACTCCTGCTCCAGCAATTATGGAACCCGAATTTCCATAAAATACTTTAGTCCAAAGTTTTTCACCCGATTGAGAATATTTTACTAAAACTAAACCATATTCTGTTGAAGTATATTCGCCAAAAGAACCTTGGGTTAGCCCTGTCACAATAATATCACCAAAAGAATCTACATGAATCGACTGCGCATCAGAAGTATAATTACCAGAAGAGCCTAATTGTCGAACCCACAGGAGATCTCCTACGGTGTTATATTTTGCAAGAAATAAGTCCGTATAAAAACTTGGAGAAACTTTCGATTGTCCAGGAAGTGCTCCATCTACTTTTCCAGCAATATAGTTATTACCATCAAAATCAGTTGCAGAGGTAAAAGAATTTGTTGAGACAGAGGATGAGCCACCTAACAACCTTGTCCATTGTTTAATACCATTGTTTTGTTGTGTAATTTCATAACATGGAACTAGTCTGAATACACAATTCCACAAGGCTGTTTCCAGGTATGCTTTGGTTTTTGTGTCAGATGGATTATTGAGATCTGTTAGTTTACAATCCAAACATATTAAAATCAAAATAATAAATAAAAGTTTTCGTATTTCCATAAAACACTTCCAAAAATGATAGATTCAAAAAGTTGGATCTAAAATGCCAGCTTCCAAAAATCCCTTTGCCCTCAAAATGCAAGAATCACATTTTCCGCAAGGTTTTCCATTAATAGGATCGTAACAAGAATGTGTTAGGTGGAGTGGTGCGTCTACTTCGATTCCGAGTTCAATAATTTCTTTTTTGTTTAAATGAAGCAGAGGCGTTTTAATTTGGATCGAATCACCATCACCACTTACACCTTTTTTTGTCCCGAGATTTGCCATATTTTGGAAGGATTCGATAAACTCCGGACGGCAATCGGGATACCCAGAATAATCTAGGGCGTTGACTCCAATATATATCGAATCATATCCATGACCTTCAGCCAGTGACAGAGCAAAGGATAAAAATAAAATATTACGTCCGGGCACATAGGTATTTGGAATTTCTTTTTCTATACCGCTAAACAGTGATTTGGCGTTTTTTCTAACCTTGATTTTTTTCTCTGTAAGCGAACTTCCTAAAAAAAATCCCGGATCCAATTTTTGAATCACATGTTTGATTCCTAGAAGTTTTGCTATTTTTTTACTTTTGATGAGTTCAATTTTATGTTTTTGCGAATAATCAAAAGAGAGTGCTAGTATTGGTAATTTTTTGTTTTTGGGATAACCAAATTCTTTGGCAGCAAAATAGAGGCAGGTTGTTGAATCCAGCCCACCTGACAGAAGTACAACGGCTCCTTTTTTCTCAGATTTAGAATGTGAAGAGGAATCCTTAGCGGAAACCATTTACTTTTTGGGACCTCTATACACACAGGAACTAGTACAAGTTTCGTACAATGTAATTTTATCGAGGAGTGGAAGTTTAGGTTTTAACTGGTTCCAGAGCCATACTGCAATGTTTTCACTTGTTGGATTTTCTAGGCCAGGGACATCATTCAAAACATAATGGTCCAAATGTTCGTCTAAGATTGGTTTTACGATAGATTTTAGTTCTCCAAAGTCCATAATCCATCCTGTATGTGGATCGATTTCACCCTTTAGATACACTGCAAAACGAAAACTGTGGCCATGCATTCTTTTGCACTTATGACCTTCAGGAACATTTGGTAAAAAATGTGCGGCTTCAAAACCAAAGGTTTTGGAAAGTTCAAGCTCTTCCATCACTCTTCCGTCGCGTATTCCGTAAATAAGGACTTTTGATTTCCCGCATGGTCTTGGAATTCTACCGGGTAGTTGGATGTAAAACATGCATCACAAAAACCCCCACCTTTATGACCTTCCACGGCCTTGTGCATTGTATCTAATGTCAAATAAGCTAGGGAGTCCACACGAAGGTATTTTTGAATTTCTTCAATAGTGTGAGTCGACGCAATGAGTTCTTTGTGGGTGGGAATATCAATTCCATAATAACATGGTGCTACTGTCGGAGGTGCGGAAACACGGAAATGGATTTCTTTGGCACCAGCGTTACGAATCATTTTAATGATTTTACGACTTGTGGTTCCACGCATCACCGAGTCGTCAATGATAACCACTCGTTTTCCATTCACTACTTCTTTCACTACATTGTATTTGATTTTGGCACCGAAGTCCCGAATCTTTTGGTCCGGTTCAATGAAAGTACGACCAATATAATGTGAACGAATGAGTCCACTTTGGTAAGGAATCCCTGACTCTTCACTATAACCCAGAGCCGCAATATTTGCAGAATCGGGGACAGGAATGATCACGTCAGCTTCGACAGGCATAACACGTGCAAGCTGACGGCCGAGAGATTTTCTTACTTTGTAAACTGATTCTTCAAAAATATAAGAATCAGGTCTTGCAAAGTAGATATATTCAAAAATACAAAGACTTGGTTTTGCTTTTGGGAATGGATAAAGTGACCTCATTCCTGTATGATCGATGACAACCATTTCTCCTGGTTCCACATCTCTTACGTATTCGGTATCAGTAATATCGAAAGCGCAAGTTTCAGAAGCAAATACAATGGCTCCGTCCGAACGTTTTCCCATAACAAGGGGCCTAAATCCGTTCGGATCTCGCACGGCAACTAAGTATCTGGGAGTTAAAACTAATAAGGAATAAGCGCCACGAACCTGAGCCAGTGAATCACAAAGTGCTTCCAGAAGATCTGTTTTATGGCTTTTTGCCATAAGGTGGACTATCACTTCAGAATCAATGGTAGTTTGGAAAATAGATCCGTCTCTTTCCAAACGATTGCGAATGTCCCAAGAGTTGACTAGGTTTCCATTGTGAGCAAGAGCCACAGGTCCTAAGTGGGATTCCACGCGGATGGGCTGGGCATTTCTAAGAAAACTCGCTCCCGTTGTGGAATACCGGTTGTGACCAATGGCCGAGTCCCCTATGAGCTCTTTAATCTTCGGTTGAGTGAAGATATTTGCCACAAGGCCCATATTGGCATACCGGTATAAGTGGGAACCATCTGTTGTGACGATCCCACTGGACTCCTGGCCACGGTGTTGCATCGAGTACAAACCTAGGTAGGTAAAATTAGCAGCTTCCTTGCTATTGTAGATGCCGTATATGGCACATTCTTCTTTTGGTTTGTCAGATTGGAGAATCATTGTTAGAATGACAATTGCAGTATTTCCAAAATCCCAATTAGATGCAAATCAATTCCAACTATATTCTCGTTGATACAGCAAAAGCTTTGGATTTAGCTCTGATTAATCTCAGACAGTCCAAAATCATGTCCATCGACACCGAGTCCTCCGGTTATTACACGTACTACCCCAAAGTTTGTCTCATTCAGATCAATTCTAATGGCAAAAATTACCTGATTGACCCTCTAAAAATCACAAATTTGTCAGCTTTGGGTCCTTTGTTTGAAGATCCGAACATTCTCAAAATCTTCCATTCGGCACAAGACGATATCAAAGCCTTAAAAAGAGACTTTGGGTTCAAATTTGTGAACACGGCAGATACAATGATCAGTTCTCGTTTATTGTCACTAGAACAAAGTTCATTGTCCCATGTGGTAGAACATTATCATAAAGTAACACTTTCCAAAGTAGAACAGAAGTCTAATTGGGAAATTCGCCCCCTCCAAAAACAACAGCTAAAATACGCAGCTCTTGATACTGCTTATTTAGAATCCATTTGGTTAAAAATGGAAGAAGAGTTAAAACGTAGAACTCTGTATGAAGAAGCAAAATCTGAGTTTGAATTTATTGCCTCTGAAGAGTATGTTGCCAAAGAAGGAGAAGGATTCTCCCTTGGAAAATTTCCTGACATTCTTAATTTCACTCCGCTCGAAAGAAGAAAGATTTTAGAACTCCTTCGTTACCGCGACGAAAAAGCAAAACGAATCAACAAAGCTAGTTTCCGCGTTTTTAATAACGACAAACTATCTCAAGCTGTCAAAGAACAACCTAACGAAGACAAATGTATCGAATGGTTTGGTAAAAAGGATGGATCAGAAATCTACAAACTGTTAATAGCAGAATATAGCGATCCCATTGATACCTCAGAACTTTCGAAACGTCACGGGGAAGATCTAAACGAAGAAGAAAATCATAAATTTGAAAACGCTAAGAAATGGCGACTTCGTATTATGCGCGCTAGACGAATGGAACATTCTCTTCTACCTTCCAACAAACAACTCATCGTTATTTTACGAGCAGCACCAAAAAACTTAGAAGAACTAAAAGCACTCCATGTGTTTTCGGATTGGAAAGTACAAAACTATGGTCCAAGTTTACTTGCTGCTATCCAAGGACTTCCTTTTGATTCGATGATCAACCGTTTAGTGGCCATTCGTTCCAAAGAAGCATTTGTTGCCAAACGTAGGAAAAAACAAAACCAAAACTCGAAAGACGAGAGTTGATGATACCCTACGAGTCCTTTGTAGAAAAACTTTCAAGGGACTTCGAAGAAATTCCTGACACATCAGAAATCAAGTCGGGAGTGATTTTTCCTTTGTTTGGATCCAAAGATTCGGCAGAAGGTATCATTCTTACAGAGCGCTCCAAACATCTAAAATCTCACCCTGGCCAAATTTCATTTCCAGGTGGAGTTAAAGAAAAAGAGGATCCCAATCTCCTTGTCACTGCCCTTCGGGAATGGGAAGAAGAGATGGGTGTACAACGTTCTACCTTAAACGTCCTCGGAAAACTGGAAGGTCTCCATACGAGGACCGGTTTTCATATCACCCCGTTTTTGGCCATTTATGAAGGTGATTTTACTTTCCCACACAATACAGAAGAAGTGGAACGAGTCATCCTCCTCCCCTTTTCCGACCTTTGGACAAAACCGTTTTATGCCATTCAAGTCCCAGGCAGGGAACATTTTGCTTATTATTTTGATTTAGGTGATGGTCTCCTTTGGGGTGCCACCTGCGAAATGATTTTACGATTCCTACGAGACCATTCTTCCTTTGACAGGACACCTCTTCTTGTGAAACCAAATCTGTTGAAACCTCCTTTTTTAGATCCCAATTCCCTCTAAGGTCAAATTCCGTTTTCGCCGATGTTGTAAAGGTGCGGAAACAAAACCAAAACAAAGACCGGCGATTCAACAAAATCTCTGTCATCGTATGTTGTTGTTTGTTTTTTCTTTTCGATTTCCCAGTTTCGACCCAATCACAACCTAACAAACGATACGTTTTCATTTTAGATGCCAGCGGCTCCATGTCTGAAAAATGGGATGGGAAAACCAGGATGGCGGTTGCCAAAGAAAAACTTTTACAAGTTCTTGGTGGATTGCCAAAGGACGTGAGTGTGGGTCTTGTTGCCTACGGAAACCGAATTGCAGGTTGTTCCTCAGCCAGATTGTACCACCCTATTCAACGAGGGGCCGCATCCATTGTCAGTCAAAAGATTTCCTCAATCATTCCAGCAGGTTCTACGCCGATTGCTCAAACCTTAAATGTAGTTGGTGAGTTTCTTTTGAATGATGTACAAGAAACTGAAATTATTTTTATCTCTGATGGTGTGGAAAGTTGTGATGGTGATCCCAAAGCAGTACTCTACCAATTGAAAAATTCTGGAAAAAAATTTCGTTTGCAAGTGTTAGGGATTGATATTGATCCGCAAGGAGAAGAAGATCTAAAAAGACTTTCAATTCTTGGTGATGGAAATTATTATTCTTTAAAACGTCCCGAAGATTACGATTCTTCCTTCAAACGGATCTTTTTTAAATCCGAAGGGGAACAGGCTCTTGCCACTGAAACTACGAAATCCAGTACAAACCTACCCGCAAACTCCCAAATCAAAATTTTAAATATTCTACCATATGAAGACGGATCTGAATCCGGTTACATTCTAAATTACGAATACAACGCACCATCGAATACTTCCTATATGGTTCAGTTATATCTTTATCCAACAGAAGAAAAACTTAGAAGTTTTCCCGTACCTCCACTGCGAGAGCGCAGGATGGGTGACCTCACCAAACACCAAATTGAATTTAAATCGGGACCAGAAGGAAAAGGAAATTGGATCTTTCGATTGCCCACAGGAAAACGGATGCGGGCCTCAGCAGAATTATGGGATTTGACAGGAATTCCGAAAATTCTTGCCCTTTCTGAAGAAAAACCCGTTCAGTAGAATCCTAGTTTCGACCGAAATTGATAGTAATGAGACAGAATTCTACAGTTTGGTATCTTTTCCGACAGGCCATTTCCGCACTGGGAATCTTGATTTCACTGGGATTTTTGCCCCTTTTCGCAGAAAGTTCTACCAACCAAATTTTTGCCAATGAACGCACCAAACAAGGTGAACTTCTTTACCAAAAAGCAAAAGAGTTTTTGGATGATCGATACCATTACCAATCCGTAGAATCTTGCAAAAGTTTTCTGTTACTTTATCCGGGCCATCCTAAAACAAGAGATATCCGGAAGATTTTAAGTTCCAACTACCGCATGACGGGAGATATTTTAGCTCTTGCTGAAAACGAACTAAAAACTTATAAAGAATTTCCTAATACTGAAGAAGGCCTCGAATCCTACCTGATTTCAGGAAAAGCCTTTGTCCGAATGGGCCGGGAAGATAAAGCCTATCAGATTTTTCAGGACATTATTAAAAATACGTATTCCAGTAAAATTGCCCAAGAAGCGGAATTAGAACTGACTCAGATGGAAATTTTAGGAGAGAGTAAAAATAAGTAATTTTTACGAAAATATTGCCCTAGGGATCTCCGATAATAAACTAGGCACGTTGAGCAAAAAGGGTTCAGAGATTTAAGAATGTCGTTTTTTCAAATGGTTACTTTCCCAGCGAACTCCTACATTATTGTAGAGGGGAAAAAGGATGCGAATAATTTCTATATCATCCGTGAGGGGAAGGTACGTGTCACGCGTGAGACTGCAGTTGTCGGAGAAGATCCTAACCAAGTTTTAGGACCTGGTGACTTCTTTGGTGTGGTTGCGGCCATGAGCCAACACCCACAAATCGAATCTGCTACTTCCCTAACTAATGTATCTTTAATCTCTGTTAGTTACGACCAATTTGGAACCCTAATCCAAAAGTCCACTGCGGTGGCAATGAATATCATTCGTTTCTTCTCGATGAAGTTACGACAATTTGATACCACCATTACTCGATTGTCTTTTCGCAATGCAGTCGAAGAAGATCCAAACGAACTTTTTAAAATTGGTGAATATTACTTCCAGCAGCAAAATACATCACATGCAACGTTTGCTTACCAAAGTTATTTAAAACACCTTCCGAATGGTCAGTTTGTGCCACAGGCAAAACTACGATTGCAAACTAGCAACCAACCATTCCAAGCACCTCCCATTGATTATAATAAATTCAATCGAAACTATAAAGATAGTGAGATGATCTTTTGTGAACACGAGCCGGGTAAGGAATTATTTATCTTACAAAGTGGAAAGGTTAAAATTTCCAAAATTGTAAACCAAAACGAAGTGATGCTCGCTGTTCTCCAAGCTGGAGATATTTTTGGAGAGATGGCTATCCTTGATAACAAACCACGCTCTGCTTCAGCAGTGGCGGCCGGTGACGTAGAACTTCTTGCTATCAACAAAGCCAACTTTGAAGGTATGGTAAAAGCCCAACCACAATTGGCTACAAGGCTCATCACTCTGCTTTCCGAAAGAATTTGGATTGCTTACAAACAATTAGCAAACTTACTCCTGAAAGATCCTCAAGGCCGTATTGTTGATACACTGATGACTTTGGCTGAGAAAAATCGGATCAAAGTAACGCCTAAACAAGCTTATAATTTTGAAATTGGGACCAAAGACCTTCTCAAAATGGTGGGTTTAACGGATCCAAAAGATGAACTTTTGATCGCCGATATCATGAAGAATAATAAATTTATTCGTATGGATATGGGAAAAATTGTTTGTACGGACATGGCTGAGCTAGAAAAACTCGTCCAATTCTATCATAAAAAGGCTAACATGGAGAATAAGCTAAAGAAGCTGAAATAACTTCTTGCCAGTTTTTTTCTCCTGACTTATGTTAGAGGCCACGGAAATATGAGCGATAAGATACTAGTTGAAGAAAAGGGTAATACGATCCGCGTTCGTTTTATGGATCAAATTCTCGACGGAAATGCACCGGAGTTACGGGAAATATTAGCGGAGATTCTGGAAAAGAATGTCCAGGAAATTTCTTTGGATTTGGAAAAGGTAGTGATCGTGAGTTCCCTTGGAATCTCTCGTTTGTTATCATTTAAAAACAAAGCCGATGAAAAAAAGATGACAGTGAAAATTGTCAACATCCAAGAAAAACTAAAAGAAACTTTGAAAAAATTGATGTTAGATCAGTTTTTCGGCATTTAAACCGAGTTTAGATTCTTTTCCTATAAAACCTAACAACACATTCGAAATTTTAAACCAAGAGTTTGTCAACCGGTACAAAACTCTTGGAATTACAACCTAAGACATGATTGCCTATCTTAGGTCTGTGTTTTTGTGGTGTGAGATTAAAATCCTTGGTCCCTTAGATCTGCTTTCATCATGATTTGAACCAATTCTTTGAATTTTACCTTTGGTTCCCAACCTAACTGACGTTTTGCTTTTTCAGGATTTCCAATTAAAAGTTCAACTTCCGTAGGTCTGTAGTATTTTGGATCTATTTTTACGAGAACTTGGCCGGATTTTTTATCCTTACCCACTTCTTTATCGTCTTTCCCTTCCCATACTACTTCAAAACCAGCAATTTTATAAGCCTCTTCAATAAACTCACGAACTGTATGTGTTTCATTGGTTGCCACTACATAATCATCAGGAGTGTCTTTTTGTAACATCATCCACATCATTTCCACGTAATCAGGTGCATATCCCCAATCGCGTTTGGAATCAATGTTTCCCATAGTAATATGCGGAAGTTTTCCTGCTTTCACAGCAGCAACACCGAGTGTGATTTTTCTTGTTACAAAGGTTTCTCCGCGTCTTGGAGATTCGTGGTTAAATAAAATTCCATTGGATGCGTGCAATTTGTACGCTTCACGATAATTGACAACAGCCCAATACGCATAAAGTTTTGCTACAGCATAAGGAGAACGTGGATAAAATGGTGTTTTTTCTGTTTGTGGCACTTCTTGGACAAGGCCGTAAAGTTCCGAAGTAGAAGCTTGGTAAAATCGGGAGTTGATTCCTGTTTGTTTAATCGCATCTAAGATTCGTAATGTTCCCACAGCGTCCACTTCTGCCGTATATTCAGGGACTTCGAAAGAAACTTGAACGTGGGATTGTGCTGCTAGGTTATAAATTTCTGAAGGTTGGATTTTTTCTAAGATTCGGTTTAGGTTCGAGGAATCTGTCATGTCTCCATAATGTAAGTGGAGATTCGGGTTTCCATGCAGGTGTTCAATGCGATTGCGATTGAAAAGGCTCGTTCTACGAACGATTCCGTGGACTTCATATCCTTTTTGTAAGAGGAGTTCTGCCAGATAGGACCCGTCTTGGCCTGTGATTCCGGTGATGAGTGCTTTTTTCATAGATCAGGGATCAGTATTTTAAGTTTCTTCGGTAAGAAAAGGAAAAATGGGTCAGGAGAGGTAAATAATCTGAAAATTTAAGACCGATTTCCTTTTGCCATTTCCTCCATCCTGTTCACTTTGACATTTATTACAAAATTTACGTTTATGTTACATAAGAATCGAATTCCAATCCAATATGCATTTCTCTTTTTGAGTTTCTTTTCCTTTCCTTTTTCCGTTATGGCAGAAGAAAAAACAGAACCAAAAGTGGAAACAGGTTCCCAACAAACAAGTTCAGAGAATTCCCCTCCACCACCAGTGACGACCCAAGTGTCAGCAGCACCGGAAAACAAATCCAATTGGGAAACCGGACTGGGAAAAGGAATTCGTGCCACTTCCACCGATGGCAAACACAATATTCAATTAAGGTTTCGATCACAAGTCCAAGGAAATCAAAGTTTTCAATTGGATCCTTCTCAAGATACTACAAACTTTCTTGTTCGTCGCACCAGATTACAACTAAAAGCAGGATTATTCAATGATACATGGCTTGTGAACTTACAAATGGGTTTTGCCGAAAGAGATATGGAAAGCCAAAGGCGGAATACATTAAGAGATGCGAATATTGTCTACAACCAGTATCGGGATGTTAAGATCGCTTTTGGTCAGATGAAAGTTCCATTCAGCAGACAACGTTGGAATTCATCCAGTGCCTTACAAACGGTTGATAGGTCTTCTGTCACCGCAGAATTTAATTTAGATCGTGATGTAGGAACATATTTATTTTCAGAAGATCTATTTGGCAGCAAACGAATGTTTGCTTACTACTTAGGTGTTTTTGGTGGACAAGGGAGAAACCGAGTTGAAAGACAAACTCCCGGTGTATTGACCGTTGCCAGATTTATTTTTTCTCCTTTTGGTGGAATGTCAAAATCCGGTTCTGATAATGATTGGTTGTCAGAAAGTGATTTTGCCAGATACAAAGAACCAAAATTGTCTCTAGGAGTTTCTGGTGCTTACAATAAAAATTCTGACAGGTCACTGAGTACTCATGGTGTTGAATATAGTTTTGCAAAATTCAATTATAGCCACGCTGCGGGAGATATTTATTTTAAATGGATGGGTTTTTCCTTTCAATATGAATGGTTGTGGAGAAGAGCAAACACGGCTTATGTGGAAAAAACAGTCAACACAGCACTTTCTAGAGAATATTCTAGAAGTGGACAAGGGCATTTTGTCCAGTTGGGTTACCTTTTTACGAATCAATATGAACTTAGTTTTCGATTTGGAGAATTTCGTCCCTTGGGAGAAACCGATCCCAATTTGAAATATTCTCGTGAAGTGGGAGGAGCACTCTCCTATTACTTTGCAGAACACAATTTAAAATGGCAAACTGACTATTTTTATTACACAGGAACTCCCACAGCCGCAGAAGGAGACCACGTAGTTCGAACACAAATTCAGGTATTCTATTAAAATGAACCCATTAACGAAATCATTGATCACTATACTTTTGTTAGCTTTATCCTTAGAACAATGTAAAGCACAACGGGAAGATAAAATTAAGGAAACACAGACGAAATGCCTTCAAACTTTGTATTTGGCTAGTTTGAATGCAGGAAAACCTGGCTTTAGTGGAAGTTTCCAATTTTTAGGTTCTTGTTCTGCGACTTCCAATGATTCACCATCCTGTACAGAACAGTATGCAGTGGTGAAAGAAGAAATCTCTTGTCCACTGGGTTTTACTAAGTCCTCCTCCAAATGTTCTATCCAAAACCTAGTGGGAGTTTGTCGTTACCAACCAAACGGAGATACAACGAAAGTCACTACGGTGGTATATGCGAAACCCAATGATACTCGGGAAGCTGCCATCGCCAACTGTCAATCATACGGAACAGGTTCCCAATTTACAGAAACCTATTTGAATCCAGGAGAAAAATCCACTTCGCTTGATACCATTCTCACAAATGGTTATCTCTGCATCGATAAAGCGCAGAAGAACTAAAACAAACTTTCAAAGACTTTGGCTTTTTTCGTAGTCAATAGAAATGGACGGCCAAAAGAATTCGTGAGTACACCTTCGGGGTTGACTCCTGCTGCTTGGTAAATGGTGGCAATCAAATCTCTTACATGAAGTGATTCCTTTGGATTTAAAGGTTTGGAACCTGTTTCATCGGTTTCACCTAACACAAATCCTTTGGCAAAGGGGCCACCACCGAGTAAAGTGGACCAAACTTTTGGATGATGGTCACGACCGTCTCTTGATCCTACATCAGGAGTTCTTCCAAATTCACTGGTAAGAACAAATAACGTTTGTTTCATGAGACCAGTATTGTTAAGATCTTCTAACAAAGCTGCAATTCCCATGTCGGTTTCTTTCATAATTTTAGTAATTTGTGCTTTGTTTCCCGTATGTGTATCAAATCCTCCAATGGAGATATGGATGAAAGGTACTTCCTGTGCCGCAAGACGTTTGGCAAGTAACATCGCTTTGCCTTGCCAAGTAGTTCCGTAACGCGCTCGTGTTTTTTCCTCTTCCAAACTGATGCGAAAACTATCGATGTTTTTGGAATTGCGAAACTCTTCCGCTGCTACGAGCATATTTTTCCAATGTTTGGATTCTTTTGTCGGATAGGTTTTAGAAAACTCTTCATTCATAAAAGAAACCAAATCTTTTCTTCGAAGAATCCGATCATCGGAAAATTTTCCATAAGATGGGTTTAGGTGTTGAATGGGTTCATCCACATTTCCAACGTGGTAACCAGAATAATCGATTCCGAGGAACCCAGAGTTTCCATTTTTCCCACCACGACCACCAATCGACACATAACTTGGAAAATATGAAGATTTGACTTTTGCTTTTTTAGCATAAGCAATCACGGCACCAAAATGAGGAATGTCCGGAAAACCCATAGCCTCTGTCATTCGGTATCCTGTACTTAGTAACATTTGTGCAAAACCATGATCTCCTTCTTCACTCCAAGTAGACCTAACGGTTCCAATCGAGTGTAATTGTTTGGCGGTAAGGGAAAATGGTTCCAATACAGAAAGTCCAGATATACTGGAGTTTACTTTTCCAAAAGCACTGTTTGGTTTGGGATCTAATGTATCCACATGGCTCATCCCTCCCATCATTTCAATAAAGATGACTGACTTCACTTTGGAAGGAAGGGCTATCGATTCTTCTTCTTCTTCCGCATGTAAACTTCCCAAGGGATTTGTAGAAAACAAAAAGGGACTGAGTCCCAAACTGAGGATTGATTTTTTTAAAAATTCTTTGCGATCCATGAAAATTCCTTAATTGATATGTTGGAACTCTTGGCTATTGATCAGAGCCCAGAGAATGTCTTGGAGTAAGTCTTTGTCAAAAACAGAATCTGGTTTTAACATTAGTGTTTTTATTTTTTCTTTTTCTAAAGGACTTGGCTCTCGGCCTAAAAGTCGAAAGTAAAGATTGGAAATAACCAAATTCATTGATTTTACTTGGTCAAATTCTTGTTTCACTAAAGACTCTTTGTTCCCAAAATCCCAAACCAGCTTTCCTACCACACGTCCGTTCATTAGTGTTAACATTTGTTCGATGGTAAGCTCCGTGATATCATCAGAAATATCCACACGAGGTCCAGACCCAAATACTGATAACATCGTATGGTAAGGTGCAGGTCGCTCCACTTCCACTGCGTTTGTGAATTCTTTTAAGTTGTCTTGGGGAAATCGAACAGAACCAGTACCTGTCAAATCATATGGTTTTTTATCCATAAGGCCAGAAATCCAAGATAAATTCCTTTCGCGAATATTACTGATCTTTTGGGAATCGGAAACTCGAATGAGAGAGTTCAGGAGTTGGTCACTGTCCAATCTTGTCGGTGAAAAATAACGTATAGGATCTTGGTCATTTGAACTTTTTGTCAGCGAACGATTATAAGCATTCGAAGTGACAATATATAAAATGAGTTCTTTTAGTTTTAAGTTGTTTGTCAAAAAATAAGAATCGAGATGGTTTAGGATCTCTTCTCCTGTCACCACAGTGTCTTCATTCCAATCATCAAGTGGTGTGAAAAAACTCCATCCCATAAGTTCTGTCCAAACCCGGTTGATCAAAACTTTGCGAAACCTGTCATTGGATTTGCTGGTTAACCAATCAGCAAAGGCCTTTCTACGATCTTCCCCAGGTTTTAGTTTGGCTTCCTTTCCATCCAAATATTTGGGCCGTACCAAATCACCACCAGGGGCATCATCTGTATGAGGAAAACGAAGTCCCAGTTTGGGTTGGTAATAGAGTGTGGCATATTCTACTTCATGTTTCTTTTGGTAGTCTTTTCGTTGTTCGTCGGTCCATTTGTTCCAATTGTCTCGATTCCATTCATTGTTTTTGTCTTGGAGATTTTTTTGGTCTTCCATAGGAAGATGGACTTCTAATTCTCTCGGAACATAACTGAAAGTTTTTCCATAACGATCTGCTTCCCAAGATCCATCCCGAAAGAACTGTTGGCTAAAAAAAGCTGCAAGTGCATAATAATCTCTTCTAGTAAAATCCGAAATATAAGGATGGTCATGGCACCTAGCACAAGCCACTCGTTTTGCATAAAATAACCTTCCAACATACTCAGCTGTTTGTAATGGATCGGCTCCATCCCGAATGTAAAACATGGTAGCCGGTGATTCTTTTACATTTCCAGTTGAGGTTAACATCTCTTGTACTAATTGGTCATAGGGTTTGTTTTTATGAAGAGAATTCGCAACGTATTCAAAGAATTTCCCTGTAGGAATTTTTCGACCTTTGGATTTGTCTCGCAACATAGAAGTAAACTTGGTTCCCCAGTATTCGGCAAACTCAGGTTGTTTTAAAAAATTAACTGCGAATGATTCTAAACTTTGGTCGGCAGGCAGAGCTTCGAGTTCCTTCCATTCGGCGACACTAGGAATCACTCCTCGCAAATGAAGAGATAGTCTTCGGAAGTTGATTTTCCTATCCGCATTAACTACGTTAGGTGATAATTTCAAATACAAACTATCTAGTGGATGAACTGCATTCTGTTTTGATCGAGAATGAAGGTAACCAAGAGAGAAAATCAGAACTACAAAAGAGAGAAGGAAATAGCGAAAATTTAAAATTAGATTTAGTACCAATCTCATGTTGCTAAGATTCTAAGTGGGATTTTACGAATTGAAAATATTTTTCTTGCAAAAGTCAATTTTTTGCGGATAAACCTTGGTTGCGATGGCAGAAGAAAGAATCTATGAAATGCTTTGGGACTGCGAATTTTGCGGATCTAAAAAATTACTCGGTAAAACACATAGGCATTGTCCCAATTGTGGTGCCACACAAGATCCAAGTCGTCGGTACTTTCCGAACGATGCAGACAAAGTTGCCGTCCAAGACCATATCTATTACGGAGCCGATAAGGTTTGTCCTTTCTGCCAAACTCCGAATGGAGCCAAAGCCACGTTTTGTGGAAACTGCGGTGGTTCCTTAGATGGTGCACAAACTGTCAAACTTAGGTCTGATCATGATGGAACCACAGAAGACTCTGTCCAAAAAGCCAAAGAAGATTTAGCCTTTCCCAATTCTGAATATATCAAACCCCATCCCAAAACTCCCAAATGGGTTTTGTGGTTACTCGGAACCATTGTAATTGGTGGGATTGGATTTGTTTGCCTCGGTGTGTTATGGACGGAAAAAGTAGAATTACAAATCACTCACCATGAATGGTCTCGCACAATCGCCATCGATCAGTTCAAACCAGTTTCCGAATCCGAATGGTGTGACTCTATGCCTATGGGTGCGTACAGTGTGTCCAGGAGTCGCCAAATCAGAAGTTATAACAGCATTCCGGATGGAGAAGATTGCCATACAGTCCGTTCGGATCGTGGGGATGGAACGTTTTCCGAAAGTGAAAGTTGTTCCACCAAATACAGACAAGAACCTGTTTACGATGACCATTGCAGTTACCGCATCGATAAATGGGCCTTCGATAGAAATGCTGTGGCCAAAGGATTTGGAACAACACAAGAACCTTATTGGCCCACTCCTCAAATTCGCGAATGTGCGAGCACAAGTATTGGTTGTGAAAGATTAGGACCCAAGGAAGAAAAATATATAGTTCATTTCACAGAGCCTAGCGGGAAAACCAAAGGAGAAAAACATGATTGTGAATTTGATCTGGCAAAATGGAAATCTCTTCCCGCCAAAGGGCTCTACCAAACTGAAAAAAGTGTCATCTTTAACTACATCACTTGCGACACCATACAAACGTTAGAAGAAAACGTAACAGAGGAATAAAATGGACCAAACTTGGTTAAAAACAACATTAGAACGTTTTAAGAACGAACAAGATCCCATTCGGAAGTTTTTAAAAGAAACTAAACTTTTTGAAGAAGCACTTGCCAACCAAGAGTATGAAAAAACCGATCTTCTCATTCGAAAAGAACTCGGAGGAATTCTTACCTCTTTTAAAGAAAGTTTTCGTAAACTAGAAGAAGGTTTTGTGGCAAAAGCACAAATCCAAAACATCGGAAAAACAAATCCGGCAACTACACTTCTCGATCGTATCATAATGAAAGTCGGTTCTGCTGGGTATGGACTGAATGGACTCGGCACTGGAGTGAAAGCCACTGCGGAAGAAATGGAAAAACTACTCAACCATGACTTTTCAATGTTGGAAAAAGTGGGGACCATACAAAAAGAAATTTTAGATACCCTTCCCGCTGCTTTTGTTTCTAATCCAGAAGCGGCCATTGAATCTATCAACAAATTACTGTTAGATTTTGAAACACAATTTGAATCAAGAAACTCAATCTTTTTAAAATAATAAAATAAGGAAATAAACCATGGCACTAATCGATAGAATTAAATTTGAAGGCAGTCCCAACGAAATCGTTTGGAAGTATCCATCTGATGAAATCAGCACTGCAGGACAACTTGTGGTGGATGAAAACCAAGAAGCCATCTTTTTTAAAGAAGGAAAGGCATTGGATACTTTTGGTCCAGGAACTCATACTTTAAAAACAGGAAACATTCCTATTTTAGAAGCACTCATCAATCTTCCGTTTGGTGGAAAAACTCCTTTTACAGCGGAAGTTTATTATGTAAACAAAGCTATCTTTGCGATGAAATGGGGAACCAATACTCCCATTCCTTTGGAAGATCCGAAATACAAAATTGTTTTAAACATTCGTGCCTTTGGTGATTATAAATTTAGAATCAAAGATGCAAGATCCTTTTTACTGAATGTAGTGAAAGGCGGAAATCGAACTACCAACGAATCCATTGATGAATTTTTAAAACCAAATATTGTCCGAGGCATTGGTGATTTTATTTCAGAAGTCATTTTAAACAACAACACATCAGTTGTAGAGATTAACAAATATAGAGATGAAAGTTCCACGGCAGGTAGAGTCAAACTGGCGCCTGAATTTGAAAAATATGGAATCGACTTAACAGAGTTTAACGTATCTTCGGTGAACTTTGACCAAAACGATCCTAACTACCAAAGAATCCAAAAAATCATTACCGATAAATTTGAAATCGATATGCTTGGAGATAAATACCAACAAAAGAAAATGTTCGATATTGGACAAGCTGCCGCAGAAAACGAAGGACAAGGTGGTGGTGCAATGGGTACCGGGATGGGCATGGGAATGGGGATGAATATGGGCCAAATGATGGGCAATATGATGAACCAAGGTGGAGGACAAGGTGCGACACCAGCAGCCAATGACCCAGCCGCCCGGATTGCCAAACTCAAAGGATTACTCGACCAGGGCCTCATCAACGCAGAAGAGTTTGAAGCCAAAAAAAAGGAAATCCTTTCTTCTTTGTAATTCGAATCTCCTATACCAAACATTCGCAAACAAAAAAAACTCCATCTTGAGGAAGTTTCTAACTTTCATTAGGTGGAGATTGGAACAACATAAATAGAAAATGAGAATATTTATCAGAAATTGGATTACTATAATAAAAAGACCAATTTTCAATTTGACAATTTGCACGAAACTCGTGTAAAATAATAAACATGAAAAGTATTACTTTTAGAGCTGACGAAAGGGCGATTGAAAAAGCTCGTTTAAAAGCAAGTAAACAAAAAAGGTCACTCAATGACATTTTTAATGAATGGCTCCGCGCTTATTCTGAATCTGAGCCAAAAGATTTTGATTTAGATGCATATTTGAAAAAATTTGAATATGTGAAGATAAACCGAAAAATAACCCGTGAAGAAGCAAATGAAAGGTAAAATCTTCATCGATACAAATGTATTTATTTACTTCTTTTCACCAAAGGATTTTGAAAAAAAGGAGATCTCTTCCAATATCATAAAAGCTTCTTTTAAATCTGATAGATTTTGTATCAGTTACCAAGTCATCCAAGAATTTAGCAATGTAATGCTTACAAAAGGACAACCACCAATGAAAGGTCAGGATATTTCAAGTTTCATAGAAAAAATCTTAGATCCAATTTGTTCTTTTTTTCCAACAACTGAATTTTACAAAAATGCTCTGAAATTAAGAGAGAAGAATAAATTATCTTATTATGATTCTTTTATTGTTTTGGCCGCTGTAGAACTTGGTTGCGATTATTTATTGTCCGAAGACTTTAATGATGGCGCAAAAATCAACAAATTAAAAATCATAAATCCATTCAATAAAACGAATGCAAAATTACTAAACTCAATTCTATAATTCCCAAATTTCGATGCTTAAGAAAACAATTGTTTGATCTCAGCCAAGTTTGCTTCCGCTTCTGCTTGGCCCTTATCAATGATTTCTTGGTAACGAGCAAAATCAAATAACTGGAATTCTTCCAAATGAAAATGTACAAAAAGATCCATTTTAGGTCGTTTGAGACGAGTGATCTCTCTTCCTTCCAAAGTAATGGTTCTTGTCATAATCTGTAAGATGGGTGGGTATTTTAAAGTATCCCAAATATAACGAAAGAATCCTTTTTCTGTTGTGTTTCTGTCTTCGAAAAGTTTGACAGGAACAATTTCTTGCAAAGGAGAAACGTTGATTCCCATCACTACATCTGCGCCTTTAGAACGAATGAGATTTTCGGGAACGTTATTGATCATTCCTCCATCCACTAAAAGTTTTTCACCGAGTCGGTAAGGAGGAAAGGCACCAGGCAAACTCATCGCACTGGTGAGAGCTTCTGTAATAGGACCTTGGTCAAAGATATGTTCTTTGCCTGTTTGTAAATCCACAGCGGAAGTAGCAAAAGGGAGTGGCAATTCTTCAATACGTTGGTCACCAAAACCTTTCTTTAACATACGTTTCATTCGTTTTCCCTTAAAAAAGGCAACAACTGGGATCGTGGGATCAAAGGCACTTTCTAATCCACCGAAGAAATTTTTAATCATCTCTTCAATTTCTTCGGGAGAATTTTTTCTAGCATATAAGGCTGCAATCACGGCTCCCATCGAAGCACCAGATACAAAATCAAAATGAATTCCTTCTCTATGCAAAACTTTTAACAACCCGACATGTGCGAGGGCTCTGGCACCGCCACCACCTAACGCCAAACCTCTTGTTTTTGCGACGAGATATCTTGCTAATGTATCTTTTTGATAAAAGGTTTTGAGTGATTGGTCTTGCGGTAGATAACTTTTACGAACACCGTTTTCCATCATACGAATGGCACGGCCTTCAAAGTTTCTGATACGTGTTTTCCAAAAACCTATGATTTCCTCTTTTTCTTTGTAAAACTTTTCAGGTTCTTCTTCCCAAAAAACTATGAAGTCAGATTGCACGACAAGATAATGTAAATCCATTCTGGAAGTGGATTCATCAAAATAAATATGAAGTAAGGGAGTTTTACTTCTAAGATTGGTTAAATACTCTGAAATTTTTGTGGGATCCATTCCCTTAAAAGTGGAAATGGGAATGGCAGAAGATAACTTTTTGGTAACCTCACCATATTCGTCTAAAAAGGATTTTACTTTTTCACCAAAATGATATTCGGGCTCTAAAGGAAGATGAACACATAATCTTCGTAAGCCGGGAAATGTATCTTTATGGCTAGAACGATCTAAATTTTCTCGCATCCGCGAGCCCATCATTTGAATTATGTTTTGTGCAAAAACCTTTTCTTGAGACGCCAATTGTAAAAACAATTTACCATTCAATACATAAACAAGGGAATCAATAACAGCGATGGCAGAAGTGGAGTGGTTGGAACTAGAGATGAGTGAGTTCTCTGCCAACACTTGGCCGGAACCCACATAAACATGGCTTTGACCCGCAACATTTTCGAGAAGGATTTCACCGTATCTGACAATGTAAATCGATTCCGAAGACTCTCCTTTATAATAGAGAGCTTCATGGCTTCGGATTAATTTTTCTTGGACATTGTTTGCCAGTCTTAATAGAACAGCGGGGGGAAGTTTTTTGAACAAATCCACAGACTTTAAGAAACTTTGTATTGCCTGTCGTTCAATCTCTGTTCTTTTCATTTTCCCCTCGTTCTATTAAATTCGTATGTTCACCCACTCCTTCTTACGAAATTTTCTGACAAAAATCACTGCCATGAGTAAAATCCAAATAAAAAACGCAGTCCAGATTCCGTAATTGCCCCACGCTAGGACTATCCCGAATAAATAAGCCAATGGCAACATGATGATGAAAGATACAATGAGGTAAACAAACATCACATAGTACATCATCCCTGCACTTCGAAGTGCAGAACCAATTACCATATGATAGGCATCTCCTACTTGGATGAGTGCCACGATACAAAGAGCAGGATAAGCAACCTTGGCAACTGCAGGAACATCTGTAAAAAGTCCAATGAGCCAAGGTCCTCCGATGATAAAAAAGAGTCCCATACTTCCCATCACAATCGCTGAGAAAGTTGCCGAACGCATGGTTCCTTCATAAGCCAATCGCAGTTTTCCTTGTCCCATTGATTGACCGAGAATGGTAGTGGCCGCAATGCCAAAAGAGAAACCAGGCATAAAAGACAAACTAAGGCATGTTAATACAACGCTAGCCGAGGCAAGAGTGGTTGTGCTAATCATGCCTGCAATTTTATAAAATCCAGAAAAGGCAAAGTTAACGAGTGTTCCTTCCACAGCGGGAGCAAATCCAACCATACAAAGTTCTTTAATGATTTCAAAACTAGGAGCAAAGATTTGATACCGAAAGAACTTGATTACATCTTTACGGAAAAAATAAAACACCACAATTAGTAGAGATGGAATGGAAGATAAACTCGAGGCAATGGCCGCGCCCTTCACTCCCCATGCTGGGAAACCCCAGTTTCCAAAAATGAGTAACCAATTAAAAAAGATATTTGTGACAGCCGCTAAAATGGAAGAAATCATACCCACTTGCACAATTCCAATTCCATCAAAAAATCCGCGTAAGGCGAAACCAACGAAAAAGAGAACTGTACCAATAAATCGATAAGAAAGATAAACGCCTGCCACTTCGATCACTTGCGGATCATCACCAATCCAACCCATAAAATGCGGGGCATAAAGAAATCCGAAATAGGATAAAAGAGATCCTAAAATTAAGGACAAATAAACAGAATTAACTAAGGTAATTCCGACTCCTCTTTCATTTTTTTCGCCAAATCTGCGTGCTACGATGATTTGAACAGCCATAGATCCACCCATAAGAAAGGCGAATATGGAAAAATAAACCATTCCCCCAAATCCCACAGCAGCAAGAGGAATCTCTCCCAATTTCCCTACCATAGCAGTGTCTGCCACCATAATGGCTGTATAACTGATCATTCCAAAAAAAACTGGGATTGCTAATCCAAGAATTTTCTGATTCAATCGAGTTGGCTTCAAGATGCGTCTAATTTTGTGAAGCATAGTTTTGTCATTCTTATATGTATTGCGATCTACACAACCACCTTTATGGATGTTTACCCCCTGAAACTTTGTACCGAATTGGTAAAAATAACCCAGAGCCTAGATGGCATCTCTATTTAGATTCTTATGAAAAAGCATATGGATTAAAAATTCGACCTTCTACTTTTTTTGAAGATTATGCAGACATAAAAGATTTTTCTAAACTTTATCACTTTCGCGAAAAAGCTCCCTTTTTACATTTCCAATCAAAGTTTAATCTCATCATCGCACTTGTAAAGTTTGATGAAAGAGAAATTACCGAAGTGACTCATGATGTGGTTTTATCAAATAGTTTGGAAGACATCAGTTATGCCGAATATCGTTTGATGTTTGGTAAAGAAGAACCAAAAGAAAGTTTTTATAGCAAACTAATGGCTTGTTTGGAAGGACTCTCTAAAGGGGAAACTTCTGCAAAAAAAGAAGGAAAAACCATTCAATCAAAACTTGTAATGTCTTTACATAGAGATACCAATTTTGAAAGACATTATGATTGGATGAAAAACTGGATGGAAAAAGATTCTGTCATTCGAGACGGACTTGTAGGAATCGATTTCTGTCATATCGAAGAAGGTCATCCCCCGAAAGATAAAAAATCTTTTTTTGAATCAGTCATTAAAGACAACAAAGCAGAACCTAACACTGCTTTATCGATCCTTTACCATGTGGGCGAAAGTTTTAGAGATAAAACTCCTTTCTCAGCTGCCCGTTGGGTTTTGGAATCTGCGTTGAATGGTGCCCATCGGTTGGGACATGCATTGGCACTTGGTGTTGATTCCGATTATTTTTTAGGAGAGGAAAGGACTGAACTTGTATCGGAAGCCAAAGACCAAATTGAATGTGAGTTGGAATCTTATGAAGAGATTACAAGTTTTGGTCCATTTTATTCCAAAGAAGAACTCGAACTCAAACGAAAGGAATTAAAAACCAAACCAGATTCTGAACTATTAGAAATTCCGTTTGATGCAACACAGTCCCAATACCTTCACACTTTCCAAAACTTTGTTATGTCAAAAATATCACAAACAGAGGCCGTGATCGAATGTTGTCCCTCTTCTAATTTATACATTGGAATGTTAGAATCGCATATCGATCATCCTATCACAAGATTTCTCCAAAACGATGTCAAAATCACCATCGGTTCGGATGACCCAGGTTTATTTGGAACGACAATGCCTGAGGAATATGGTCATGCTCATACGGCAGGGGTCACTGAAAAAGAATTGGAATCCATCCGGGAAAAGTCTTTTTCTTACAGATCCACCAAACTTTCCGGGCGTGAATTGGATTGACCCTGACAGAGATTAGGTAAACTGGAAAGTATGCGGATATTTTCCCAAGTTTTTGTGCCCATAATTGTCTTTTCTTTGGCAATGGGACCTCTTTTTGGTCAAACCAAAGAAGGATTTTATGACACAAATAACTACGATCTAAGAAATCTCCCAAAATCAGATCCCGAATCCAATATTTTACCGGATGTAACCATCCCTCCCAAATTTGAAACACCTGCCCTCGCCACTCCGAAAAATGTAAGAACCCAATACACTGGCATTGATTCGATTCCAGGAGCAGGAGCTCTTCTCAATTCAAGAACTACATCGAACTCCAGCCAAAATTCTGCCAATCCGTATAACCTTACAGGTTCACAAAGTCTACCGATCAACCCACTCACAGGCGAAATCAACGAACAAGCATTACAAAACCAATTACAAAAAAGTAGAGTTAAACAAGAGTTAAAGAAAAAACAAAAAGAAGAGTTTGATGAAGATGCAGTCTACGAAGAAACAAAATTCCGAAGGGCCTATATTATTTTCTTTTTAACTTTGCCGTTTGCCTTAGGTGCCTCTGCGGCTGTTGCTTCTGCTTTTGCCATTGAAAAAACAATTGCAGGAAGTATCGTCATGATTGGCGGATCAACTGGTCTTTCCAGTGCCAATGTTTATGCAGATAGACAAAGATTGGAAGAACACCGAGAAAAGAAAAAACAAGTGGCTGACGTTTTCCCTTGAAACTCAAACGATACTTCGTTTTTCTAACACGATTTTTTCTTTATTTACAAATCCAAAGATTCGAAATTCGAAAGTTTTATATAGAACACTTCCGTTGGATGGGAAGAACTTTCTATATTCTTTTTGGATTTTTGTCAGTTACCATTTTAATTTTTGATTTTGGATTTTATTATCCAGAAAGTTGGAAAGAGTATGTGACTCTATCGATTCGAACTTTAGTATCTTTTTTTATTTTCTATGAATCTGTTCATTTAATTTTTACAAACAAACGTTGGAAAGAATATGTTTCCATTCACAAAATAGAACTGATCATTTTACTGATGTTAGGACTTGAATTTATATATGAAAAAAATATAGTTTCGATTTTGAAGTCCTATCATATTTCTGGGGATGATACTACACTTATCTTTTTATCAGCCAACCAAATTTTGTTTTTGTTTTCCAATTTAGCCCATTTCTATCGGCTTTCCAGAAACCATGAATCCCGAAAATTAAATCCTTCCATCGTATTTGTATCTTCTTTTGCATTTATCATTTTACTCGGAGTTTGTTTTTTACATTTTCCAAAGTCAACCAATGGAACTGTTCCTTCCATTGATTTAGTATTCACAACGATTAGCGCCACCTGTGTGACAGGACTTTCCACTGTCGATATCAGTTCGAGTTTTACTTTGACAGGTCAATTGATTGTATTACTGCTCATCCAAGTAGGTGGACTGGGACTTATGACCTTAACTAGTTTTTTTTCGATCTTCCTTGCAGGAAAAGTTTCTGTCAGTGATTCGATGATGATCAAAGACCTCCTTTCTGAAGAAACAATGGGTCGTGCCAAAGAAATTTTAAAACAAATTACGCTCCAAACTCTTGTCATTGAATCCATTGGTGCGATCTTATTATTTTATAGTTTCCCAGAGAACTTTCCGATCGCTCTCTCCGAAAAAATTTATTATTCCATCTTTCATTCCATTTCTGCTTTTTGTAACGCAGGTTTTAGTTTGTTACCGAATGGACTCACGACAGAAGCTTTCCAAAGATCCGAAGGTTTTTTATCAGTGATTATGTTTCTGATAGTTCTTGGAGGTCTGGGATTTCCTGTTTTGTTTCAAATCCGAACCAAACTTTCCAATCCTTTTGATTTTAAGTTTCGATGGTCTGTGACCTCTAAATTAGTATTTTGGACGACCGGCTGTCTTCTGTTATTCGGTTGGCTGTCATATTATTTTCTAGAACAAAATAATAGTTTAAAAGGCCTAACTACTTACGAACAGATCTTTCATTCTTTGTTTTATTCAGTCACTACAAGGACCGCTGGATTTAATACTTTAGATTTAGGCCAAATGGGATTTCCTATCACTTTTATTTCATTTTTTTTGATGTGGGTGGGAGCCTCTCCTGTATCTACAGGAGGTGGAATCAAAACCACAACTTTTGCCATCTCCTTATTAAACATAACCAATGAAATTCGTGGGAAAGATAGAATGGAAATAGACCACCGAACGATTGCTAACTCTTCTATTGCAAGAGCCAGCGCCACCATTGTACTTTCCTTATTTGTGATATTTGTGGCCATTTTTTGTTTATTACTCACTGAAAATGCTAACTTTATCGATTTATGTTATGAAGTAGTTTCAGCTTTTGGAACGGTAGGTCTTACTCGTGGCCTAACTCCCCATTTGAGTGATTACGGTAAAATCATCATTTGTACGGTTATGTTTGTAGGTAGAGTGGGAATTTTAACTTTGCTTGTGGCTGTCTCTAAAAAAGTAGATCGTATCTCGTATGAATATCCAAAAGAATATGTGGTTGTAGGTTAAAGTTTGGTATGCAAAGAAAAAAAATAGCTGTCATCGGCATTGGAAGTTTTGGAAAGTTATTTGTGCGATATCTTTTTGATGATGGTCATGAAGTCATTGCGATTGATAAAGATCCAATGGTCATTGATTCTATAAAAGATTATGTTACGATTGCGGTTACCTTGGATGCAACCGACGAACACGCATTACGTTCTCAAGGAATTATCGATGTAGATTATGCAGTCATTGCCCTTGCCGATGATTTTGAAACATCCATCATTTGTGCGGATAGTTTAAAAAAATGTGGTGTTAAAAATATTTACGCTCGTTACCAAACGGAACTGCAAATGAAAGTTTTAGAACTTCTGGGAATCAAAGATTTGTTTAATCCTGAAGAAAAAGCCGCAAGGAGTATGGCAGAAACATTATCTTTTTCTGGAATGCGTTCTAGTTTTTTACTCTCTGAAGAATACAGTGTGGTGGAAGTCGCGGTTCCCAAACGTTATATCAATCATACCATCGCCGATGCAGACTTACGTCATAAATACAATATCAATGTAATCACCATCAAACGTCCTACGATCAATAAAGAAACCAAACGAGCATCCGATTCTAAATCAGAAAAAATCTTAGGAATCCCACATGGAAATACCATCCTCAAAGAAGATGATATCATTGTTCTGTTTGGATCTCAAACTGACCTGGCTCGTTTTTTGGAAACATAAAGTATGGGTCCAGAAAGAATCATTTGTCTTACAGAAGAACCCACAGAGATGTTGTATCTTTTGGGAGAAGAAAAACGAATTGTTGGAATCTCTGTTTATACGGAAAGACCGGCCCGTGCCAAAGAAGAAAAAACCAAAGTCTCTGCCTTTATCAGTGGGAACTTAAAAAAGATCACGGCTCTCGAACCTGACCTCGTCATCGGATTTTCTGACATCCAAAGCCAACTTGCCAAAGACCTCATTGAACGAGGGTTAAATGTTCTTATCTTTAACCAAAGGTCTATCCCAGAAATCTTATCCAATATGCAAATCTTAGGAAACCTTGTGGGTCAGACCGAAAAAGCCAATTCACTCCTCTTAGAATGGCAAAACGCAATGGTTTCTTGGAAAAAAGAAAACGAATCCAAATCCAATAAACCAAAAGTTTTTTTCCAGGAATGGGATGAACCTATCATTACAGGAATCCAATGGGTAAGCGAAGCCATCACACTGGCGGGTGGCGAAGATTGTTTTTCCCACTTAAAAGACAAAAAACTAGCCAAAGACCGAATCATTACCGCAGACGATGTGAAAGAGGCCAATCCCGATGTCTATATCGGTTCTTGGTGTGGGAAGGCAATGGACTGGGACTGGGTGCGGAACAAACCCGAATGGTTATCCACAAACTTTATCAAATCCAATAAAATCTTTGAGCTAGACCCAAGCATTATATTACAACCAGGTCCTGCTTTGTTTTTAGAAGGCATTCCCAAACTGAAAGAGATCTTCTCCTCCCTCTAATTTCCTTCTTTGTCATTGCCCTGTAATCTAAATGTAACAAGGATATTCTAGATTTGAAACATATCAATTAGATATGGAGACATTCATGAACTTTTCATGTAACCTGACAAAGAAGAAAATCGCTTTGTCTTTTGTGACCTTACTTATCACAATCTTTACTCTTGCAGGAAAAATCGAAGCACAGGCAACACCTGCGGCACCAACCACTGAATCCACACAAACCACAGAAGCACCAACAGAAACTCCAGCTCCCGTAGCCGAAGCTCCTGCAGAAGCACCACAACAAGAATCTGAAATCGGACTCGTTAAATTGTTTGTGACTGGTGGATGGTCTATGTGGCCACTACTCCTTTCTTCTATCGTTGGATTTGGTGTGATCTTAGAAAGAATGTACTTTTTCTTCACAGCAAAACTAATCAGAAAAGGATACAACCAAGATTTACAAGATGCCATTGATGCTTCTGGAATGAATGGAATTGATGAATTCTTAAAAGCAAACGAAGGCCAAAAAATCACTGACGTATTAAAAAATGGTATGGAAGTTTCTCAAAACGATCCAGAGATTTTTGCATCTGGTATCGAAAGAGAAGCTGGTGAAGTGATGACTCTTCTCGAGAAAGGTCTTACAGTTCTTTCTGCAGTATCCACCATTGCTCCACTCGTTGGATTTCTTGGAACTGTATCTGGTATGATCAACGCATTTGATGCAATTGCAAACGCTGACCAAGTCAACGCAAAAGTGGTTGCTGGTGGTATCAAAGAAGCGCTGATCACAACTGCGGCTGGTCTAATCGTTGCGATTCCTGCAATGACATTCTACCAATACTTACAAGGCCGAGTTGCATTCTTTACTTCCGAAGTAGAAGAAGCTGCAAACAAAATCTATAAAGAATACTTAAAACTGAAAGCCGGTAAAAGAGCGTAAGTAACGGAAACTAACTAACCATGATTAAGTTAAAGAAAAAACAAGAACTAGAGGAGATATCGGCAGCATCCATGTCGGATATTGCCTTTTTACTCTTGGTATTTTTTATGGTAACTGCTGTATTCTTTGTAAAGGAAGGACTTAACATTTCTCTTCCTCGCAAACAATCCGAACCTCAGCCTTTTTTACGTAAGAATGTATTTGAAATTTTGGTAACACAAGACAGATACAAAATGCGTAACCCAGCATTCGGAACCAAAGAATATTCTAGTTTAAAAGAATTTCGTGATGACCTAAACCAAATGGAAATCCCGGATCTTAAAAACAAACTAGCACTCATTGTTACAACCGGTGATACCAAATATGCAAAGATGTTGGATGCTTTATCAGCAGTTCAACTTCGTGGATTTGAAAAAATCTCAGTGAGAAAGAAGAAATAATATGTTACGCAGAAAGAGAGTCGCACCTTCAGTTCCCGTAAGTTCGATGGCAGACATTGCCTTCTTACTCCTCGTGTTCTTTATGGTAACCTCCGTACTAGATTCGGATCCAGACCTTCCCATCAATTTACCAGATGTTCCTGGTGGAGAACAGTTAAACAAAAAGATAGCCAATCTTTATCTAACTGCTGATGAAAAAAGAACTGTCTATTTCAATTCAGTGAAGATGGAACTTAACGAAGCAATGAGTGAAATCAGAGCTAAAATTTCCACTACACCTGACTTAAAAGTTTTGATCCATGCAGATCAAGATTTGACTTATGAAGAGTTGGACAATGTATTCGAAACTCTCCGAGAGATTGGAGCCTTAAAGGTTTCTCTCGTTACCAAGACCACTCAAGGTGGCGGGTTAAAAGGAAAGTAACGTGAACGGAACAGTTGTTACACAAAAAAGATCCAAACGCGAAAGAATCCATAGGTTCATTGATAGATACAGAATCGAAACTGGTCTCGCCATTTCTGCCTTTTTACAAGCCATCATCATTCTCTTTTGGTTCACTCCTCATTTGGAAACCGATAGTTTGGATGACCTTGTAGAAGAAGTTGCTTTCATCGACAATGTCCAAATCCAAGAACCATCTACCGATTCCAAACCAACCGATGGTGATTTTGATCTTACTGACAAAGAAAAAGAAGAAAAAAAAGAAGATCCACGCATTGCCGGTGCTTCTGATCCCATCGTTTCGGGAGCTACTTCCCCAGTGGATTTATCACCTAACGTTCGTCCTGAATATACATCTGAGGCAAAAGCTCTTGGTGTGACAGGAACTATGACTTTGGAAGTGATCATTGGAAATACTGGCGAAGTGTTACGTGTCCGTTCCGTAGGAAAACAGTTAGGTGGTGGTCTTGAAGAAGAAGCCGTCAAAGTTTACCGCAGAAAAAGATTTTCTCCATCGATCCTAGAGGGAAAAGCCATCACAGTGAAGGTGCTTGTTCCCATTCGATTTACTTTAAATTAAAAATATCATTGGGGCGAATCCACCACCAAATGGTGGTGGACCTGGCTCTCCGCTGCAATCTGCAAGCAGGATTTCCGCTACGATCCCTTTCGCTATTCTGTTAACTCCAAGACTTTATCTTCTTCTTCCATAGGTTGTTTGGGAATTTCCATTTTTTCGATTCGGATTTCATGAACAAAATCAGCATCTTCAAACTGATCTAAAATACTAATCCTTCTGGGGTATTGTTTGTCGTTCCAAGGTTCATAGTATCCGAATTTGATCACACCTTTATAAAAACTAAACAGTTCGCGGTAAGTAAACTCCATCCATTCTAAGGCACCGCTTGTTTTTTCAAAGTAACCCACATATTGGTCTGTATCGGGAGTGGCATTTACCTGAACAGAAGTGAAATAAACCACTTCATAGTCTTGGCCTAATTTTTGATTGGAACCTGCATATTGAATGATAGGATATTCTGTGAGTCGCCAAGGTAGTGTTAGGTACAAACGGAGGGATTCTAAATAAACTCGAACTTCATCGTCACCAGTAAAAACTTTTCCAGTATCAGCAGCAATTTGGTAGGTGTCTTTTTTAACAAGTCCAAGGATCAGACCTTTTTTTTCACCACCAAGAAATTCCACTTCCATTGCATCTTTTTCAAAATCCAAATACACACGAAGTCTTTGTTCCGATTCTTTGATAGGTGTAAAAAATCGAACGAACTTAGAATGCCATACATCTTTTAAAACAAATTGAATATGTTTGTAACCTTTCCAATCACCTGGTGTGAGATCTTTTACAGGGGGATTGGTAATGATCGACAATCCCTTCTTTTTTAATTCAGGATTGAAACCTTCTTTTTGTAAGGTGGGAGGGCGTAAATCTGCCAATGAACAAGAAATACAAAATATAGAGAGAGAAATGAATGATAAATGGAAACGGAACATTGGTTCCAGGATGAGTCAAAAACGATCCTCTGTCAATAGGGAAAGAAAAGAGAAAAGGCCGGAATCCCCGACCTCTCTTCTTTAAAGAAACTTATGCTTTTGCAGCACCTGTTTTTTTGATAGATTCCGCAACTTCATTGATTTTTGCTTTTACGGATTCAATTTTTCCTTCAGGCATTTTTGCTTTGATTTCTTCAGCAATTTTGTTGTAGTTTTCTACGATTTTTGAACGAGTTTCGTCGTAGTTTTTTCCAGCAACACTAGAGAATTCTTTAATGTCTGTTAGGATTTTGTCAACGGATTGGCGAATCTTTACAGAATCTTCCGTATTGTCCAAAGCACCTTTGGATACTAATTCATTGTAAGTTGTTTCCAACTGAGTTTTTGCTTTATCAAGACCTTCTTTTCCTGATTGGAAAAGTCCGATACCTGCGTTAAGAATGTCCATGATTTGTTTTTCCATAATTTAGCTCCTGGTTTTCAACTAATTGTGCAATGCACAACACAATTATGTGCGTTGCACAAAATCTTACAAGAACTTTTTTATCCTAATTTGTAAATTTTTGAATTTTTTTTTCGTAGCCCCATTTACGATTCAATTCCAAAGAATTCTTCCTAAAGGGAAAAATACCACTATCCGCATTTTTTTATATTCGAATCCTCTAGATTTTGCCGGGTAACTTGTTACTTTAATCAAACAAAGAAATGAAAACTCTAAATTCACCATCCAAGATACAAACCGAAATCAAAAACATCCCGATGGTTCACTTAACAGATGTACATGAGGATGCCCAAAATCCCTATTTTTATGCCGGTCGTTTGGAAGAATTGCCAAATGAATTCCAAGACTTTGATAGTTCCCATAGGCATTCTTATTATGCGTTATTCTTTTTTACAGAAGGAGAAGGGAACCATTCCATCGACTTCACTTCCCATTCGATTACAAAAAATAGTCTTTTCTTTTTAAGGCCGGGCCAAGTCCATTCTTGGACTTTTTCAAAACCTGTGCAAGGTTTTGCCTTAAAGATTTATCCTGACTATTTATCCGAACAGGGAGGACAAGTCACAAACTTTCAAAACTATCCCTTTTTCCAATTGGGAAATGAAAATTCGAAACTAGTGGTAGAAGAAAGAAAACAGTTAAAAAACGATTTTGAAAGATTACTCACCGAAAAAAATTCAAAATCAAATTCTTCTATGATCTATCTTTTGATTCAGTTGGTTTTGCAACAATCACTGAAAGAATTTAATACATCCTTTACAGACAAAGTGACCGTCGATTCTAAGTTATGGGATTTTTTTCGTTTATTAGAAAATCATTTTAAAGACCAAAAAACAACTTCGTATTATGCAAAACAAATTGGAACTTCTTCTGGAAATCTAAACCAACTATGCCAAAAACAATATGGAAAGTCGGCAAAAGCAATCATCCAAGAAAGGCTGATTTTAGAAATCAAACGACTATTACTACATTCTGATTTGAATATCAACCAAATTGCTCTGACTTTAGGTTTCTTTGACAATTCCTACTTCAGTAAATTTTTTAAAAACCATACTGACAACTCACCTGAAAATTTTAGACGTTTGAAACGAAAACTACCATAAAAATCAAATTCTCTCCATTTACCAACTTTCTATTTTTCCGTAAGATACAACCAACACTTAGAAAAGGAAAAGAAAATGTTAGAAAAGTTATTCTACACAGAATCAAGTTGGTTTTTTACCTTACTCAGATTGGTTTTAGGTTTTGTGATTCTGCCACACGGATTACAGAAGTTATGTGGATGGTTTGGAGGGTATGGATTTTCTGCCACTTTGGATTTTTTTAAATCGGAAGGGATCCCCTACGCCATTGGTTTTTTAGTCATTGTGGCAGAATCTTTCGGGGCACTTGGACTCATCTTAGGATTTTTCACAAGGCTTTCCTCGTTCGGGATTGGACTTACCATGATCGGAGCAGCCATTTATGTGAGAAAAAACGGCTTTTTTATGAATTGGTTCAACCAACAACCCGGCGAAGGATTTGAATATCACATCTTAGCCATTGGAATTGCTGTGATTTTGATGTTCACTGGCGGTGGTCAACTAGCAATTGATAGTTGGGTTGCCCAAAAAATCAATTCTAATTGAACCCAATAGATTCCAACCAAATCTAAATACAAAGTTTTCGATTGTTTCGTTTCGATCATTCGAAACTGAGGGAATCTTTAATGTTTTGAATTTAGATTTCTAAAGCGCTGATGGGCTCTTGTTGTTGGGCCATGATGGATTCCAAAAACTTTACATAGGCGGCGCGACCTGGATACTCTACTTGGTTGACTCCTGTTTTGACAGCAGCCTCTGCTACGGCCGGAGCCACATGGTAAAGAACTCTTGCGTCCAAAGGTTTTGGAATGATATAATCAGCACCAAATCGAATTTCTTTTTCGTTGTAAGCTTCTGAAACTTCGATAGGAACCGGAAGTTTTGTGAGTTCGCTTAACGCATAAGCGGCAGCTAACTTCATTTCCATATTCACAACCTTTGCACGAACATCTAAAGCTCCGCGAAAGATAAATGGAAACCCAAGTACATTGTTGACTTGGTTATGATAATCACTGCGTCCCGTTGCCATAATAAGGTCTGGTCTGGCACGTTTTGCATCTGGATAAGGAATTTCTGGATCGGGATTGGCAAGAGCAAACATGATAGGTTTCTCAGCCATTGTTTTTACCATTGCTTCTGTTACCACATTGGCAACAGAGACTCCAATAAATAGATCCGTTCCAGGAAAAATATCTGCTAAGGTTTCTGCTTCGGTGTTACGAACAAAAGGTAACTTGGTTTCATGTAAATTAGTTCGTTTGTGATTGATCACACCACGAGAATCCAACATAAAAATGGATTCATGTTTGACTCCGATATGTGTTAACATCTCAGCAATCGAAATCGCAGCAGCTCCCGCTCCATTGATCACAACTTTGATATTACCAGCTTTTTTACCAGTAATCTCTAATGAGTTTAATAAGGCAGCAGTAGAGATGATTGCAGTTCCATGTTGGTCATCATGAAACACAGGAATCTTCATGCTTTCATCTAAAGTTTTTTCTATATGAAAACATTCCGGGGCACGAATGTCTTCCAAGTTGATACCACCAAACGTTGGTTCGAGGGCTTTTACAATGGTAATGAATTTTTCAGGATCGGTTTCATTGATTTCAATATCAAACACATCGATGCCTGCAAATTTTTTGAATAAAACTGCCTTTCCTTCCATCACTGGTTTTCCAGCGGAAGCTCCAATATTTCCGAGACCTAAAATGGCAGTTCCATTGGTGATGATTCCGACTAAATTTCCTCGGTTTGTGTATTCATAAACGAGATCCGGTTGTTTTTCAATTTCGAGGCAAGGGTAAGCGACACCCGGTGAGTATGCCAAAGACAGGTCGTAACTGTTCTCCGTTGGTTTTGTGGGAACAACTTTGGTTTTTCCTTTCGGAAACCTAGAGTGATACTCAAGTGCGCTATTTTTCATGGTCTATTTTCCCACGATTTATGATTCGATGGAAAATCCTAGAATAAATTGGAGGAACGGCCTTTCAAAAAAGGTTGAAGGAAGTTCTATGTCCCTTTAGATAAAGTCCTTACAAAAGCCACAGGGGGCAAATTTGGAACTCGTCGGAGAATTTTTTGGAACTGCTGTACTTATTTTACTGGGTGATGGCGTCGTTGCCGGTGTTTTATTAGAAAAATCAAAAGCAAAAGATGGAGGATGGATCACCATTACCACTGCTTGGGCTTTGGCCGTTTGTTTCGGTGTTTTGGTGGCAAAGGCCTTGGGTAGTCCTGGAGCTCATCTGAATCCTGCTGTGACCCTTTCTGTTTGCATCCAGTCGGGTGATTTTTCCAATTTTCTCCCCTATTGCCTCGCCCAAATCGCAGGGGCTGCCCTCGGTGCCACTCTTGTTTATTTGCATTACCTACCCCATTGGAAAGAAACCAAAGATTCTGGAAAGATTTTAGCTGTGTTCTCTACTGACCCTGCGATCAAACACACTCTTTCCAATGTCATTAGTGAAGGACTTGGGACCTTTCTTCTCATCCTCGGAATCCATGCCATCTTCTCTCCGTTCAACGGTGGTGCCACTGGTGTCGTCGGCACTGGATTTGTAGCACTCCTTGTTTGGGCCATTGGTCTTTCTATGGGTGGAACAACAGGTTATGCGATAAACCCGGCTCGTGACTTAGGCCCAAGGATTGCCCATTGGTTATTACCGATTCCTAATAAAGGAAATTCTAATTGGAAGTACGCATGGCTTCCCGTGGTGATCCCGTTAGTGGGTGGTGGACTTGCGGCGGTTGTGATTCGGTGGGGGATAGGGTAACCGGTGTAAGGGGTTTTTTCTGGATTCGAAAATCGCCTTAGGAAAGGTTGTTTTGATGAATAGTCTCAATTCCTAAGAAAGTATGCTTTATTTTCTCGTATAATAGTCGACATTTGAAAAGATGAGATATAAATGTAAAAAGTCTCATCAAATTTTCGAAAATTTGAGTCTTTTCACTAATTTTCAAAAAAAATAAGAATAGGACAAAAGGCAGAAAAATGGATTCCCCGTTTGATTTAGACTCTTCTCTATTTGCCACACAACCGGTTTTCAATGCTAATAAATATATAGTAGATTCAAGACCACTTTCCGAAGAAGAATTTAATCTTTCATTGAAACCTGACAATACTTCTATCTCCGTTGACTTAGTTAATAAAGAAATTTCATTCAACGCGAAGAAATATTTATAAAATTTAAAGTTCTATGAATGGTGATAGTAAACAAAAATTCAAAGAAAGGCTTTTAGAAATCTCAAGGGACATAATCCAAGATAGCCGCTTAGAGATTATCCCAGAAAATATTGATAAAGTATTTCAATATTATTTGCTATATAACCAAAAGACACACCATGAGATGAGCAAATCTGGAACACTCGTAGATTCTCATAAAATTGCCGCCTGTTTTTTATTTTCCATCATCAAAGCAAAGCCGTTATCTTTTACAATTACTGGTAAAAATAAATCACCTGATGAATTTCCTAGTTTTAAAGAGCGTACGGCAAATGAAATGTTAGGTTTCATATTTGGCTTATATATACTAAAAATATTTATTGAAAAAGAAGCAAAAACACCAGAGGAAATGTTCATTGCTCAAAAAGATATAGAATTACCTTCTTGCAAAGAAAATACTCAATATACTCATCACTTTATTCAAATTATTTCAAAAGAGAATATAGATATTGAACATAAGGAATTTAATCAGAATGTTATTTTTGTTTTCTCACATATTTATTTTCTTATAGAGAAATTTAGTTTTTATTACTGGTTAAGTTTTTACAAAAAAAGTCCTTAACGATATTTCCCGCATAACCGCGACATCCCTTCGAGCTTAGATTTTTTACCTTCAATTTAACAACTAGTTCCATTTGCAGGATAACATTTTCATCAATTGAAGTAAAAGATTTCTTTTCTATCGAAAAAGGCTAATATTCAATGGCTTTCAGAAAGTATTTGTACGCATTCTCAGCATTTTTAAGCTTACAATGTCTAAGTGTGTTTTTAGAGAGCTTAAAAAGCACTTATTTAAAGAACTATATTATTTATATAAATATCAAACGGAACCCAACAGGAATCACCCAATGACAGGAAGTCAACAAAGAGCCGCCCTACAAAGCCAAATCTGGAAAATCGCCAATGAAGTAAGAGGCGCCGTAGATGGTTGGGATTTTAAACAATACGTGCTAGGTGCTCTATTTTACCGCTTTATCAGCGAGAACTTTACTAGTTATATGGAAGGAGATGACGAAAACATCCAATATGCGTCACTCGCAGATAAAAAGATTACGCAAGCGATCAAAGATGATGCCATCAAAACAAAAGGTTACTTTATTTATCCGAGCCAGCTTTTTGCCAATGTCGTAGCAAAAGCTGATAAAAATGAAAATCTAAATACAGAATTAGCTGAAATATTTAAAGCCATCGAAGCTTCCGCAGTTGGTTATCCTTCAGAAGATGATATCAAAGGCCTATTTGCCGATTTTGACACTACAAGTAACCGTCTTGGGAACACAGTCGAAAACAAAAACAGTCGCCTAGCTGCTGTCCTGAAAGGGGTAGCTGGACTCGACTTTGGCGATTTTCACGGAAGCAAAATTGATCTATTTGGTGATGCGTATGAGTTTTTAATTTCCAATTATGCGGCCAACGCAGGTAAATCAGGTGGAGAATTTTTTACGCCTCAACATGTTTCCAAATTAATTGCGCGTCTTGCTATGCACAAACAAACGAGTGTTAACAAAATTTATGATCCTGCTTGTGGTTCTGGTTCTCTTTTACTTCAAGCAAAAAAACATTTTGATGAACATATCATTGAAGAAGGTTTTTTTGGTCAGGAAATCAACCATACTACTTACAACCTAGCGCGGATGAACATGTTTTTACATAACATCAACTATGATAAGTTTAATATCCAACTAGGGAATACTTTGATAAACCCTGAATTCAAAGAAGAAAAACCTTTCGATGCCATAGTTTCGAACCCGCCCTATTCGATTAATTGGATTGGTAGTGATGATCCTACTCTCATCAACGATGAACGGTTTGCGCCTGCAGGGGTTCTTGCTCCAAAATCCAAGGCAGACTTTGCCTTTGTTCTTCATGCACTTAGCTATTTGTCGAGTAAAGGCCGTGCGGCCATTGTATGTTTCCCTGGTATTTTTTACCGTGGTGGTGCGGAACAGAAAATCCGCCAGTATCTAGTCGATCACAACTATATAGAGACTGTGATTTCTCTGGCGCCTAACTTGTTTTATGGCACTACGATCGCTGTCAATATTCTTGTTCTTTCCAAACACAAAAAAGATACCACTACCCAGTTTATCGATGCCAGTGGTTTGTTTAAAAAAGAAACTAATAACAACACCCTCACCGATGAACATATTGATCAGATGATGCAGGCGTTTGATAAAAAAGAGGATCTTGAACATTTTGCAAAGTCTGTTCCAAATGAAAAGATCGCCGAAAATGATTATAATCTTTCAGTCAGTAATTATGTGGAAAGCAAAGACAATCGAGAGGTGATTGATATCACCAAGCTGAATGCTGAAATCAAAACAGCGGTAACAAAAATTGATAGGCTTCGTGCGGAAATTGATGTGATCGTAGCGGAAATTGAAACATGAGTAAAGAACTTCAGTTTCTGATCTACAACACTCCCAAGGATGATGTTAAGGTCAATGTGGTGGTGCATGGCGAAACAATCTGGCTTACGCAAAAAGCAATGGCTGACTTGTTTGGTGTGCAAATCCCTGCCATCAATAAACATCTAAAAAATATCTTCGATGAAGGGGAACTTGCCGAGGAAGTGGTTATTTCCAAAATGGAAACAACCACTGAGCATGGGGCAATCAAAGGGAAAACCCAAACAAAAGAAACGAACTTCTATAATCTCGATGCCATTATCTCTGTTGGCTATCGTGTCAATTCTGCAAAGGCCACCCAGTTTCGAATTTGGGCGACCAAAACCTTAAAGGAATTCATCCAAAAAGGTTTTGTTCTGGATGATGAACGTCTCAAACAAGGTTCTAATGCTTTTGGTAAGGATTATTTCCGCGAACTCCTTGATCGTGTTCGTTCCATCCGAGCAAGCGAAAGGCGTATTTGGCAACAGGTGACTGATATTTTTGCAGAATGTTCTATCGATTACACACCTAACTCGCAAATCACGAAAGACTTCTATGCAATGGTGCAAAATAAATTCCATTTCGCCATCGCAGGCCAAACCGCCGCCGAAATTGTTTTTCATAAAGCAGACCGAAATGCAGAACATATGGGTCTCACGACCTGGAAAAACGCGCCTGGTGGACGTATTCTCAAATCGGATGTAACCACAGCAAAAAATTATCTCTCGGAAACAGAAATCAAACGCTTAGAGCGAACGGTTTCTGGTTACTTTGATTATATAGAAGATTTGATAGAAAGGGAAAACACTTTCTCAATGGAAGATTTTGCAAATAGTATCAATGAGTTTTTGGCCTTCCGAAAATATGAAATCTTGTCTGATAAAGGAAAAATTTCTAAACAACAAGCAGATAACAAAGCATCGCTGGAATACGATGCCTTTAACAAAACCCAAAAAATAGTTTCCGATTTTGACAAAGCAATCAAAGCCATCGAGAAGAAAGGAAACCAATCATGAATCAGTTGCGATTTATCGAAAAACTGCTGGAGGGTGCTTCGGTCGAATGGAAACCATTAGGGGAAATCGGTGAATTAGTTCGTGGTAATGGTCTCCCTAAAACTGATTTTACTGAAACTGGTGTTCCCGCTATTCATTATGGGCAGATTTATACTTATTACAAACTATCAGCAAAAATAACTAAATCATTTGTTTCAGAAGAAACCGCCAGTAAACTTAAAAAGATTAATTGGGGCGATGTTATAATTACAAATACTAGTGAAAACTTTGAGGATGTTGGAAAGGCTTTGGTATATCTTGGCGATCGACAAGCTGTTACAGGTGGGCACGCAACAATTTTTAAACCTAATCGCCATATTCTAGGGAAATATTTTTGTTACTTCTCTCAAACAATTGAATTCACTAATCAAAAAAGAAAATATGCAAAAGGGACAAAGGTTATCGATGTTTCAGCAAATGACCTAGCTAAAATCGCTATCCCCATCCCCTGTCCTGAAAACCCAGAACGATCGCTGCAGATCCAAACGGAAATCGTTCGTATTTTGGATGCCTTTACCGAGCTTACTACCGAGCTTACTACCGAGCTTACTACCGAGCTTACGTTGCGGAAAAAACAATATCAATACCATCGGGATCAGTTATTGAGTTTTGAAGAAGGGGAAGTGGAATGGAAGACGTTAGGGGAGGTGGCGACTGTTGGAACAGGTAATCATGACACACAAGATGCGATTGAAGATGGTAAATACATTTTTTATGCACGTGGTCGATTGCCTCTAACACTTAATGTGTATGATTTTGATGAAACTGCTATAATCACAGCTGGAGATGGTGCTGGAGTTGGAAAAGTATTTCATTATGCTCAAGGAAAATATGCACTACATCAACGAGCCTATCGTATAGTTCCAAACGAAGCTATGGAGCCGAGATTTGTGTATCACTATATTGCCTCATGTTTTTATACATACATCCAAAAAACATCGGTTAATTCTTCTGTAACCTCTCTTCGTAGGCCAATGTTTTTAAATTTTCAGATACCTGTCCCCTCCCTATCGGAACAAAGGCACATCGTTGAAATCCTTGATAAATTCGATGCCCTTACTGCTTCGATTAGCGAAGGTTTACCTCGAGAAATTGAACTCCGCCAAAAACAATATGAGTATTATCGTGATATGCTGTTCAATTTTCCGAAGCCAGAGGGTATGGCGTAATGAATCAGGCTTTAAAAAATTCTCTTCCGCAGATTAAGAGGATTTTCGCAGATTCTTTTCTCAATCATCTTAATCTGTGTAATCTGTGGATCACTTTCTTATGAATCATGAAAATACTCTTCCACAGATAGATGCGGATTCTGATCAGAACGATAAAGAGACCTATTCCATTATTGGAGCCGCAATGAAGGTTCACCGGGAATTAGGGCATGGATTTTTAGAAGCTGTATACCAAGAAGCACTTGCAATTGAGTTTTCCAGGCAAGACATTCCATACAAACGAGAGATGCATATTCCAATCACATATGCGGGCGTTAAACTACAAACCCATTATCAAGTTGATTTTTTATGTTATGATTATATTATAGTCGAACTCAAAGCTTTGGCTCGTCTAACGGGAAATGAAGTAGCGCAGGTTATTAATTATTTGAAAGCAACAAAACTACAAAAAGGTTTATTATTAAATTTTGGCACTTCAAGTTTAGAATATAAGCGCTTAGTGTTTAAGCTGGGTAATTCTGTGCAATCTGCGGATAACTTAACATGAGTCACACACTTGCCGAAATTGCGCGGCAGCTAAAAGATAGCGATAAAAAGGTGCAGTTGATTTACGCTTTCAATGGAGTCGGAAAAACTCGTTTGTCACGAGAATTTAAACAGCTAATTGCTCCGAAATCGGAAACCGAGGAAGAGGAAACAGGGCCTTGGTTAGCGCGTGAAAAAATTCTATATTACAATGCCTTTACGGAAGATCTGTTTTATTGGGACAATGATTTAGAAAACGATTCGGAACCAAAGTTAAAGATACAGCCAAATACGTTTACGAATTGGATTATCAAAGACCAAGGGCAGGATCAAAAAATCATTGCTAATTTTCAGCGATATACTCATGAGAAATTAACTCCTCGGTTTAACGAAGAATATATAACGACAGACAAAGACGGTCGAGAAATTACGGTAAAGGCAAATTCCGAAGTTACATTTTCAATGCAACGCGGAGATGATAGGGACAATGACAAACTAAAAATTTCCAAAGGAGAAGAAAGTAATTTTGTTTGGAGTGTTTTTTTTACAATGCTCGCCCAAGTCATTAACGTATTAAATGTACCAGAACCTACCGATCGAGATACTAACGATTTTGATGAATTAGAGTATGTATTTATTGATGATCCAGTTAGTTCATTGGACGAAAATCACTTGATCGAGTTAGCGGTTAATTTAGCTAGCTTAATCAAATCAAGTTTGTCGAAAGTTAAGTTTATTGTTACAACTCATAATCCTTTATTTTATAATGTTCTCTATAATGAACTTAGCAATAAAACCTGTTATTTTTTAGAAAGATATGAGGATGAAACCTTTGCTCTTTCGGAAAAGAAAGGTGACTCAAATAAAAGTTTTTCGTATCATTTATTTTTAAGACAAACAATTGAACAAGCAATTGTCGATAACCAGATACAAAAATACCATTTTACGCTTTTGCGCAATTTATATGAGAAAACTTCTAATTTTTTAGGTTATAGAGAATGGAAAGAGCTCCTGCCCAACGAAAAACAGTCTTACTACAATCGTATCATTCAATTTACGAGTCATTCCACATTATCCAATGAAGCTGTTGCAGAACCAAGTCTAGAAGAAAAGCAAATAGTCACATTTTTACTAAAACATTTGCTAACCAATTATGGATACTTTCAAGAGGAGACGCAAAATGGTTGATATTACTAAACCAATAGCAGAATCAAAAAATTTTATCATTCTGGATAAATACACCAGAGAATGGCAAACCCAAGAAAACTACCAGAGCGAAGCAGATCTGGAACGAGAACTCATTCAAGATCTGCATAATCAAGGTTATGATTTCCTTCCAGGGTTGAATACACCAGAGAAGATGCTTACCAATGTGCGCGAGCAGTTGCAAGCGTTAAATAAAATGCAGTTTTCCGATAGTGAGTGGATCCGCTTTGTCGATGAGTATTTGGATAAACCAAATGACAATAACGTGGATAAAACCCGCAAAATTCATGATAACTTCATTCATGACTTTGTGTTTGATGATGGTCATATTCAAAACATCTATCTACTGGATAAAAAAAATATCACACGCAATCAATTGCAGGTAATCAAACAATTTGAACAAACCGGATCCAATGCGAATCGGTATGATGTAACGATTCTGGTAAATGGATTGCCTTTAGTCCAAATCGAATTGAAAAAACGTGGTGTTGCCATCAGGGAAGCATTCAACCAGGTACATCGCTACAGCAAAGAAAGTTTTAACAGCGAACATTCATTATACAAGTATTTACAATTGTTTGTCATCTCAAATGGTACAGACAGCCGATACTTTGCCAATACTACAAAACGAAACAAGAACAGTTTTGATTTTACGATGAATTGGGCGAAAGCCGATAACAGCCTCATCAAAGACTTAAAGGATTTTACTGCTACTTTTTTTCAAAAAAACACCCTACTCAATGTGCTTATCAACTATTCGGTGTTTGACGCAAGTGATACTTTGCTTGTTATGCGTCCTTACCAAATTGCGGCCACAGAACGGATTTTGTGGAAGATTAAAAGTTCAAACACAGCCAAAGACTGGAGTAAACCCGAAGGTGGCGGTTTTATCTGGCATACCACAGGTTCTGGAAAAACTCTCACTAGTTTTAAAGCGGCAAGACTCGCAACAGAATTGCCTTTCATCGATAAGGTGTTCTTTGTGGTGGATCGAAAAGATTTGGATTACCAAACCATGAAAGAATACCAGCGGTTTGCTCCAGATAGTGTCAATGGCTCTGATAGTACGGCGGGATTAAAACTTAACCTCGACAAAGATGACAATAAAATCATAGTTACAACAATCCAAAAGTTGAATCACTTAATGAAAAGTGAATCCGACTTAGCTATTTATGAAAAACATGTGGTATTTATTTTTGATGAATGCCACCGCTCGCAGTTCGGCGAAGCACAGAAAAATTTAAAGAAAAAGTTTAAAAAGTATTATCAGTTTGGTTTTACCGGAACACCTATTTTTGACCTAAATGCCCAAGGCGCAGAGACCACCATCGACGTGTTTGGAAGGGAATTACATTCTTATGTAATCACCGATGCCATCCGTGATGAAAAAGTATTGAAGTTCAAAGTAGACTACAACGATGTGCGCCCGCAGTTTAAAGCAATTGAAAGCGAACAAGATGCTGTAAGACTTACAGCTGCCGAAAACAGAGAAGCCTTATTACACCCTGATCGCATACGGGAAATTTCTCAATATATACTAAACCACTTCCGCCAGAAAACCCATCGTTTATTAGCCAATTCTAAAGGCTTTAATGCTATGTTTGCTGTAAGTAGCATCGATGCTGCAAAAGCTTATTATGAAACCTTTCAACAATTACAAAAAGACAAAGATAAACCTCTGAAAGTAGCTTCAATCTTTTCTTTTGCCGCCAATGAAGAACAAATTGCAGTGGGTGAAATTTCTGATGAGAGTTTCGAAGTTTCCGCCATGAATAGTAGTGCCAAGGAATTCTTAACATCAGTAATAGATGATTACAATCTTCTGTTCAAAACAAATTTTAGATTAGATAGTAATGGGTTCCAAAATTATTATCGTGATCTTGCGCAACGAGTCATAAAGCAAGAAGTAGATTTACTGATAGTAGTTGGGATGTTCTTAACTGGTTTCGATGCTCCTGCTTTAAACACTTTATTTGTAGATAAGAATTTGCGTTACCACGGATTACTTCAAGCGTATTCACGCACCAATCGTATCTATGATGCGACCAAAACTTTTGGCAATATTGTTACCTTTCGAGATTTAGAAGATGCGACGAAAGCTGCCATCACTCTGTTTGGTGATAAAAATACTAAAAATGTCGTATTGGAAAAAAGTTATAAAGAATATATGGAAGGTTTCACCGATCTAGTTACTGGTGAAGCTCGACGTGGTTATAAAGATGTAGTAGCTGACCTGCAAAAGCACTTTCCAAATCCTGACGCAATTGAAAAAGAATCAGACAAAAAAGCTTTCGTAAAACTATTTGGCGAGTATTTACGAGTGGAGCATATCCTACAAAATTACGATGAATTCGCAAGCCTAAAGGCGTTACAAAACATCGATCTTGAAGACCAAGAAGCAGTTGAATCTTTTAAAGCAAAACATTATTTAAATGATGAAGATATAGTAAAATTGCAAACGATTGAAATTCCGCCTGAACGAAAAATTCAGGATTATCGTTCTACATACAATGACATTCGCGATTGGCTCCGTCGTGAAAAAACAAGTTCTGAAAAAGAAAAATCCTCTATTGATTGGGATGATGTAGTATTTGAAGTAGACCTTCTCAAATCACAAGAAATTAACTTAGATTATATTCTAGAATTGATTTTCGAAAATAACAAAAAGGTCAAAAACAAAGTAACTCTAATCGAAGATGTACGCCGTGTGATTCGTGCAAGCATCGGAAACCGTGCAAAAGAAAGTTTATTAGTTGATTTCATCAACCAGACTGATCTTGAAAAAATAGGTGATAAAGCTAGCATCATAGAAGCTTTTTTTGCATTTGCGCAAGAGGAACAAAAACGAGAAGCTGATGACTTAATAATAGCAGAGAAATTAAATCAAGAAGCGGCGAAACGATATATTCTTACTTCATTAAAGCGTGAATACGCAAGCGATAATGGTACAGAGTTAAACGCAATTTTACCAAAAATGAGTCCCTTAAACCCAGATTACCTCAAAATAAAACAAAATGTTTTTCAGAAAATATCAGCATTTGTTGAGAAGTTTAAAGGTGTCGGCGGACAAATATAAAACAGTGTAAAGCCATTGGATCAGGAGATGATCCTTTTTGTCCTTGACCACAGACTAACGTCATCAATGAAACGATTCAATTAAAAAATATTACTGATCCAATTGGTTAATACTTTAAATTGTTTTTATGGTATCGGCAGGATTGTACCCACTAAACATGTTGGCGGTAATTTTGAAATAACAGAAAAAAAATACGTTTTCGAGCATCCAACTGACTTTCGCAATCCACCTTCATACTGCAAAAAAATCGATAATCTTTAATCAGTTCGTTTATTTTTCCATTTTAACCAAAAAATAAATTCTTAAATTTCTTTTTCCCTGCAACAAATCCGTTAGGTGACTGTTAATCAAATAAACCGGAATCCTAAAAAATGAAAAATAAACTTTTACTCGTTGCCTTACTCGCTCTCCCCTTTCTCGCAATTTTCGCTACAGAAACAGAAACTTTAGATACTTTTCGTGGAATCAATTTTTCTACAACGGAAGCGCAAAAAATAAAGGCTATGTCCATTTACATTCCTCAAGTGGCAAAGCGTTCTGACTCCACGCATCTGAAGGATAAATTTCCGATCACTTTCTTTAAGGCAGATTGCAGTCAGGAAACGGAATGTTTTTCATTATTAATTGCAGTGTCCGTCATTCCAGAATCTATCAAATCCTATGATACATTGGTGGAAGAATCAAAAGCTACTGATTTTATCAATCCACCGTACGAAGTGAACAAATGGGTGGAACTTCTTTCCTTTAAAACCGAAAAAACAAAAATTCTAATGGGACCTGGTGAAATTCTCGGAACGAAGATTAACGCTTTTTATTATATAAAAGAAACGAATGAAACTTATAGAGTTTCCATGAACTTAATCTATCATCCTAAGTTTCCAGAGGAAGAATGGAAAGATATCTTAATGCATTCATTTCTGATTCTAAATAGCATACAAATTGAATCGATTGCAAAATGAAAGTGGCAAATTAAAAAGCCACAGCTCTATACCGACGTTTCAATCTCCCAAAACGGATAAATGTTGAAACTTTTGAATCATTTATTTAAACCAAAGGAAAAATTTGAATTTTAATATTTACTTTCTTTCCCCTAACATCCAGTTTAGGACACAGAAATGACTACCACCCCAAAACCACCAACTAACAATCTTATTTCGGCCGCTGCATCCATGAGCGACAGATACATAGCAATGATTTATGATGCGATTTTTTTCCTGTTGCTTATCTTTGTTTCGGCAAAAATAATTTTATTCCTAAACGTAGATGGCCGCCTGGCCCAATACGTCTTCTTTGTTTTTCTCTTTTTATACGATCCTTTATGTGTAAGTTTTTTTCGGGCTACGCCTGGACATTATATCAAAGGTTTAAGAGTTGTTTCAACAGATGCCAAAAACTTAAATTTATTCAAAAGTTTCATTCGTTATATTGCCAAAATCACTTTGGGGATATTATCTTTAATCACAATATTAGGATCTAAAAAACAAGCTGTACATGATAAACTAACGTCTTCTTATGTGGTGTATAAAAATAAATTGTAATCAAATTACCACCATCTAACAATGACTGTTGTTATTGTATTCCAACTCGTTTTCTGCCAATATCACAAATTCTCAAACTAAGGAGTAAACTTCATGAAAAATCTAAAAACACTACTCATCGGACTCTTGATTTCTTTTTCGCCATTGTCCGCCGAAGATGATGTTCTTAAAAAAATTAACAATCTCAAATACCAAACGGGAAACGTAACCATCGGAGACAAACTTGCTACTGTCAAAGTTCCGAAAGGTTTTAAATTTTTGGACGCAAAACAAAGCCAATTTGTTTTACACGATGTCTGGGGGAACCCATTAAATGAAGGAATTCTAGGCATGCTTTTTAAAGCTGACCAGTCACCCATCAGCGACAATTTTACTTATGCCATTTCCTATTCATTTTCAGAAGATGGATACGTAAGTGATTCTGATGCAAACGAAATTAACTATGATGATCTTTTAAAATCCATGAAAGAGGATATATCAGAAGGAAATGAAGATCGAAAAAAAGAAGGATACCCTACTTTAGAATTGATTGGTTGGGCCAATAAACCTTTCTATGATGCAAACAGCAAAAAACTTCATTGGGCTAAAGAAATTAAATTCGAGGGTGAAGAAGTTAATACTTTAAATTATAATATTCGTATCCTTGGAAGAAAGGGAATACTTGAATTAAATGCAATTTCCGATATCCAAAAACTAAACCTCGTCCAAAAAGATATTCCAGCCATTATCGCATCCACTGAGTTTAACGATGGGGAAAAATATGCGGATTATTCACCAGGAGTTGATAAACTCGCAGCTTATGGAATTGGTGGACTGATTGCAGGAAAGGTATTAGCGAAAGCTGGTTTTTTTGCTTTGTTACTTAAATTTTGGAAAATCATCGCAATTGGTGCTGTAGCAGCCTTAGGTGTTCTGAAAAAATTATTCACCAAAAAAGCAGATAATTCTTCAGTCGAATAATCATTCAAATGGTTCCAATTGATTTTTACATATGAAAAAAGTATTACTCTTACTCGCCAAAGGGTTCGAATCTTTTGAAGCCAGTGTTTTCATTGATGTCATCGGCTGGAACTTAGTTGATGGAGACAAAACAACAAAACTTTATACCTGTGCTTTCCAAAAGGAAGTGGAAGGTTCGTTTGGTGTTAAATTCAAAGTGGATTATTTAATCAGCGAAGTGGACATAAACGAATTTGATGCTTTAGCCATACCTGGTGGGTTTGAAGAATATGGTTTTTATGAAGAAGCATACCACCCAGATTTTTTAGAGTTGATTCACAATTTTAACAAACAAAATAAAATCATTGCTTCCATTTGTGTGGGGGCACTGCCTATCGCCAAGTCAGGTGTTCTGCACCGCCAAACAGAACAAAAAACTGTATTAGAATACTCTCATTTCTAAAAAATACCTTAAATTATCATCGGTTCTTTGTTATATTGATAGACAAAACTTAATATTTCCAAATGAATATGCCTATGAATAGGCTAATCGTTGTATTATTATTTCTTTCCACCATTAGTTGTAAAACGTTTGACTACAAATGGAATTTGAATGGAAGAACTTATTTACCAGTAAACAACTCTTATGAGGATGAAAATTGGAAAATCATTATCAGTGAAATTAGTGAAACAGAAGAATTAGATAGTACTGATAAATACTTAAAAATTAAACTGACGTTTCAAAATAAGACAAAGAAATATAGAAATTTAAAACTAAGACAAACTTCATTTTCGGAATACAATTTTAATTATATATTAAGAAACAGTTTTATTGGAATTGTAAATGTTTATAAAAAAAATCCAGACCTAGTCGATTTAGAACATTTTTACCGTAAAGCTGGCGTCACCGTTAAACTCAAATCTAAACTTAAAGATATCCCAGAAAGATTTGAAAGATACAAAGAGAATGCAAAAGAAAATTCAGGTTTGATTGCACTTTCTTGTGATGGAAGTAATTCAGGATACGATGTGAGACGCCCAGATAGCACCTCAGATTGGTTAGCTCCTGGTGAAACCGCAGAAGATTATATTAGCTGTCCTCTACCACAAGGAATGACTTTGGTTAGTATATTCTCAGCTGGAGATTTCGAAATCCCAATTAAAAACGAAGCTATTTACCACAAAGAAATTAACAATGCATATGGAGATTTTCTCAAATGAATTTCATATATAAAATTTCAATCGTTCTATTTTTTATAAACTGCAACAGTTCTTTTTATACTTACACAATAAAAGAGAATAATGTAAAGTATTCCTCTAATTTACAACATAGCTCAACAACTAAAAAGAATATCCTTTTCTTAACTGAAGGTTATCTCGATGATTTAGCAGATTTGTTAGTCAAACGCGGTCATAATGTTGATAGAATGAAAATATCTAAGGAAAATTTTCAATTAGGTAGCAATTATGATTTAGTAGTAGTTTTGAATAGTAATACCTTAGACATAAATAAGGAAACTTATTATGAACTCCCAAATATTTTCACTTTAGGATTAATTCCTTATTATGCAAATTTTAATAGAAATTATGAATTTTTTATCTTTCAAAACAATAAACAAATTAATATTAATTACAGCTTATCGTTAACTCAATATCGCGGTTGGCCTATGCTTTTAATTAATCTTTTTAGAGACGAAAAAAAGGCACTCTATTTTCCAAATACCGAGTTAAACATAAAATTATCTAATATTATCGAAAACAAATAAAATCTTTAATTATTTTTGTTAATTCGATACAACTTAATTTTCCACTAAGCACTTTATAGTGCTTAGTTTTTAGTTCCGCGATTAAAATGATATAAACTTAGAAGGTAGCTAATTTCCGTTTTGGATCGTCTGAAATACTACACAAGAATTTACAGATTCAATCTTCCCTTCTTGTAAATCCTTACAGCTGAACTGTAAAATTTGTTTGTGACATTCTTTATAGGCAGTTTGAATCGCTAAAGGATCACCACCAATTAATTTGTACGCATTACTTTCTCGAAATCTTTTTTGGCATTGCGTTTCTTCTAATCTTCCTTCGGTAAATTTTTTCAAATTTTCTGGTATCGTTTTCCATTCCTTATCAGCACATTCTCGATACTTTGCACAAATCTCCGCAGTTATACCCAAAGATTCATTTTGCCATTCTACATTCGCCATCCCTTTGTCTTTTTTGCAAGATACTGCCGTAATCAAAATGAAAAAAGATAAAAAAAGAATCAGTCCATTTTGTGATTTTGCTTTAGAAAAAGAATGAACCGTACGGCTTTTCATCGAGATTCGTTTATTTCCCAAACTGGAGTGTAAGTTATCCGTATTGCGCATAGCCGCCAAACTGATTCGTGTTTTAATTGAATTACGTTTATCTCCCAAACTACCAATTGTGTTATTCGCATTACGTATAATACTATTCAACTTTAGAAAAATTTGATTTAGTAAGTTCATAATTTCCTTTGATTTTCCTATTTTATTTTGCAGTTTCTGCTGTTTCTTTTTTTCGTATCAAAATTTCGATTCGTTCTTCTTTTGCTTTTTTTTCTGGCGTATCTGAATCTTTCGATTTTTGAAACATGGCATAACCTTGGACAGAGATTTGTTCTTTAGGAATTCCATATTCATTCACCAATTTTTCTGCAAGTAAAGATGCTCTATGGGAATGATAATCCCATGAATTTTGAAATTTCGATTTGTCGATTTGTGATTCGTAAGGAATTTGTACACGAACGACTATATCAATGTCCATTCCTTTGGATAATTCAGCCAATTGTTCAAAGGCAAATTTTAAATCTGGATCTGCTTTTAAAATATCATCCGATGCTAAATCTGAACCGGCGAAAGTTAACTTTAGTTCTTCGGTTTCAGCAAGACCAAGTTTTAATTTTGCTTTTTCTCGAAGTGTTTTTAATGCAAAACCGATACGTTCCCATAAACGAAACACTTGTGACTTTGGTTCCATTGTATCATCTTCTAAAATGCCAGACCCACCATCCAATAGGGCGCCCACAGAAGATACATTCAAACCAAATCCTCGTTTGATATCTTTTGCTACTTCCGTTAGGCGGTTGGCGTCAACTTTACTAATCGCATATAGTATAATAAAAAGTCCAAGTAACAAGGTAATCATATCGGCATAAGTTAAAAGCCAACGATCATGTGCTTCAACATGTTCTTCTTCTTTCGATATAAATCTAGAACGCCTTCTCATGTTTCCTCTTTAAGAGTTGGGAATGCCTTATATAGAAAATCCCATTCCTTTTCCTGAACTATAGCATAAAACTCATTAAACAAATCTTGGTGTACTGGCAATGTAGCGTAGTATCCTTGTTCCACTTTTTTAAATAGAGGATACACTCCAAGTAACCGCGCCATCATTGAGGCCGGTTTGATGATATATGCGCTGACAGGTTTATGTGCCAACTCATAGAATTTTTTGAGGTTAAAAAGAACGACTTCTAATTGTTTTTTACGAGTTTCTCTTCTATCCAATTCACAAAACAAAGTAAAATACTGCTCTTGGGTTATTTCCTTTCCCAATTCCCAACCTTTAGAAAGAAGAAGTTCGGCCATTTGTATGTCCAGTTCGTCGGTGATAGAATTTAACTCGATCAATCGTTCGACACTTTCCCTAGTACCTTCTTTCATCATATTTTTTACTTTTTCATAAGTGGAGAATGCTAAAGTTTCCCACTCTTCTTTACCATCTAAGTTGTAAACGGTTTCAAAAAAGAACTTAGCCATTTCTATCGTTTCATTGCGATGAAAGAAATCGTAATAAAAGAGATGAAATCGGTCTACTTGAACGCGAACAATTTCTCTTCTAGCAAGTGCAAGTTCTTTCGTTAGCTGGTGTTTCATCTTTTATTAATTTGTAGGTGATTCCAAAAGATAAGATGGAAATCCTTGTTGATCACGTTCAAAAGGAGCAATGGAGAACTGATTAGGTATCGAAACAATTTCTTGATAAAATTTATAAGTGGAACGAAATAAAATTTTTGGATTCGCAGATTCTTTTGGTGTGTAATAAAATTTTATACCATAACGGAAGTTATTTGCCCATCCTTCTTTAGTAACCTCTAGGAGTGGATATTCCGCAGGAATTTTTTTATTTTGGACAACATTAAACACAATGTCCCCTTTTTTATACAACCTCACTCCTTGCGTTTCTCCAGCCAATCGAACGGATCCTGCTTCGGGAAATGACAATGATAGATATGTTAAACTAACATAGTTTCCGCGATTCTTTAATTGTAAAGTGACAAGTGACTCTTTTCCAACTTCAAATTTTGGCGCGACTTCTAAGGAAACAAAAGCAGGAACAGGTTGCATAGGAAGATTCGGAATCATCTCCCATCCGTTAAATACAAACTCTTGAGAATAATTAGGATTAGTTGGAAAAATACGAAAGGATTTATCTTTTTGATTATACTCAAAATCCACACGTTTACTTCTTTTTAATTCCTCGTGTTCTTTGAGTTGGAACCCGTCCCATATTTTTTTGCCCTTACGATAACCCATAGGCACCGAAAACATACCTAACGGTGGTTCTTCGGCAAGAACTTCCACAAATACAGAATTAAAATTATCACCAGGTAGTTCCGCAACTACAATCCGGCGAAGACAATCTCCAGCAAAAGTTACTTTCTCCTTTCCTGGCGCAGACCCCGGAACCCACGAATTTAGTTTTGCATCGTAATACATCGGACCCAAGTTTTGCAAAAAGAATTCCAATTTCCAAAGATAGGTCCAACTCGAACCATCTTTCCGAAAAGCAGTAAGAACCTCACTTGTGCCTGATTGGAACAAAACTAAAGTTTCCATCTCTGGAGATTCATCCAAATTGATCTGCTTTTGGCTTAAAACCCGTACAGGCTGTCCGTTATCATTACCGTAGACTGCCTGTCGAATTTCAGAATCAGAAGGGTGTTCCTTTTGGGAACAAGATCCCAAAAAGACAAATGTGAAAAGAAAAGTGGCCGATAAACGAGACAAAATGAATAATTTCATAGGAATTCTTTCATTCCATCAGACCAAAACTCCAATTCAACCTTTTTTGCTTTTCCTTTCTCACTCCTGTGTTTTACTCGTCTAAGTAGTAAGAATTGGGGACGACATTGGTTTCGACTGTTGTTGGCTTGGATTCAGTGGCACGTAGGGGTGAGGGACCTCTTAAAAACCTTCAAAACAATAACTGCAAATAACGAATTTGCTCTAGCAGCTTAATTTTAAGCTCTACGGTTTCACTGGCTGTTTCCTTAGGTGGCCAAGAAACCGACACCTCTCTAAGGACCTTTCGGATTTGTCGCCCGCTTCGAACCGGATTGAACTCTAAGTAGGATAGGAATTAGTCCCCCGTTTGTAGGGTAAGTCTTTCCGAAATTTATTTGCAAACTAAACGTGTAGAAGCTGCATTTGAGGATGATAGGACCCGGGTTCGACTCCCGGCGTCTCCAGAATTCATTTTAAATATTTTACAAATCAATTTCATCTAACAAAAAAATTACGACGGGAGTCGAACGACCGCAGCAGAGAGAAATGGCAGCTCGCGGACTGGGACACCCCTGTCTGCGTGCGTTAAGCCATTTCGTCCTGAGCACACGATGTGCGAAGGCTGATGCGGGACGGGCTGGAACGTGTTCGACCTGGATGGGAGAACCGTGGAAGCCGACTCCCGGCGTCTCCAGAATTCAGGCATCCGTTTCTCGCGCTCAACTGGCCCTCCGTGGCCAGATTTCGCGCCCGCACCCATCCTTGGGTGCTTTTCGAAACGAACGCCTTCATCGGGTTATTAACTAAAGTTTATTCGAATCCCTTTTATTATTCATTTCCTGATAATATCTAACAAACAATTCACGATGGGAGTCGAACGACCGCAGCCTTACATTTTAATCTTGATAAGTATATCTTATGGTTTTAGTTCTATAGATATTACCGTTTCTCCAGATTCTTTTTTCTTCTAAGATAGAATCACCTTTCAAAATCGGTAAGTTTGTTTCTCGCTCACTAGGTGTTGTATAAAAAATAAAGGTTCTTGGTGCGATCCATTGTAATTCTTTTCTCATACCGTCAAAAACATGATATTCCGATTTTGATAGATCAAATACATATTTTGTGCGAACAAATCCAGTTCCAACATCGAATACAAAAAATAAATCTTGCGGAGAAACGGATTCAAAGTAACACATATGCATGTGAATTTGTTTACTGAGATTCTTCAAGAAGACTCGGTGAAGATTCAAATCATATACAACTCCTTCAAATTCTTCCTCATCATTTTGAAATACAATTAAAAGGAAATGTCCTTTTTGTTCTGTTTTAAAAACTTTTTGATAGCGGCTACCAACAAATATTGTATCTAATAATTTGGAAGTTTTTCCATCTAAAATTCTTAAACTTCCATTGTTTAATTCAAATTTTAGTTTTGAAGATACATTCTTGACAGCGGAAAAACTTTGTGGACTTGAAAAAATATAATCTGAATAAACATATCCTTCGAAATGGTTTGACGAACGAACCTTAGTCCAAAGCCTATAATCTGAGTTGTCGTCGGTGATTTCACCTAACACTGTGACTTTTATATTTCCATCCAATTGTCGAATGACTTTTGATTTTTCACTTGGTTTTTCGCGCAACATCACTTTGTTCCCAGAAATATAAACATCCTTTTGGTAACTGCACATCGTGAAAAAAAAATAAAGAAGAAGTAAGTAATTTCTTTGGATCATTGTCTTTCTTAAATGATTATGATTTTACAAGAAGAATTCTAATCCTTACTTTGAATCAGTTTAAATCCCAAAAAAGAAATTAAACTATAAAAGGGAATCAATACAAGATTATGCCAAGTCAACATATGGATGGATGTTTCATTAGGACAGAGAAAGGAAATTCCTAATTGTGCAAATGTAAATGGTAACGCAAAAACCGAAAATTGAAATAAAATGGAAGGCTCAATAAAACCTTGTTTTAAATTTATATTTAATAAAATCACAGGAATTGTGGAAATTAGCAGTACTAATGCTACGCAACTTGAACCGTGATGAGTCAACTCCTCAGATATAGAGGAGAATAAACCTTTTTCAGTAAATGATACGGATAAAACTAAAAAGCTAAACCAAATAACAATAATTAAATTATGGATTAAATAATCATAAGTAGATCGATTGCCTGGAATGTTTCTTTTAAACAAAACAATTCCACAAGAAAGAAAAACTACCATCAAGGTAACAATGGATTCCCAAAATCTGGGAATATGATATTGTCCACGAATCAATATGGAAAACGCCAAAATCACAATCATACTTAATAATGAAAAGAATGCCCATATTAAAAATCGATACTCTGGGCTTTTTAATGGAGACACTTTTTTATTGTCTTGAGTTAGAACTTCAATTAATTCTACAGTTTTCATAATTTGTCTCCTGGACGAAGTCGAATGATTTTATAAATTCTATGTGCTGCCGTTTTTACTGCAGACTGCGACATAGACATGATTTTCGCAGTTTCAGCAATTGACATTTTATCCAACTTTAAAAGACGAAAAATCAATCTTTGTTTTTCGGAAAGTTTGGTTAATATTTCGTCAATTCGTTCCTTGGATTCATCCTCAGTTGGAAAATATTTATTTTCCGGTAAATACTCATTAGACATAAGGAATTCTCTTTTTTTCTTGCGACCTTTTTTTCGAATGTAATCAATGATCTTATAATTAGCAATCGTATACAGCCAAGGCAAAAAGGATTTGTCAGGTAAAAAAGTATGTTTGGAAAGATGGACTGCAATAAGGATTTCTTGAAGAACATCTTCTCTATCTTCTGCATCAAAAATTTTTACACTAAGAATTCCTCTTAGAATTACACAAATTTCTTCCAATAATTTCTTATAAGCTAATGAATCACCTTCTTGCGAAGAACGCATCAAACCAGATAGTTCATCAGGTGAGATCCTGTTCTTGGAAAATTTCAACACTCTTCTGTCATCCCTATGATTCGTTCATAAATCAATTTATTTATAAAAACCTAATTTTTTTTTCACAGATGTAACTTTTCAAACTTTCAGACGAAAGAATCTACAATTCAAACTAGGAGATGATTATGAATTACAAATCGGGAATACTTTTAGGTGCAGCATTGGCTGGACTTACTTTTACATCTTGTATGAGCGCTAAAACCCAAGTTGCGGAAAAAGCGGAAGGTGAATGCCACGGAATCAATGCCTGCAAAGGACAGGGAGATTGCGGAGGAAAAGGACATGCGTGTTCAGGTAAAAATGCATGCAAAGGACAAGGTTGGAAAGGTACTTCCGAAAAAGAATGTGCAGAGAAAGGTGGAAAGTTCATTAAATCGTAATACCTTTGAACAATAAAACTCCCAAATTTGGTGTTGGTCTCAGACGAGAACATTATCCTTATCTAATGGAGAAACCAAATACAGATATAGATTGGTTTGAAGTCATCAGTGAAAACTATATGAACACTGAAGGACGCCCTATGTCTGTATTGGAATCCATTCGAAAGGACTACCCAATCACATGCCACGGAGTTGGTATGTCTTTGGGAAGTTCCAATGAAATTGATCCAAAATACCTTAAAGATTTAAAACTACTGATTGATAGAGTGGATCCATTTCTGGTATCGGATCATTTGGCTTGGAATCATTTCAATGGAAATAGATTACATGAGTTGATTCCTGTTCCATATCATGAAGAATCTCTAGAAGTCATAGCAAACCATATTGATCAAGTGCAGAATGAACTACAAAGACAGATTGCAGTAGAAAATATATCAGCCTACTTCCAATATACGTCTTCTACGATGAACGAATGTGAGTTTTTAAGTCTACTAACTCAAAAGACAGGTTGTTTAATTCTTCTGGACATAAATAATATTTATGTAAATGCCAAAAACTTTCAATTCAATCCAATTGATTTTATCAAAACGATTCCTAAAAAAAGTATAACCCAGATTCATTTGGCTGGTTTTACAGATATGGGAAATTTCCTATTCGATACACATGCAGAGCCAGTACATTCAGAAGTATGGAATTTATTGGAAACATCGTTAGAATATATTCCAGAAAATGTTCCAATCATGATTGAATGGGACGAAAATGTTCCTGAGTTTCATAAACTGGAGACAGAACTAAACAAAGCACGAAAAATCATGAATAAAAAGGCTAAAAATGAAACTAAAGAACCTTCAGAATTTATATTCTGACTGCATTTTATCCAATCACGATATTCCCTTTCAAAATCAAATCATTGCTTGCGGAAATTTATCTTTGGAAGAAGCTACATCCGTTTATAAGCAAGCCTACTTTTTTCGTATGAAAGATACCATGTTCGACAATTTCCAGGCCGTCAATTTTGTATTAGGTGATACTTTATTTGATTTCGCAATTGAAAAATATATAAATCAAAACTATCATAAGTCTTATGATTTATCTAACTACGGAGGACATTTTCCTAATTTTCTCTTGGAAACCTATCCTGAATTTCCTTATTTAAAAAATTTGGCTGAATTTGAAATACAATTTACAGACAGTTTTCATAAAAAAGAACACATTAGTTTTGATCTTTCTAGTCTCCAAAATGAAACCGATTTGGAAAATTCCGTTTTCGAATTTGGAGAAACAGTAAAACTTATTCAAAATCAATTTTCGATTTATTCCATTTGGAAAAATAGAAAGTCAAATCTGCAGCCAGATATTTCCAAAATCGAAAATCAAGAATTTCTACTTTTATACAAACAAAATTCAAATATTTATGTACTTACACTAGAACCTTTTGAATTTTATTTTATAGAATTACTACTTAATGGTGAAACCATTAACGATTCATTGAAAAAAATTGGTGAAAATTTCCAATTGAATCCTGAAATCATATCCAACCTTTTTGGAAAAATAGCAAGTTCAGGAATCATTAAGAACATTTTTATAAAAACATAAAATCCATCAAATAAAAGAACCTAACTTAATTTTAGGCCATACTCCAAACCATGTATGGTAATAGAGCATATAAATTCCAAAAGAAATACCGCATAAAATAAGAAAGACGGCTGTTTTTCGAAAGACTAAAAGGTTCCCCATCTCGACGGTCATTTTCAAAACGATCTTAGTAAGTCTATCAATGATAGAGAACAAAAAGAAAAAAAGCAACAGGATCACAGCCATACCAATCAAAGTCACGATAGGTTTTTCATACATACTTGTAAGACCCAATACTCGTCCATTGATTGTTGTTACAATCAAATCCACTGCAAGTATACAAATTAAGCGAAAATAGAAACCTAAAAAACGATGAATGAGGGTTTGTTTCGATGAAGTCGACATGGAAAAAAATCTAGGGATCCTAATCAAGTTTGCAAGTATGATTTTTCAAAACCAGTGATCAGATTAGAAATTTTTTATCATATAGATTTCAATTTCTAATCGAAGTGTTTTCAAAAATTCACTGTTTACTAATCTAAATATGTATAACTTTTGGTATTGGTTCTATGGATGGTTCCATTTCTCCAATTCCTTTTTTCTTTTAAGATCGTATCACCTTTCTTAATTGGTAAGTTTATTTCTCCCTCTTATGGTGTGGAATAAAATATAAAGGTTTTTGGTGTAATCCACTGTAAACCTAACCGCAAAAATGTTATCGATTTATTAATATCGAATATCATACTTTGCCGATAATGTTATTTTTGATTCGTACGACTTGTCTTGTTTATTTCATTTGTATCCCTTTTTCTCTCTTCGCCGTGGAACCTACCAATGAATTACAAAAAGAAGAAAGTGAATCTAAACCAGCCGGCCAAAAAATCAGAGACCGAAGAATTCAGATTCAAAACGATTTTGTTGTTGAACCCTCTCCACAACCACCTCCCCCAAACCCTTCTAAAGAATTTTCTCTCAAAAATGAAAATGGTGCAAAATATGTTACCTTCTATCCTGGTGTCCAAGCAAACTTAAGTGATTTAAAGATCGTATCTTCTACTGGCGGAAGAGCAGTAATGATGGATGACCAACGGATGGACCAGAATCTAAATTTTCTATACGATCTAAAATCACCGGAATGGCAAATGGGAGAAAACTGGGGATTATTTATTTTAAATCGAAATGTCAACTTTAGACAATCAAAACAAAAAATTACTGATGTAGTCGCAACCAATAGTTCAACAAGTGAAGATTCAGGTTCCTCAAATAAATCTTCTCCTATCAAACAATATACTAACAAGGATTTGGGGACTGAAACATTCGGAAGTTATCACATGTTACTTCCTGCAATTTATTACGGTCAAAAAGGAAACGATAAATTTCGTATCGGTTTAGGATTAGGGTATTCCAAAGTCAATATACAAGGGACTGCCGATTTCAATGACGGTAATGGATATTTTAATAACTTTTTAGTCTTTAGTTCCGGAAGTAACTTAGATGAAAAAATTGATAACATGGGAAAGTATTCCTTAATCAACAATGGAAATATAGATGCAGACCCATACCGCGCTTACTTATTGTCAAACCTGTCATCAGGCAATCATTTGGAAGCTCTTGGTCTTTACACACTTTTAAAAGGTGATGTCAATCCAAAGTCCATCGATCCGTTTTTAGCCTTGTTTTATTCACAACTCACCAGTAATAACTTAAATCCGCTGGAATTATACGCCCTACTCACTTTAGGAATTGGAAGAGTGAATTCTTCCTCCAACCAAGCAAAAAGTTTTTATCTTTTTTGGGAAATACCCATTGGTGCGATCAATTGGAGACTAGGTATCGGTGGTCCCTTTTATACTCAAAATGGATATAAAATTTCTCTCACAACCATTGAGATGTCCTTTTATACGCCCATAGAATTTTAGATTTTGTAAGTAATAGTGGTTTGAGCAGAAGTTGTCAATTTATTTGTTAGGTGTATTTTATAAGGAATAAAACACCGTTTAACACCGTGCTTTCGGATCTCACTAAACAGCCACTTTTTAAAATCATTTCATGACTGGAATATAAATCATCTCTTCAGAACTCGTATCATTATTTTTATATTTGTCTCCCAACACTTCAAAATGAGGACGTTGGTCCAACATATATCCCGACTTAGGAAACCATTCCTGAAATATTGTTTGGTAAAAAGGGCCTGCCTGGCTTGGTAAACCTTGGTACAAAAATCGAACATAAAGTCCTTTGGGAATTTTTATGATTTCTAAACCATCGCCGATGATAGGTTCTTCACTCACTTCCACTCCGGCCCATTTCATAAACCGATTTGATGGATTAAAACTTTGAAAATAATCAGAAGGGTAAATCGACATGGAAATCAAATTGTTATCCAATCGATTGGATATGGATTTTAGTTTTGGCATAAATGTTTGCCACAATGTTTGTGTTTGATTTTCTAAAAGAGAAATTTCTAATTTCCTACCTACAATTATTTTTTGATTAACTTCTATTATTTCTGAATCCATAAGCATAACATAAAATGATAACTTAAATTTTGCAATTTTTTATTGCTAAATTTATAAATTACTACACTTTCATCTCTCTTAATTGTTTTGCGTCACGAGCAGGAGAGGCTCCAAAAAATCGTGAATATTCCCTATTGAATTGCGATGTACTTTCGTAACCTACATCTAACGCTGCATCAGTGACCGAATAACCACTATAGGTTAAAAGTTTTCTTGCTTCCAGGAGTCGCAATTGTTTTTGAAATTGAATCGGACTTAGGCCAGTTATGGATTTAAATTGTCTATGAAAGGTAGTGATTCCCATACAAGCTCGATTTGCCAATTGGTCTATTTCAAAACTATCTGTAAAATTTTGTCTAACCCATTGGATGGCTTGGTGAATGCTCGATCCTTTTTGATGGGAATGAAATAATTGCCTGAGCCGCCAACCTTCTGGTCCAATCAACACATGGTATAAAATTTCTCTTTCGTAGACAGGGGCTAATGCTCTGATATGTTCCGGTGTTTTCATTAACCGTAACATTCGTAACCAAGCTTCTAAAAAAGGAAGGGTAGCAGGACAGGCAGAAAATTCCTGATTATTTTTGTTAGCTTCGCTATTGTGCGGAGTATCTTTTAACAAATCCAATAACACTTTTTGATCCAACTGGATCGCAACAGACAAATATGGTGAACCATTGGCAGCTTGCCTTACGTAACCCGTTGCAGGCATTTCTGTGGGAATGACAAAATAAGAAGGCCCTTCCAAATGAACCACCTGTGTGCCAATCGAAATAGTTTTACCACCTTGGACAACTAGACCAATTAACGGTTCATAGACGGCCGCTAGTTGGTGTGTCGGAACTTCCCCTTGGATCATTAGCACACGCGGAAGCCCTGTTTTTGTAGGTTCCGTTGTGGCAGCTTGGCAAAGTCCCACAATTTCATTTAGTATTTTCTGCACTACCCATCCTAACACATTATATTTTTTTAGGCACTTATTTCTTCATAAAAAGCGATTTTTAGCCTAATTTTTAAACCAAAAAATTTAGAAAGGTAGTTTTAGGCAATTATTTGGCAAAATCGGATCTTGTTACGAAACTTCCCTTCGGTTATATTACTTATCATAAAACTTACAAACAATGAAGTCTTGTTTCCATGAGAAGGAACCAAATTCTTTTATCACATCACAAGTGTTTATTGGTATGAAGTTTACAAAAGGAGTTTATTATGAAAATAGCAATCATCACTGGTGGTAGCAATGGAATTGGGAAAGCAACAGCTCTTGAACTTGGCAAACGAGGAATCAGTGTGATCCTTACTTACAATTCTTATAGGGACCGAGCGGAAGAAGTAGTCAAAGAAATTGAAAAGAACAAGGGAATTCGGGCCATTGCTTTGAAGTTAGATCTAACTAAAAAGGAAACCTTTCCCATGTTTGTTGATGAAGTAAAAAACAAACTTAAAAATATTTGGAACCGGTCCAGTTTTGATTACCTTGTCAACAACGGTGGGATTGGTGGACCAATGGCATTTACAGATTTAACCGAAGAATACTTTGAACAAATTTTAAATACCAACTACAAAGGTCCTATCTTTTTAACGCAAAAGTTAATTGGGCTTATGGAAGAGGGAGGTGCAATTGTCAACACTTCGAGTTCTTCTAGCACAAAAGCCTTTGTTGGTTATTCCATTTACGGATCTTTAAAAGCTGCTTTGTCCACTTGGACTCGTTACTTAGCAAACGAACTAGCACCACGCAAAATTCGTGTGAATGCAGTATCACCTGGCCCCACACATAGTAACTTTGGCGATGGAGTATTTGATAAATATCCAGAATACATCAAACCGTTAGCTGACCAAACTGCCTTCGGACGCATTGGGCTTCCCGAAGATATTGGGAAGGTCATTGTCAATTTTCTATCTGATGACTTTGGATGGGTGACTGCACAAGACATTGAAGTTTCGGGAGGACATTTACTTTAATACGATTAGAACATAATCACAACGACTATCAAGAGTGGATTTCCAATTTGGGTCCACTCATTTGAATTTCAATCTTTTGCTTCCATTCTCTCATTCGAAATTGGTTTTCTTTCATTGCGTATTTTATTAATGGGGCGTTCCCAATCTAATGCAAAAAAACACTACCTATAAAAATGGGCCAGGCTCCTCCGGGGTGCGCTTACGCTCCCGTCCCCCGCCATCTAACGATGTCAGGTGACCAAGCCCTCCGTATCCTTAACGCAAAAACAATACAAATTGAATTTAAAAAATAAATCTCTTGATGAAAATTTAGAATCTGTTCTCTCAATAAGATACCTTTGGTATTTCTTTGGTGAAAAAGGGGACAATTTAATGAGAAAACTAATTATGTGGAATGTGATCACATTAGATGGCTACTTCGAAGGGGAAACAAACTGGGATTTAAGTTTTCATGGACTTGTTTGGGGAAAAGAACTCGAAGAGTTTAGCCTCACCCAACTTCGCTCTGCCGACATACTTGTGTTTGGTGCAAAAACCTACCAAGGTATGGCCGATTATTGGACGAACGCTCCCGAAAACGAAGGAGAAGTTGCCAAATTTATGAATGAAATTCCCAAACTTGCCTGCTCCACTACTCTTAGTTCTGCCACCTGGAAAAATACCACCATCACTAAAGATGCTGTGAGCGAAGTTACTAAATTAAAAAAAGAAGGTAGCGGCGATATGTTTGTCTTTGGAAGTGGGATCCTTTCCACATCACTGATGAAAGCAGGATTATTTGATGAATTTCGTATCTGTATAGCGCCTGTATTTTTAGGAAAAGGAAGGCGACTTTTTCTAAACGAAATTCCAAACAAAGAATTGAAACTCACCGAAACAAAACCACTTTCGACTGGTGGTGTAGTTCTTAGTTATGTACCAAAGGAACAAACATAAACTCATAAATTTTATGAACGATAAGGAAAGTTTTCTATGACAACAAACAAATTCGAAGAATCCCTGAAAGAAGGACCTCACAACCAATTACAACAACTCCTTGGTCACTGGTCTGGAAAAACCAAAACTTGGTTCGAAAAAGATGTACTGTCTGACGAATCCGATGCAGAGGCAACCATCACCAGTTTGTTAGATGGTAGATTCATATCCATCGATTATCACAGTAGTTTGGATGGGAAACCATTCGTTGGTAAAATGATTCTTGGATTTGATATCCCTTACCAAAGATTTACAAGTTCCTGGATTGATAGTTTTCATATGGGATCACAAATTATGTTATCAAGTGGAGAAAGTAAGGGTAAGGGATTTTCTGTCTTAGGTTCTTATGGCAATCCTGAATATGGAGATAAACTTTGGGGTTGGAGAACAGAGATTCAGTTCCTCAGTGAAAAAGAATTTTCTCTAACTGCTTTTAACATCTCTCCCGAAGGCGAAGAAGCAAAAGCCACAGAAACAATTTACAAAAGAGTGGGTTAACCTTTGACTAGTGAGTAATTTCAAAAATGAAAATTGATCCATTATTGAATTCAAATACAGATCTATTTTTTAATGATTTACAAACTAAAAAACAATACCAAAAATAATTTGTACATGTTAAGTGAAGATTTAGATAGAATCTTAAAACTGAAAGCAGAGTTAGATGCCATTCGGCCCATTCCCGAGGAAACAATGGCAAAGGTCATGCAAAAGTTTCGACTCGATTGGAACTACCATTCCAATTCGATGGAAGGGAACTCTCTCACTTTCGGTGAAACCAAAACCTTTTTACTACATGGAATGACTGCTTTAGGCAAACCATTAAAAGATCACCTTGAAATTAAAGGTCACAACGAGGCCATTCTAGAGTTAGAGGATATGGTAAAAGGGGAAGTTCAACTCACAGAACAGAAAATTCGCAGCTTCCATCAATTAATTTTAGGAAAGCCATACACCGTAAAAGCTTTTACCAAAGAGGGAATAGAAACAACAAAAGAGATAATTCCTGGTAAATACAAAACACAACCCAATCATGTTATAACTTCTACTGGTGAAACATTTTATTTTACTGAACCAAATCTTGTTCCATTAGAGATGGAACAACTTCTCAAGTGGTTTAGTGAAAACCAGAGCAAAAACGAACTCTCGCCACTAGTATTAGCTGCGACCTTTCATTACCAATTCATAAGAATTCATCCCTTCGATGATGGAAATGGAAGGATGGCACGAATCCTCATGAATCTAATTCTGATGATGAACGGTCATCCGCCTGTGGTCATTAAAACAGAGGATAAAGAAAATTACGTTCGCGCACTTAGACTAGCAGATGGTGGTGAATTAAATCCCTTTATTGAATACATAGGCCAACAATTGATTCACTCTTTAGAACTGATTATAAAAGGTGTCAAAGGTCAATCCATTGAAGACGATGATGATATCGAAAAACGTTTGAAACTACTTACACTGCAAATAGAGGAGAACAAAAAAAACGAAATTAGTGTTAAACGAGACCCAAGCCATGTTTTTGAAACAGTTGACCAATCCATTGTTCCGTTGATCGAGGATGTAATTTCAAAATTACCTAAAATGAATTCCTTTTTTTTAGAAACATCTTACGAGATAATAACACCTTTAGAGCCATTAGTGCCATTTGCGCGGACTAAATATACAAACTTAAATCAACTAAAGGAATCATTTCAAACTTATGCAAGGAACCTAAACGAATCATTTCCAAAGTCGATAACAGTTTCAATCAGCTTAAATGGATACAAACATTCTGCAGAAAAAGCTGACTTTAATATTCAAACTTATATATATATACATTTTAATGATTATACTTACAAAGTGAATTCATCTAATCTCGAAATCAATGAAATTAATTTGCCATATAGTCAAAGAATCTCTAACGAACTAAGCAAAACCTTTGCAAACAAATTGCTTGGCCACTGGGTAACGAAACTTGAAGAAATCAATAAGAGTTAGACCAAATACAACTTTTATTCTCATGGGGCGATCCCAATCCATCCGAAGACTCACCTTTCTTCCTGAAAAGGGTCAGGCTCCTCCGGGGTGCGCTGACGCTTCCGTCCCCTGCCATCTAACGATGACAGGTGACCAGGCCCTACGTATCCTTATCGCGGCGATAAAAACATAAATTCCAATCCAAAAACTATTGTTGTCTACCTTCAATGATTTGTAACAATATAACAATTGCGATTCCCATTCTTCGATCGAGTGCCATTGCACTATCAGAAGAAAAATCAATATTGAATTGAGGAACAAAAGGATTAAAAGTTTGTTTTAAAACTCCCACTTGTTTCTTGTTGATTGTGATAAAAAAAGTTTGAGGAATTAAATTGGTTAAAAAGCGTCGAAGTATTGCTTTCAACATACTATCTTCATCAATAGAACCTATCACTTGATCTTTTTTGTCTAAGATTTCCCAAGAATCTTTTAGTATTGATTTGAAACCTTTTCGACGAAGAGCACCCAACGTTTCATTTGAGGATACATCCACAACATCATAAATCGCAGAAAAATCGATCACACTACGTGCTTTTATTTTTAAAAGTTCATTGGATTTTGATTCATCTGCATAAACCGTAATATCTTCCTTTAGTTTGAATGCTTTTTGTTTCACAAAAAAAAGAAGGTTCGTTTTGTTTTCATCAAAAATGCGAATTTCGCCGCCAAAGATTTTCAGAAAACTTTTTTTAGCAAAATATTTGTTAAATGTGTACTGTTGCATAGGCCTCGATTGTATCAAAACCTGTGTTAATTCAAGTCAAAAATTAGTTAAATGAGTCGGTTATCGGTTATCATCACAAGGACATTCAAACTTTATGGTTTTAAATTCCAAAAATTTGACTTAAAACTTCTTCATATTCTTTGAATACTTTCGACTGTTTATTCTTTAATGTATAAGGTGCTGGCCCAGTTTCATCAATATGCAAAAATAATGACGTAGAAATTTCGTGATGGTGTTTGATTTCTATAGCCTCATCAAATAGTTTTGCATACCATTTGTCTTTTGTTAACTTTCGAATTTCATCACGTCTTACATTATCAAAATGTTTTTTACTTGTTGGATCTGTATATGCATTGTTAAAAAGGATCGGTAAAACTTCTGGTCCATTTCCTTTTCTATCACACCAAACTTCTGGAATGAATTTTTCTAATACCTGCACTGCATTATGAATGGCTTGTGCTGCCTGGTAATTTACAGGAATTAATACAGAATCAGAAACCGAAACTCCAATTTTACTAAAAAAACTCCAGTTGGTTGGACAATCGATCAGTATGTAATCAAAATTGCCTTTTGCACCAAAGGCATCGAGTAGTTTACGAAATTTTTTCACCATTGTCTGGGTGATTGCTCTAGTTGCATGAGCTGCACTATCAAAACGTTCGTCTCCCCTGATGATATGAAGATTTTTCCTGATTCGAATTGTATTGATACTTCCTTTAATTTCTTTCCCCAGTAAAATATCAAAAACACTTGTAGGTGTTTCTGTTTTTTTAACTTCAAGTTTAAAGGAATCGGTAAGGTCTCGTTGTTGTGGGTCTAAATCAATGAGTAAAACATTTTTTCCTTTTTCAGAAAGTACACCTGCAAAGTTACCAGTTGTGACTGTTTTACCCACACCACCCTTATTGTTATAAATCGCAACGATAAGTGGTCTCTTCTTATCTTCATAAAGTGCAGGCTTTTTTAAAAGTTTTTTGAGAAGATTAATAGTTTTGTCAGTTCCCTCTTCCAAATTTAAAATTTCAGTGAGTGGGAAAATTACTTTATTTTTTCTTTGAAAGACTTGGGCATTTTTGCCATTGATCAGTAGACCAAATTGCACTTTTTGTAAATCATCAGAGTTCATATAGTCAAATAACTGATACTTTGCTTCGATGTATGTTTTGGCAGAAGGGTCAGATAAATTGACAGAATTAGATTTTACTTCAATTGCTAAATATGGATTTTGATTTACAAAACATACAAAATCAGCTTCACCTGATTTTTTTAAAGTTACTTTGTCTTTAAAATCTTCTCGTTGATAACCTAAATGTTTGATTAACGGGAGAACTAGTCTTGTTTCTATTTCTGATTCACGCCCGTTTTGTTTTAAGAAACGTATAATGGATAGGAACTCACTTTCTTTTTTTGCTGCCATCGTATCTCTATTAGTTTATATCTATCAGTCAAAAAAATAATTACATTCTTTAGAATAACAAAATTTACTGATCATCCTTAATATCGGAACCTGCGATTCAATAAAAACAAAAAAATTACTTCCACTTACCGCAGTTAAAGGTTTTCATTTGATACCAAAAATTTCTCTTAATCTAATCTAATTCCTAAGACGGGAGCAAACAAAAAGTCGGAATAAACCTAGTTGTATTTTCTACCCATCTGGTTAAAAAAACCAATGGAATGCCCCTAAATTCAAAAAAGTACTTTACATAAATAAACGAACGATCGTACTTTTATCTATGGGTAAGGGTGAGGACACAAAATCAATGATTTTGGACAAAGCAGTCCAAATGGCAAGCATCCAAGGATTGGAAGGGCTTACCATCGGATCCCTTGCCGATGCATTGGGAATGTCCAAAAGTGGACTCTTTGGAAAGTTTGCTTCCAAAGAAAATCTCCAAATCGAAGTTTTACGTGTGGGAAGCGAACTGTTCCGGCGGAATGTTATGTATCCTGCTCTCAAAACCAAACCAGGATTGGCAAGGCTCAAAACAGCATTTCAGATGTGGTTGTCATGGGCAAATACGGATAGTCTACCGGGAGGGTGTTTGTTTTTGTCTTCTAGTTCAGAATTTGACGATAGACCTGGTTTAGTCAGAGATCATTTAAAAAAAACGCAACTTAGTTGGCAAAAGACATTAAAACAATTTGTGCAAGATGCGAAAGATACTCTGGAATTAGATGCGAATACAAATGTAGATAAGATGGTGCAAGAAATTTGGGGACTCATCTTAGGATTTCATTTTTATAACCGCCTTTTGGAAGACAAACAAGCTGAAAAGAGAACCAAACTAAGTTTTAACGAATTAATCAAACGTCACCAATACGATATTTGAAAAGAAATTGAGATAGGATTTTTATGAAAGAGGTTTTGAATTATGGAAACAAATAGCACGATCGTTCGTTCTTTAAGTAGGGTTTATCCATTTACATTAGAAGAAAAATGGGCCTTTGCCCGAAGAAGGCCAAATTTCTTTGGTTCAATGGCTGCCGGGTATTTTTTATCCACACAAAAACAAAAACCATCCAGAAAGGAAATGGATGTATTGGCGTTAGCAGAACAAAAAGAGTTTCAAGTGAACGAACACCATATCCAATACTTTCATTGGAAAGGAGAAAAAGAAACAATTCTTCTCGTTCATGGTTGGAATGGACATACTGGTAATTTTGCAAGGATTGTTCCTGCCCTTTTGGAGAAAGGATATAATGTCATAGGAATAGATTTACCTGGTCATGGATTTTCTTCTGGTAGGTATTCTAATATTGTATTATCAGCGAAGATGGTGTGTAGGCTCATAAATGAAATTGGAAATCCAAATTATATCATTACACATTCTTTTGGTGGCGCAGTCGCAACCGTAGCACAAGAATTAGGTGTAAAAGCCCAAAAGTTAGTTTATATTGCGCCACCTCTAAGATTAGAAATTTTAAGGAAAAGTTTTAGTGAATATTATCGTTTGACTTCGGAAGAAAGTGAAGCAATGCGTATTGTTTTAGAAAGAAAGGTCAAACAACCTCTTAGCAGTTTGGATTTAGAAAAAGCAGGTCCTAAATTTGATAACTCACTTCTTGTGATTCACGATGAAGATGATATGGAAATTCCTTTTGCAATGGGAGTTGCCGTTTCGAAGGCATGGAAAAAATCTAAATTAGTCCCAACCAAAGGACTCGGCCATAAAATGATTTTGAGAACTGAAAGTGTCAAAGATGAGATTATTGATTTTTTGAAAGAGGACTAAGGGAAATTTAGATAAGCAAAAACTAACTTAAAAAGTATTTAAGTTAGTTTTTACTAGAGAAAATAGAAATTTCTTAATTAAGAACTAGGTCTGGCTCATTGATGCCAGTTTATTGGCTTCATCTTTGATCATTTCTATATGTTCTTCTAGGTCTTTGGAGGCGCGACTGATTTCGTTGACTTCCATTTCTAGTTGAACAATCCCTTTGGAAGCTTCTTTCTGACCAAGTAACTGTTCTTTGGTGGATTCGGAAATTTGTTTGGATAGTTCCCGTATTTGTCCAAGTTCGGTTAGAATGGCCGACAAAGTATTTCTTTGTTCCAAGTATAACCGGTTCATATCCTGGATTTCCACCAAAGTTTGGTTCAAACGGTCAATTTGAGATTTTGCTAATTCACCCGTTTCTTTGGATGCATTTCTTGCGTTAGTTATAATATCTTTGGAACTTTTTACAACTACGGAGATACGTTTTACGTTGTTTTTGGTAAACTCAGCCAGCTTACTTACTTCATTTGCCACAACAGCAAAACCTTTTCCGACGTCTCCAGCCCGCGCCGCTTCAATTGATGCATTTAACGCAAGTAAGTTTGTCTTTTCTCCAATTTCAGCTACTATATTATTGATTTCGTTTACTTGGTCAAAAGAAGATTGGATGGATTCTAAATGAGTTGCTGTTTGGTCCGCTACTTCGGTGACAGACATACTTTCTTTTTTATTAATTTCAGCAATTTCCACAAGACGTTCACTTTGAACAAGAATTTGATCCACTGTTTCCTTTAGAATTTCAGTATCAGATACCATTCCTTGTACTTTATTATTTTGTTCTTCGATGGAAGACCCGTTGGATTCAAAAGAACTGGAAAGTTCGGATATGACCGCTGTAATTTCTTCTAAGGAAGCAGCTTGCGATTCAAGTTTTACTGACGTTTGTGATACAAAGTTACTAAAATTTGTTATGGAACTTTCTAATTTTACAGCTGCATTTGCTGAAATTTTATTTCTTTCTTTAGTTTGGTCTAAAAGAAGTTCAGCTTCATCTGCTTTGATTTCGGCAAGAGAGCTAATTTTTGTTAGGAGCTGCACTAGTAAACTAACAATATAACCTGCGATCAAAATAAAAACAGGTTTGAGAACTTCGCCAGCCATACCTACATAACCAATTTGGCGAGAGAGTTCTGGATTCACTGAAAGTTTAATCCCTGCAATGTTTACAGCACAATACAAGGCAATGGCGGAAGTTATAGCACCTATAAACGAATTTAACAAAACAAACTTACGGTCACCTAAAAATCCAGAATAGATGGCATTAAAAAAATAAATAAAATACACTGCTGTATTTGCCAGTGCTGCCTGCGCCTCATTTAAACTAAGGGTGCAGTCCATGATGATGGTACCACCAAGAACTAAAGTATCTAACAGAATGAGTGTCTTGTGAAACCAAGTGGGAGGATTTGATTTTCTTTCTAAAATATAAGCAACAGCACAATAAAAAGCCATTGTGCAAGTACCGATCATATGGATTAAAAACATCTTTGGTTGGAACTCGTCTTTTGCCCCTATCATGGCTAAAAAGAATAAAAGAACCAAACCGAATCTGATTCTATTGATGATGATTTTGCCTTGTTTCCAAAGATCTGCGATCGTTAACACTAAATACCCTCTATTGATTGAAATCACCAGATCGGCGATAGGGTCAATATTTTATTGTTCTTATTCACCGACGGATCAAAATCTATAGATATGATCCTGTTGTTTCTATTTTTTATAAGAAATTCAGATTTTTTAAAGAGAATTTTGAATCTGTCTATTTGTTTTTATTCTTGAATAGAAAATTTGGAACGAATCTAGAAAATTTTTTTTGTAGCTACATCCTTAATTTTTAAAATCAAAAACTAACAGAATTTTGCCGATGTTATTTTATTAGGATCGAAGTTTAGGAGAATTTTATGTCTGCTGGTTATTCAGGAAAACCTCTGGTCGAAAAATTAGGGATCAAAGAAAGTATGATCCTCCACTTCATTAATCTTCCCAACAAAGACTTTATCAAAACTTGGGGAACGTTTCCCAAAGAAGTTCAAATCCTCGACAAACCAAAAAAAGGTTTAGACATGATTCACTTTTTTACAACTTCGTCCGAAGAATACCGCAAAAAATTGCCAAAATTTATGGGTTTGATCAAACCTTCGGGAATGATTTGGATATCTTGGCCCAAAAAAACTGCAAAAATTCTTTCTGATATGAATGAAAATCTAATTAGAGATTTTGCTTTGGAACTAGGCCTTGTGGACATTAAAGTTTGTGCCGTAGATGAGATTTGGTCAGGATTAAAACTGGTAATTCGAAAAGAGAATCGTAATGCAAAATAAAAACAAATTAAATTTATGCTAGGTTACCTAATTTCAAATTTCTTAGTAAGTGCACTTTAGCCGGGATTGCACCTTCAGACAAACAAAAAGAAATATTCCTCTATAACGTATTACCCGCAAAAGAACAGAGAGAATATAGAAATACTGACTACGTTGGTTAGTCTAGTTCGATAAACCTTAATTGTTAGTATTCGTACGAATCGTCCGAAAAGTTTTTAATATGTGATTTGACAAATTCAAACCAACACTCATGACTTATGATTCTATTTGTTTTTTCTTGGGATTGGTAAAATGAAATTGAATAACCTAAAGACAGTAATCGTCGCTCTGAGTGTTGCCGTAATTATGGTGTTAACCATCGGGATCTCCTCCTTCGCTTACTTCATAGGCAAAACCTATATTGTGAATGCATATATAGGCGAAATGAAAAACGTTGCCAGAATCTCAGGAAGGCAGATTCAGAATTTTTTTGATAATCAATTTCTACTAGCAGAGTTGAATGCTACTAACCCCGAATTTGCGGAACGTTGTATCAAAAAGGATCGTAAATACCTAGACCCACTTCTTGCCAATTTAAGTCAAAAATTTGGAATTTACGAAAATGTTTTTGTATCCACTGCAGAAGAAAACCCGATGGTTTTTTCCGATGCAACCGGTAAGGCCATTGGATTTCGCTGGGGAAACACAGGTTTTGATGAAAATATCAAAGCCGTACTAAAGGGAAAACCTCTTCTCAGTAAGGTGGCAAAATCTCCTGTCACACAAGAACCCGTTGCCGTTCTCACTATGCCTGTATTCCAAGGGAATCAAGTGGTTGCGATCTTTGCCTTTGCGATTTCTTTGAATCATCTTACCGATGAAGTAGTAAAAGATGTCAAAATTGGAAAGGAAGGTTTTATAGCGATTACAGATAAGGAAGGCCAAGTCATTGGACATCCTGACAAATCGTTAATCTTAAAGTTAGATCTACAAAAACTCGATTGGGGAAAAAAGTTACTCACCATAAAATCTGAAGAACATATGGAGTATTTTTTCGGTAAGGAAAAAATTGCAACTGTGTTTGATATTGAACAATATAATATTCGTTTGGCGACAATTGCATCCCAAGGTGAAATTTTAGCAGTTGTTCATGATATGTTGTTTAAAATTGGAATCTTTTCTATTGTTATTTTAGTAATATCGATTTTTGCACTTTCCAAACTCATCACAAAAAGACTAAAACCAATTTCCAGCCTTAGAGATTTATTTAAAAAGATGTCATCAGGCGATCTAAGCCAATCCTTAAAAATCACCCATAGTGATGAAATTGGTGAGTTAAGTAGTGATACAAATTCATTTTTAGTTAGCCTTCGCAAAATTATTTCAGAGATTCAATTTATATCACAAGAACTTGCTTCTAGTGCAGGCGAACTTTCTTCTAGTGCCGATAGTTTTTCAGGAGGTGCCCAAGCAACAGCCGCTTCCACCGAAGAGATGTCTGCAACAGTTGAAGAAATGTCTGCGAGTATGGAAAACATTACCGGTTCGATTGATATCCAACACAATAATATTTCTCAGTTCCAAGTGAAAATCCAAGAGTTAGCAAATAGCGTCAAACAAGTAGCAGACGAAATCAATCATACCATGAACCAAATGAAGTCTATCTCTAACCAAGCGAAAGAAGGAGAACAGTCACTCACCGGTATGAATGATATGATCAGTAACATCCTCAAATCATCAGATGAGATGAAAGCGATCATTGCCATCATCAATGAAATTTCTGACCAAACACAACTTTTGGCTCTTAATGCTGCGATTGAAGCAGCTCGTGCGGGAGATGCGGGAAGAGGATTTGCTGTTGTTGCTGAAGAAATTTCTAAACTATCCATTCGGACAGCATCATCGATCAAATCCATTTCAGAGATGATAGGCAAAAACGCAAAGGAGTTGGATGGCGGTGCCAAAAGCATCCAATCCTCCACTTCCCTCATCCAAGAAATAATTAAAAATATCAATGGTGTATCGCAGGCAATGGATTCTCTTTATTCGATTATGGGTTCCCAAGCCCGAATCAACCAATCGGTTTTGGAAAACTCAGGAGTGGTCAAAGGGGAATCAGACCAAATTAAGGTTGCTGCGGATGAACAAAGGGGAGCGGTGCAGGAAATTACGGATGTCATCACCCAGATCAATGAACATACCATTAACACAGCCGCAGGGGCAGAAGAAATGTCTTCGTCTGCCAAAAATCTTTCTAATACGGCAGATAAGCTAAAGGGAATCTGCGACCAATTCCAATTATAACCTTTAGTTCTTAGTTGTCTTAAGCGGAAGGGATCGTAGCGGAAATCCTTTCGCCTAAGCGAAAGATTGCAGCGTAGAGCCCGGTCCGCACGAACGTGCGGATCCGCCCCCCAAATCTTCTTACCAATCCTCGAAAGAAACCAAATGGATTCACAAATTGGCTCGATTCCATTCGTGATGATCTTGTAATAAAACTCTAGTCTCATTGTTACAAACCTCGTTTTTGTTAAAAAAAAGTACAAAAAGTACGCCCCAAGGTCCCCTGTAACCAAATCGTAACAATTCTGTCATCCAATCCCAACAGTACTTCAATACGTTTGTAACTAGACTGAAACATTGAATCGGATGCGTTTCATCCGTTTGTAATAAATCCAAATCAGTCGTAACCAAAACGAATGAAGACTATTTCAAAAGCAATTTTGGCACTCTTACTCTTAGTAAAGGCAGTTTCTGCAGAATCAGAACCTGCACAAACCAAAGAAGTGGGTCAGGTGGGAACAAACCCAACGGAAGCCAGAGAACATAAAAAAGAAGCAAAAGAACCACAAGCGAAAGTATATCGAGATCTTTATGAAGATACGGAATCAGGCCAAATTTTTACAAAACCAGGTGCCAACCGAGTGAAGGTGGAGTACAACCGCCCCCTTTCTGGAAATACAACCACCCTTCCTGATGCTTTTGCGCATAGGCCTGATGATACTGCCAAAGAAAAATTAACGATTACCGGTAGGATGCAATTTCGCGGAGTTTCTGGATCACAAGACTCGCTTTTTAATAACGGACATCGCGATTTTAATACTGTGGATTGGAACTTCCGAAGGTTACGATTGGGAGCTCAATATGAAAACGATTGGTGGGGTGCAAACATCCAACTTCGTTTAGAAAACATGTTGAACAGGCCAGATGTCGTTCAAACCACTAGCACTTTAAATTATTTGGATGCAAATGGAAAACCAGCTACTACTAGTTATGTGACAAATACTAAAATGAAAGACAATCGTGGTTACATTCACGAAGCCTTTGCTTATGCTAAAATTCCTTATGGTGGAATGCGATTTGTGTTTGGACAATTGCCAACACAATTTAGTAGAGAGTATTTACAATCATCTGCAAATTTTGTGACATTAGAACGCAGTATGATTGTGAATGCGATTCCTCAGTTCGATAACGGTGTGATGCTCCAAGCAACTCCACTTAAAGAAATTGATCATAAATGGGAAAGATACCTTCAACTATCACTAATGGTTGGTAATGGAAAAGGTGGTGGCGGAGATTACGGAACAGGAAGAAGGCAAGATCTAACTTCCGCTAATCGATATGGCGCAGTGAACACTTCCCCTATTTACTATGCACGAGCACAAGTAAATGTGTTTGGCGGACTCAAACGAGAGTCTGATGGAAAGATGGTGAATTGGCAAGAAGGAGAAGAAATTTTCCAACGTGAATTAAAATGGTCTGTGGGTGCAGGTTACGTACAAACACAGAATTTAATCACACCAGCACTTTATGTTCCCGAATACACACCAGGAACCACAAGTGGAATCCAATTGTTAACAGCACAAGGTTCCAACCCAGATCGCGGAAGTTTAGATGCGAATGGATATCCTAATTTTTTAGTGCAAAACTCTATACCTACTTTGGGCCGACCTAAGATGGGACTGATTGGTCATACCTATGATAGCACTTTCACTTATAAAGGTTTTTATCTATCAGGCGCCTATACTAAGTTTGGTGGTTCCGCGTCCAATGATTTATTTGGATATCATGGAACGATTGGATACAATATTCCCATTTTTGATAAATACTACATTATGCCAGTTTTGAAATACGAATTCATCCAAGGTGATTTTAACCGAAATGGAAGGATCGATCCAACCGACTCATTACGAGTGTATTGGGCTGGTTTGAATTTGTTCGGGGACAAACATCATTTTAAAGCCCAATTGTATTACCAAGTCCTTGGCAATCAGTTTGATGTGAATCCGACCACGGGAAATGCAATGCCGATTGATGACAGAAGAGTTTACCTACAATTACAGGCAAACTTTTGGACCGGAGTTGTTTCTCCTGAAGCTTACAGTTATAGACCAAACTAAAAGGACCTTTATATGAAATTAAATCTAATGAATCGATTGTTGTTTATGGTCTTTGTTTTGTTTTTACTTGGCAATTGCCAATCCAAAGAACAGAATCGGGATGAAATTTCCTCACTTGTGATTAACAATTTATTAAACAATGTGCCGGATCGAAATAAATCTTTAGTGGTAATGGAAGTGGCCGACCTGGGTGGCTCTTATACTGGAACTTGTTATGATACATTCCAACTCAACGGCGGAAATATTGGTTCCACAGCTTACTTCAACACTCCTCCTGGTGGTGCTGGTGGCACCCTAAACACGGATGTAAAAAAGTATGCTGTATCAACTTCCTCTTGTTCCGATTTAGGATTTGCCAGTGGCACTAATTTTGGTTCTACATCACAAAGACCAAATCCCAATGATTTGTTTACTTTTAAAATGTTTACTTGTGATCCGAATAACAACCCTTGTGCGAAATCGGCGATCAAAGCAGCAGGATTTTAAACGAAACTCATCAAATCTCTAAAACTAACATCAAATTTCTTTTCACGAAAGGATAAAATCACTATCCTTTTGTGAATTTTGTAAGGATCTTAACTTCATTTAGAATTTGTTCTGTATGGAAAAGAAGTTAGTGTTCAGAAATAACTTAACTCTCACTTTCCTTCCCCTAAAAAAAAGATAGAATTGGATCTTCCATAGAAGAAGATATCGTCTTGCGAACGTAATAAATTTTAACGTGCGTTCTTTATTGGATCTATTTAATTCTATAGGAATGAATCAGAATGAATTATAATAACGACTACCAAATCGTTTTAGGCCTTGTTTTGGCGCTTATGATCTTCGGGGTTGCTTTGGAACTTAGGTTCATAGCTTTTAAAGCAGTGTTACAACGTCCGATCTCTGCCTTAGCTGGCCTCATTGGACAAACCGTTTTTTTACCTTGGATCACTCTACTGATTACACTCCTACTCGATTTGCCCGCAGGGATTGAGTTAGGTATGTTGTTAGTAGCAGCAAGTCCTGGAGGAAATTTATCCAATATCATTACTCATTTGGCTCGCGGAAATACCGCACTTTCAGTGAGTATGACTGCTGTTTCCAGTGCATTCGCCATTATAACTTTACCACTTAACTTTACGATTACGGCAAATTTGAATCCTGTTACACAGGCCCTGATCTCTGGAACAGGAGAACTTCATATTGATAGTATTGCCATCATCAAAGGATTATTGATTTTACTTTTATTTCCTTTAACTCTTGGAATGTTAATTGGAAATTATGCAACGGGAACCGCTCATAAAATCACTCCCTTTTTCAAAAGGGTTTCTTCCTTTGCTTTTCTTGTGTTTATCCTTGTAGCTGTTGGCGGAAACTGGAAAGTGTTTTTAGACAATATGGGATTTATTTTTCTAATTGTTGTCCTTCATAATTTAGTAGCCCTAACCATTGGAAATCTAATCGCTAGAGTATTTCGACAAGACCCTTCCAACCGCCGCGCCATTACGATTGAAGTAGGCATGCAAAACTCAGGTCTTGCCCTGGGACTTATATTAACACAATTCCAAGCAGAACCAAACATGGCTTTGGTGGCAGCATTTTGGGGAATTTGGCATATTGTTTCGGGACTTTTGTTAGTATTGTATTGGCGTAAATTTTCACCTATCGAAGGAAAATAGCTTGAGAGTATTGATTACAGGAGGTGCCGGATACATCGGTACCTCGCTCATCCAACATATATCTAAATCCTATCCAAATTGGAAAATTTTTTCAACAGATATAAAACCTTTTAATGGTTTAGAAAATTTTTCGAATGTCGAATTTCAAATTTTAGACATCACGAAGAAAGAAGAAGTGATTTCACTGATTCAAAAATGGAAACCTAATTCTATAGTGCATTTGGCTTCCATTTTAAATCCTCCACCAGGAATGAGTGAAGAAATCCAACACAAAATTGATGTAGAAGGCACAAGGAATGTGTTAGATGGTGCAGTCCTTTCGCAAACTGAACAAGTAATCATTACTAGTTCTGGGGCCGCTTATGGTTATCACAAAGACAATAAAGATTGGATCGAGGAAACAGATCCCATCCGAGGACATTCTGCCTTTGTTTATTCTAGGCATAAAAAGGAAGTAGAAGAACTTCTTGTTAGTTATCGCAACCAACATCCTGAATTAAAACAACTAATCTTAAGACCCGGAACCATCTTAGGAGCTACCGTCAATAACCTAATTACCGATATGTTTCGAAAACCATTTGTTATGGGTGTTTTCGGACATCTAAGTCCTTTTGTTTTTATTTGGGATGAAGATGTCATACAAATCATCATAAAAGGTATATTGGAAAAAAAAGAAGGACAGTTTAATCTCGCTGGCGATGGGGCTATGACTCTAAAAGAAATTAGTTCTATGATTAAAAAACCTTATTTGCCAATTCCTGCGTTTTTATTACAGTCGGTGCTTTTTATATTGCGAATGTTCCGCCTAACACAATACGGACCTGATCAAATTGATTTTTTAAGATATAGGCCTGTTTTATCCAACAAAAAACTAAAAACAGAATTTGGATACACACCAAATTTCACTTCCAAAGAAACATTCATTCAATATTTACAAGCCAAAGGAGTTCCTTACCATGAACGTTAAATACTTTTTGTTATTTTCTATATTCACCTATGTCCCGTTATTTGCCATTGACATCGAAGTGAAAGATTCTTCAGGAAAACCTTTAGATCTGGTTATGGTCACTGTCAAAGCAGAAAAACCACAAGTACCTCCTCGAGATGATCATGGATATCCTCCCGAAGGTTTGGAATTTACGATTACTCCAGAAGTGACTATGTTTACAAACCCCAACGGAAAAGTACAAGTTCCTTTTCCTTATGCGCCCTCAGTGGTCATTCGTTTACGAAAAATTGGATACAAAGACCAAAACTTAAGGGCCTTTTCCTCTGGTTCATTTCAGTCCTTTCGAATGGAGAAAGTAGTAGATATCAACCTTCTTGTTAGTCAATACCCATCTAATAGTTGGGTAGCGGCCTTAGATTTTGGCGAAGATAAGGATTTAAGAAAAACTTACATGGAACAATGTGGGTTTTGTCACCAACAAGGTAGTTTTTTTATGCGCCGCGCATTCTCTGAAGGAGATTGGGAAGATATTATCAATCGAATGATGGGATATGGTGCAAGGCCACACGGCAAAGCCAAAAAGAAACTCCCTTCATTATTATCAAATGCTTATGTAGATTTACTCAAACATCCTGAACGTGTAAAACCAGGTCGCACTTGGGGAAAAGAATTATACGGTGCTGTAATTCGCGAATGGCCAATGGGTGATAGTTTTTCCCAAATGCATGATCTTTTGTATCATAAAAAAACAGGTTTAGTGTATGTGGGTGATAATATTCAAGACCGACTTTGGGAAATAAATCCTAACACAGGTAAAACGGTAGTTTATAAAGTTCCCAAACAACCAGAAGACGAACTTGGTGGTCTTCTGCCAGGAAGATTACGATCTTTCCAAAAACATGAAACTTATGTTGGTTTACATTCACTAGCAGAGTCTCCAGTGGACGGACATATATTCATCACACCATCCTTACAAAAAAGGATCACTGAGTTTGATCCAATTTCAAAAAAATTCACAGACCATATGTTTGCCGATGGATTATATCCTCATACGGTTCGTATTGATGATGAAGATCGAGTTTGGTTTACATTAGCACTTTCCAACCAAGTGGGAATGTTTGATCGAAAAAAAAATACTTTCAAAAATTATAACTTACCTGCAAGAACCAAAAAGGAAAGTTTTAGTTTATGGATCAGCGGATTCATTGTGAAGTTGATGAACTGGGGTTTCCCAATGCACTTACTTCCTGTGGATGAACGTGTGAGTGGAATGCCTCTTCCTTATGGAATTGATATCGCACCCAATGGAAATGTTTGGTTCACTCGGTTACACGCAGATACAATTGGCGTGATCAATCCAAAAGATGATAGTTTTAAGTTGATCGAAACTCCATTCCAAGGTCCACGCCGCCTAAGAATTGATAAAGACAATCATATTTGGATCTCTGCATTTCCTGAAGGTTCTATTGCTAAGTACACACCAGAAGATGGTAAATTTAAAATGTATCCTTTGCCTACTGCCGTAGATGGAGTAGAAACTCCTTATTCTCTTAACGTCGACAGACCAAGAAACTTAGTTTGGGTGAATGGTACTTCTTCAGACAACCTCATGGCAATGGATATCAAAACAGAAGAATGGAAAGTATATCCCATGAGTCGAAAAGTTACTTTTACAAGAGATGTAGAATTTGGTCCAGATGGAAAAGCATACACTTGTAATGGTGCCTTCCCAAGTTGGCATATTGAAGATGGACAACCAACACTTATGGAAATTAAACAATCAAAATGAATGTTAAAGAAAATTATAACCAAGGACAAATTATAAGATTTTTGGCTGCCTCTTTTTTAGGATTTTTGGCAGGTCACCTAACAAACTATAGTGTTATTTTGTACGCACAAGATGTTTGGAATGCAGATGCCCTTGCTGGTCTCGGCTTTGGTTTGTGTTTTGGTGTCCCACTCATTCTTGGTTGGTTTGCAGGTGCTTGGTGTGATTCATACTCACCACAAAAATTAGCGCAAGGTGCCCATGTTTCTTTTTTAGTTTCTCTTGGTTTATTGCACCTTTCTTCTCGAATGGAAGGCAAGTTTGCAGTTTTTCTTTTTCTACTTGGCGCTGGTTTTGCGGGTGTAGGTTGGTCTATCCTTGCACCAGCACGTATGTCCTTACTGGGTAGGCTTGCCGGGGAGCGCCAAGTAAAGTTAGCAGTTGTATTCAATATTCTTGTGATGCTTGGATTCGGAGCTGCTCCTCCAATTCTTGCTTTTTGCAGAAAAATTAATTCCTGGGAAATGGTTCACCTAACGGGAATCAGTTTATTTTTTATTGCAATGGTACTTCTTTTGGGTATTCAAACGAAAGGACTTGGAAAAAATTCCTCTGCTTGGGATCGGATTTTACGAGGAGTTTCTTACGCTAAAAATCACACTCTGCTCAAACAAACCTTACTTTTTTCTATAGTGATTTATTGTTCTATGGGGCCAGTCCAAGTAATGATGCCTCGGTTTGCCAAAGGTGTTTTGGGACTAGGAGAATTAGAACGAGGATTTTTTCTGGGAGCACTCGCGGTTGCTTTGTTAGTTGGTGGCGGAGTTTCTTTGAAACTAGCAAAACAAGTTGGTTATGGCAAAATGATACTTTTGGCCGGTTTATTTTGTGGGTTGGGTTTTTTAGGGATTGGATTTAGTTCCATTGTATGGGTTTCTGTTTTATTTTTACTATTTAGCGGATTTGGAGCGGGTGCTAGCATTAGTTTAATCGTTGCTATCTTACAATCGGAAGTGGCTACAGAATATAGAGGTAGACTTGTAAGTTTATATACAATCACAAGTCAAGTTGTCCCTGCGGCGTCAGGACTTCTCTCTGGACTACTTTTGGTTAAGCTGCCGATTACGACTGCTGTCATAGGTGCTGGAGCCACCCTCACACTGATTGTGATTTTCAGCACAATCAGATTAGAAACATTAAGAAACTATGAAGTTTAAATTACCATTGTTGGTACATTTGTTCTGCAAAACCAGCAAGGTCTTTTACTACTAGTTTTGTGCCATTGTCCAAAACAACATAACCGTTGTAATATCCGAATGCTTTGTTTAAATAAGCTTCTGTCTTCAGAAGTTCCAATATTTCAGAGAAAGTGAAGTTTTGGTACAATTGTTTTAAAAATCCAATCATCCCCATTAGATCAATGTCTGAATGCAAAAGATAAACGGGTGTGAAATCAAGTTCCATCCGACCTTCGTTACTGATAAACTTCCAAGGTTTTTTGTAATCTGTTACATCATACTTCCATGTAACTTTATCTAGTTTATGAACCTTTCCTTTATAAACGATTCCATTCTCAGTTGCATTGTTTGGAATTCCAAATCCATATCCTAAGTTTAAACTTAGTAATTCTCCATCAACGAGACCTGCACCAGCTGCCCAAAGCCATTTGTTTTGTTCTGGCCAAGTACCTCTTCCCCAATCTAATACGGCATAACTTTTATCGTTAAATTCATATTTGATATCGTTATGTTGGATCGAACCTTTGCATAACAAACTTGGCATTTTGTATTCATAAAAAAAAGTTGATTCGGAAAAAGGAGTGATGACAGCAAGGGCCTCTTGTGCTTTTTCTTCCAACTCTAAATTACCTTTGATGAACTCAGCATTCGAATCACCAATGATAGAATACGCAATGACTCTTTTGCCTTTTAGTTTAGTGATTCGAATGAACTGATCCCCTTTTTTGAATTCAATAGGATCCGTTGTATTTGTTGGAAAAAGTATTTCACCAGGTCTTACTAATTCAGTTTTTGAAAAAATCACTTTGCCTGTGGAAAAATCTAAAAGTTCAATGCTACCCATTGCTAAATTTCCAATATCGGTAACAGTAACAGCACCACCAAATTTTTCATTATAAAATGTGTAATGTTCCCAACGTTTATATCTTTTGGGGTCTACTTTAATAAAAGATTCATTTATTTGGAAATTAGGGTATCTTGACCAACCGGAAACATTAAGTTTACCATCGACTAACAAAAGCGAAACGGGGCTTTTGATTTCCTTTTGGTTAGTCGGATTTGCGTCAGGTTCTGGAATGAGAGTGATGGTTTTTCCATGTTGGTCTATGATTTGACCTGGTTCTAACTTCGCATTAGAACAATTGAATATGCAAAGGCTTAGGAAAATTATACCTAAGACAATGAACACTTGTGGTTTGCTATAAAACATAAAAGTTCTCCAAAAAAACAAATACTAGACTAAGAATTGCTAAAAGTCAATAACTCTTGAGCTTGAATTCTAATTTGTTCAACATACTGCTCTAAATTTCTGGATGCATCCGAAATTTGGCTCTCCTCATCTTCTAGGGCAAGAATCCCTTTATTAACTTCAGTTTGTCCTGAAATCTGTTCTTTCGTACTAAGAGATATTTGTGATGATAAATCATTGATTTCATTCAAACGAGATATGGTATCAAAAATAATTCCCTTTTGTTTTTCAAAAAGCTCATGCATAAAACTCACTTTCTTTGTCGTAATCTCTAATTTTTGAATTTGATTTGTAGTTAAATTCCCTGCTTGAGAGGACACTTCTGAAGCATTGATTATAAATTTTCGAGAGTTACCTACTACCTCCGAAATGATTTTTGCATTAGTTGCAGTAAAGTCTGCTAATTTACTTACTTCGCTCGCAACAACCGCAAAACCCCTTCCTACTTCACCAGCACGAGCCGCTTCAATCGATGCATTTAGCGCGAGTAAATTTGTTTTCTCTCCGATTTCAGCAACTATCTGGTTAATTTCATCTACCTTATCAAAAGAAGATTTTATGGAAGATAAATACTCGGTAGTTCTTTGAGAGACCACTCCAATTTCTGTTGTGTCTTTTTTGTTTTCATTCGCAAGTGATATCAACTCTTGATTTATATCGCTGATAGTAGAAACCAAATGATTTAAGTCGTTGGATCCAGAAAATAAATCTGTAATTTTTATATTTTGTTCATTGATAATCTTCGCATTGGACTCAAAAGAAGAAAAAAGTTCTATATTGATAGCGGTCACTTGTTCTAAAGAAGCCGCTTGGGATTCTAATCTTTCTGCTGTTTTAAAAATGTAACTTCCACAACTTTGAATCGAAGATTCTAAATTGACTGCAGCACCTTGCACCATTTTTTTTTGTATGATTGATTTTTGAAATAAGTCTTCCGATTCAGTTGCTTTCTCCATTCCTTTATCACTGATTTGTATCAAAAGGGCAATGAGTCTTGAAAGTAAAACTCCACTAACAATGATAAATATACCCTTAACTATTTCAGCGGAAGTTCCTACATAACCTGTTTGAATATAAAGAGTAGGATCTTCGGTCGGTATCAGTCCACCATAAGAAATAGATGTAATATAAGCGAGAAATACACCAAATCCCGCCAAACATCCATTAAACAATACAAACTTAGGATTTCCTAAAAATCCAGAGTATATTAAATAAAAATACACTACTAGTAGCACTGCAGTGTTATTTAAGGCAGACTTCGCTTCTAGAGGGCCCATACTACAGTCAATAGATGTATTGATTAAGTGAATTCCAATATCTAATAGAATAAGAAATTTATGAAACCAATCAGGTGGATTTCCGTTTTTTAACCAAAGATAACAAATAGTAGCGTAAATACCCATAAACAATGTTCCCGATAAATGGATAATGAACATTGTTTTTGGCATACTTTCTCTCGTTCCAAGTAACGCCAAAAAGAATATAAAAAACAGGACGATTCTGATTCGGTTGACTGTTACTTTTCCATTTTGCCAAAGTGACTCAATATTCATTGTTAGTTGCCAGAAAAAACAGGTTTACGTTGATTAGTAAAACTTTCTAAAGCTTCTTTTAAATCAGAAGAACCTAAAATCTGAGATTGTAATTCGATTTCTAATTCCAAACTTTGATCTAATGGAATTTTATCCCCTTGTTTTATAATCTGTTTCGTAATCGAAATTGTTTTGGGAGGTAAGGATTTAAACTTATTTGCAAATTGTTTCACTGAGTCTTCCAAATGATCAGAAGGAACTACTTTTGTGACTAGGTTAAGTTGTAATGCTTTTTCAGGGTTAAATTTATCACCTAACATAACCAATTCATTGGTTGCGGCCACGCCAGCATTACGAGTAATTCGGTTGGTTCCCATAAGAACTGTTAATCCTAATTTAACAAGTGGAACAGAAAATACCGACTTTTCGCTGGCGATTCTAAAATCACAACATAAACTCAACATAAATCCACCACCCATACAAAATCCTTGTATTTTGGCGATTGTAGGTTTTTTGATATTTTCAAATGCGGTAAAACAACTTTGCATTTCTCGCATATTATGTTTGAAATCTTCTGTATTAATTTCAGTCACTTTGTTTAAGATATCGATATTTACACCAGAGGAAAAATGTTTTCCTGCACCTTGCAAAATGATGACCCAAACACTTTGATTTTCCTCTAACTCTTTACTAATTTTTTTTAGCTCAAAAAGAGAATCCATATTCATTACATTCAAATCATTCGTTTGTAAAGTAAGGGTTGCAACTCGGTCTTCAATACTGATATTCCATGATTTATAGGTTTGCATAAAATTTCCCCCTATTTCCGATACATAGATTCAATTTCATTTTGATACTTTTCTTGAACTCTATTTCGTTTCACTTTTTGAGTTTGGGTTAATTCATCATGTACAACAAAAGGATTTTGTAAGATATAAAAATTTGAAATTCTTTCAAATGCCTTAAATCCATTTTTATCAGATATAAATCTTTTAACTTCTTCTTTGATTAATTTCTGTAAATTTTCATCTTCGTTGTAGATACAATGGTTCAAATCCAAAGTGATCGAATGTAAATTTAAATAGGTTTGTACTTTTTCCAAATTTAATAGAATTAATACAGATAATGTTTTTTTATCTTGTCCAACTACAACTGCTTGGTCTATATATTCGCTTTGTTTTAAACAAATTTCTATTGGCTCTGGTTCGACATTTTCACCACCAGATAGTACAATTGTATCTTTGGCCCTACCGGCAAACTTCAAAGTACCTTGAGCTGTATAAACAAGTAAGTCTCCAGAATTTAACCAACGATCCTCGGTTAAAACGGCTTTTGTTTTTTCCTCTTCCAAATAGTAGCCTTTCATATTATGAAATCCATGATGGTGGGCTACACCTTTGATTCCCGGTTTTACAATTTCCTTTCCAAACTCATCGATAAGTTTGATTGTTACTCCTTCAATTGGTTTTCCAACATTACCAATTGAAAAATCATTATAATGTCTTATGGTAGAAACACCTGAATTCTCAGTCATTCCATAGACTTCTAATATAGGCATTCCAATTGCATACATAAACCTATCAACTTCGGCTTGTAATGCTCCTGCTCCTGCGAAAGCATAACGTAATTTACTACCTAATACTGATAATATTTTTGATAGAACTAATTTAGAAATAGGTAGCAGAGGAAGATAAATGACTAATTTAATGAAATGAAAAACTTGAGACAAAAGTTGGAGTAATGTTTTAGGCGAATTTAGCCTTGGAATTCTATCAAAAGCAAGATCAAAACAAATCGAAAAATTAACTGAGTTCCAAACAAGTAATTTCAAAAAATATTTTTTGAATAGATTACTTTTGTTAACGGTATCTCTAATTTTATCATAAAAACTTTCCCAAACACGAGGAACTGTAAATAAAATTGTAGGTTTCGCCTTTGCTAAGTCTTTTCCTAACTCGGCAACCGTTGTAAAAGCAATTTTAATACCTGAATAAAAACAGATAGTTTCAAAAATTCTTTCACCACTATGCCAAGGCGGAAGAAATCCTAAAGTAACATCACCTTCTCCCACTCGAACTCCAGTTTTTCGAAATTCAGCCACAAGGGAATGAATCTCAAAAAGAATACTCCCATGTGTTAACATAACACCTTTTGGTTTTCCTGTTGTACCAGAAGTATAAATAATAGTAGCTAAATCCTCTTCCTGGATTTCTTTTCCTCTCAAATGAAACTTTTCATCACTAACGGAAGCACCTGCTCTCTTCAATTCTGAAAAATTTAAAATTGGGAAACCTAATTCGGTATTTTCACTTCGATTGTCCCCAAATAATACAATGGTTTCAATTTTCAGTTTTTTTAATTCAGGTAAAAACTTAAGTAAAGTTTTTTCATTTTCAATAAAGACAATTTTACAATTTGCATGGGTTAAGATATAACTGATGTCATCTAGTGTTGCATCTGTTCCTCTAGGAACATCCACACAACCTATATTTGTTATAGCCATGCTTACTTGTAACCAATGATGGCCTACATCTGCAATGATACCAATTCTTTCTCCAGAATTTGCATTTAAGTAAAGTAATCCTTTGGATAAACTTTCCACAGAAGAAACAAATTCATTATAACTAATATCTAAATAATTCTTTTTATTATCTTTATAACTTTGAACTGTAAGATCGCCGTACAAACGTCTTCCTTCTTGCACCAAATTGTACAAAGTTTTTTTTTCTAAATTGGGAACCTTCATATCCATTCCTAAACGTTGATATTCATATGATTTAACAAAATTTTATCTTTTATTTTTTGTGGCAAAAAACGGTTGAGCCCTAAAAAGAATTTACTCATAAAATCGACTTGGTTGAATAATTTAGGTTTATTAGAAAGAATCACCTTAACTATCTTTTCCGCCGCCTGAATAGGATTCGTAGCTGTTCGAATCAAATCATTATCCCTATTGATAAATCGCACACAACGATCATAATATGGTGAATTCATCTCTGGTAACTTTTGTGCTTTTGCTGCAAAGTTTGTCGATACCTGTGCTGGTTGGATCATAGCCACTTGAATTCCGAATGGAGATACTTCATAACGTAAGGAAGACACCATTCCCTCAATCGCAAACTTCGTCGCAGAGTAAATGGATTCAAAGGGAAATGGAACTTGGCCCACAAGAGATGACATTACAACTAGTTTTCCTTTTTTTGCAGTACGCATAGAAGGTAGAAATGATTGTAAAAGCCTTGCACATCCAATAACATTGATATCAAAACATTGAAGAGCCTTGTTTAAGTCTACTTCTTCAAATGGACCGAAAAAACCAATTCCAACATTTGATACAATAGTATCCACATTTCCAAATTTTTTCAGAACTGAATCTTTAAACTTTATAATTTTATCTGTTTCAGTAATACTCAATGGCTCTAAATGAAACTTCGCATTTAACTTAGTTAATTCAGAAGATAAACTATCTAAATACTTTTTCTCAATATCAAATCCACAAATGGTATGACCTTGTGCCGCTAACATAAGAGAGACTTCTCTACCCATTCCTTGTGCAATTCCACTGATTACTATTACTTTACTCATTTACATATCTCCTATAGAAAACTATTTCATTTTTAAAATTGAACTTTTGAAATCAGGATACTTTAAAGCATAACCTACCGATTTTAATTTTCGATTGTCCATATAATAGTCGTTATACAGATATTTGATTGCTTCATATTCCAAATCAGGAATTTTCCTTCTCAGTTTTGCAATGGGCGCTTCTAACTTTGCCAAAACCTTTAAAAGACCTAAAGGAATGTGGACCTTATTAATTTTTGAACCAAAAGCTTCTGCGGCTAAACTCAAAGCCTCTTCTAAACTTGGATGACTATCATCTGCTATATTAAAAATCCCACCAAAAACAGATTCTCTTTCTGAAAGATAAATGGCAGCAGAAGTAACATCTTCAACTCTAACGTTTGCTATCTTTTGTTTTCCGTTTCCGGGAATTCCTGCAATTTTTCCTGGCCTAGAAAATACCTTTCCAGCGCCATCATTACAACCAGGGCCATAAACCGTACAAGGCCGTAAAATCAACGCATTAAGACCTTTCGGAATCTTACTCGTTACAATTTGTTCACCGTCATATTTGCTTTTACCATAAGAGTCCATAGGGAAACAAAGATCTGTTTCCTGAAATGGATTCCCTTTATAAGTTCCATAAACACTGGAAGAACTAAAGTGAATATATGCTTTCACTTTCTTTTCCAATGCTAAATCTGTGATTTTATCTACAGCATTTACATTGATGGGTTTTAAAGTATCGTAAGGCGTACTTAAATTACAAATCCCCGCCACATGAAAGATTCTATCCACGCCATCCAATAATGGCCGGAGTTCTTCTTCTTTACGAATGTCTGATTTAACAAATTCAATATTTGGATTCTTTAAAGAATCGATTCTATCATTTCTTAAATCCGTAACTCGAATTTTAAGGTTTTTATCTTTGGTAAGTTCCTTTAAAAGTTCAAACCCGATAAATCCATTCGCACCTGTAACTAAAGTTGTAGCGGTAAATTTCATATTAATAGTGATAAGATGGTCTTAAGATTTCTCTAGCGACATTGTTTAACATAACTTCAGAACTTCCACCGCCAGCTAATAGCGACTTTACTTCTCTCACATAACGATCATAAGGACGATTTCTGTAACATGCATGGGATCCCGTGAGAGTGAATGCTTTATTTACCGTTTCATCGGCAACAACTCCTGCAAGATACTTAGCAATAGAAGTTTCTAGATTATGGTTTACTTTTTGATCATGTAACCAAGCCGCTTGGTTTCTTGCCAGTTTCGCAGCTTCTAATTCGGAGGTAAGTTTCGCAATGATCCATTGAATTCCTTGAAAGTCAGAAACTCTGTTTTCACCAACCTTTCTAGATTTGGTAAACGAAACTGCGTGATCCAAACAACCTCGAGCAATTCCAATTAGCTGCGATGCAACACCAAGACGACTTAATTTAAAGATTGCCATAAAGGTTTCGATCCCTCTGCCTTCTCTTCCTAAAACAGTATCAGCAGGAATACGGCAATCTTCAAAGTATACATCATACATAGGAGCTGAACGTAAACCAATTGGATCTTGTTTTACGTATCGAATGCCTTTCGAATCTTTATCTACCAAGAATTCAGTTAATCCTTTATCAGTTTTTGCTAACACCATCATTAACTGTGCTTCTTTTCCCAAATTGATATGTACTTTTAATCCATTCAGCACCCATTCGTTTCCATCTTTTACTGCAGTTGTTTGAATGTTTTGAAAAGACGACCCTGCATCTGGCTCAGAGATAGCCTGTGCAGCCATAATCTTTCCTTTCGCAAGTTCAGGTAACCATTTCCGTTTTTGCTCTTCTGTTCCAACAGCTAAGAGACCTTGCTGAGCTTGGATTAAATTCTGTGGACCATATACTAATTCTTTGGCTGTTTCTTCCATAATGATAGTATATTCCATTGCGCCTTTGCCCATTCCGCCGTATTCCTCTGGAACAATTACGCCAGTCCAGCCCTTTTCACCTAACGCACTCAATACGTCCCATGAAAACTCACTATCGCGTTCTTCCACATCTCTTTGGGGATCTGCACCCGCAATCTTTGCGTAAGCAGCTACAGCTTCTCGTAATCGGTTTTGTTCTTCCGAAAAATAAAAATTCATTTAATCATTTCCTTTTGGTTTTTCTTAGATTTTAAGTAAAATAATAACGTTGCGAATGAAGATGTGATCGGAACAAATAGTGCGTATAACAATGGCATCCACAAAATTTCATTCACTAATCCTGCTGGAAAACTAAGTAAAATCACTGCGATCGTAAGTGGTCCATTTTGAATGCCTGTTTCTAAAGAAACGGTTGTACTTTGTTTCTCTGATAGATTTAAAATCTTACTAAGCGCATAACCGAATATATATCCCAGAACCGTAATCAATATGGCAGAAATATACATTGCGGATGTTGTTTTTTTCAATATCTCAATATTCTTCGGAACCATTACGATCAAAAGAAATACGATCATTAGAATTCCTAAAACACTTCCCACTTTTTCAATTTTTAACGCCAATTTAAGATTAGCTGATCTAATCTTAATGCCGATCAAAACAGGAAATATTAGGATAATAATGGAACCAATAATACTCTTATATGGAATTTGAATCTGTTCTGCGTTGAATCCAGAACAATACAACCAAAACAAAAATGGCATCATTACGATGGCAAGAATTGTCGAAGCAATGGTCATACTAATGCTCAACGCAACATCACCTTTTGCATAATAGGTTAATAAATTTGAAGTAGTCCCGCCAGGAGTACAGCCAACTAAAATTAATCCTATGGCAAACGATGGAGAAAGTTCAAACCCCGTAGCTAGTCCAAAAGCAATCAATGGCATAAATCCAAATTGGGAAATCATTCCAATTAACAATGGTTTTTTGGACTGGATTGCTTTTTTAAAATTTTCTAAGGTTAAAGTTGTACCCATCGCAACCATTAGAAAAAAAATCATAGAAGCAAATAATATTTCTTCGACTCTTGTTAACATAATATTAGTTTAACTCTTTCGCCAAGTGAGTGGCAAGTTTCGATGCAATCGCGTAAATAGTAAAACTTGGATTTACACCCAAACTTGTGGGGAAAATGGATCCATCGATGACAGATAAGTTTTTTACATGGTGAAATTTTCCAAACGTATCTACCACGGAAGTTTTTGGATCTTTTCCCATTGGATTTCCACCTAACGGATGTGTGGAATTTACTACCGTATTTGGAGATTGGATTGTCATTGATTCAATTCCTTTTTTTGCTTCTGACCAAGAAGAAAAAGGACTCACAGCATTATTAGCAGGAACAACAGTTTTTGCTCCTGCTGCAAACTGACACTCTGCCATTGATAAATAAGATCTCCTAATTCCATCTATCATATAGTCATTCAATGGATAATCTAGGATTGGATAACCAACATCATTTAAACTTACCGTTCCACCGAGACTTTCTTGGTTAAATCCATCTCGAATTTGCGAAACCAATACATGTAAGTTTGGATAACTTTTTACATAAGCTTCGAACTCTTCGCCAACTAACTTACGTAAGTTCATAAGAACAATAGGTTGAGCACCTACGGCTTCAATATTATAACCAGCTCTTCCCGTTACTCCATCCTTCCATAAAAATTCGTCCGAAGCCACAGATTGAGGAGCACCGAAAAATCCAAAAACGGAAGAAGGCATTTCTGCAACCGAATAATTATGCAATTGTACGAAAGTTCTTTTTCCAATTAATTGATAAGGATCAGGTAGTTTGGATCTTAAAAGTAATGCCGGTGAATTAATGGCTCCTGCACTGGTAATGAAATGTTTTGCAAATAATCTTATTTTTGGTTTGTTATCTGTTTTATAAACTGCAGGCTCACATACCAAATGATCGATTTGATTTTCACTCCATTCATAACGAAGCGCTTTTGTATTGTACAACAACGTTGTTTTTTCTTTGAGAGCAGAAGGAATCGTAGTCACTAGTTGGCTTTGTTTAGCATCAACGGGACAACCCAACCCGCAATATCCTAACATACGACAGTTTTTAACATTACGCGGAATCGAACTATAACGCCATCCTAGTTTTTTTGCACCTAAACTAAGTAAGTTGTTATTATGATTATGCGCTTCCCATGTTTCAATGGAAAGCCTTTTAGAAGCAACAGCAAACCAAGGTTCCATCTCTTCCGAACTATAACCTGAAATGCCTAAATCATTTTGCCAATACTCTAAAGTTTCTTTTGGTGTTTTGATACAAGTTGTCCAATTGACCACTGTTGATCCACCAACAGTTCTTCCTTGCACAACAGTAAATGCTTTATCTTTTGTAGGTCGAGTTGCGCCTTCAAAGTAAAGTCGATTAAAAGTAGAAAGTTCTTTTAGATCAAAGTCTTTACTCGTTTCGTAATTTCCTTCTTCAACGATAATGACTTTGTATCCTGCTTTGGACAAAATCTCAGCACTAGTTCCTCCACCAGCACCTGATCCAACGATAACATAATCCGCCTCTAAATCCAAATCCTTCTCAAGATAGGAAACATTAATTAATTTATCCATGACGTAATCCTAATGCATGTTTTGGACCTGGATATCCGACATGTTTCCATGAATAGGATGATTCAAAATACCCAATTGTAATCATTGATTGTAATAAAAAGAAAATAGAACGAAATAAACTAATATAGGACATCTTCCATTGGTTCAAGGTTTTGATGACTACGTTCCTATCGGTTAATTCCCAATGGGAACCAGTTCCAAACAAATACCATCTAACAAATCTTAAATTTAAAAATTGAATGGCTTCCAATATCTCTTCTTGAGTATGAATTGGTAAAGTGTAGAGATAGGAATCAATGCCTAGGATGACTTCATTGATTACCTTTTCTTTTTCTAAAGGTTCTTTAGGGAGAAAGTTGAAAAGTACTGCTTCACCTAAATGGGCGAAAAGTTCTTGGGCATCAGGATCTAAAAATTGGCATTGAATGCCCCTAGCAACAACTTCTGAGTTTGTGGATGGTTTGCATTTCCAAGTAGAAAGAAACAGGAAAACCGCCCCAAAAGCAGAAGTTTTGACAATAGTTCGTCTAGAAATTAGATGTTTTCTCGAAATTGCCATTCTATATCCGGATTCACCCTTACGAAATAATGAATGAATATTCATTCCTTTTTTTACTTTACAAGTACTTTTTTAAAAAAAGAATGAAACGAATGAGATCTTGGGATTTTATGATCCCAATTGAAAAAGGAACAATTCATCCAATCTGTTTGGATGGTAGCGAGTAGCATTGGTCGAAAAGTCGTTAAAACTAAATAAAAGCGAAGAAATCCTTAACGCCGCCTTAGAATTATTTACTGCTAAAGGATTTGATGGTACGGCAGTCCCACTCATTGCCGAGAGAGCAAACGTAGCGGCCGGAACCATTTATCGGTATTTTGCTAGTAAAGAAGAATTGGTAAATAGTCTCTTTCAAAGATGGCAAGAAAGTTTATATAATAAGATCAAATCCGATTTTCCAACAGAGGAAAATCCAAGAGAACAATTTCACTGCATCTGGCAGGCAATGGCTGAGTTCCAAAGAGATAATCCCCTTGCCTTTGATTTTTTAGAAATGCAATATAATCTTCCTTATCTGGATAAAAAGAGTGTAGAAAAACGAGCGTTACTTTTGAAATTTTTAACTCGTTTTGCACATAACAACCGCAATATATTTAGAAACTTACCACCAGATGCTTTGATAGCGATTGTATGGGGAGCATTTGTTGGTTTGGTAAAAGGATCTAGAAACGGGAAAATAAAGTTAGATTCTGCTTTTTTAAAAGAATCAGAAGAACTAATGTGGATTGCCATTCGTTTGCCTACTTAAAGAACAACTTTTAATCTAAAGTTAAATCCACAAAAAAAGAATATCCCATTTCGTTTACACGGGAAAACACAATCACATTCTTTTTTAGTTCTTTATCCCAATATGGATCACTCACTTGCCAGTTTTCTGAATCTCTGAAAACTTGTTTCACATGTTTATAAAAAAAAGGCATATAAGACCAGTTTTTCTGAATTAATAATAGGTTTTCACTAAAACTCGTTTCACTAGTTCGCTCATAATAAGGTGAAACTTGGGTACCCTGCCAATCTGTTACATAAACTCTTTTAATATGAGAGTCTATTTTAAAAAATGAGTGTGGATCGATAATCACACGATTATCTAACTTTATAGTTTTTAAATGAATGGAATTTAGTTTTAATTTTATTTGTTTTTCGAATTCAATTTCTGTTGCTACTTCTCTTCGTTTCATTTCATGATAAAATTGTAAGTGTGGGACAACAAGATCACAAATATTATTTTTATCATGATTTTGTTCTGAAGGTCTTCCTAAAAAATAACCTTGTAAAAGACTTGCTCCAGAACTAATAGCACGATACAACTCTTCCTCAGTTTCAATTCCTTCAAAAAGTAATTGAGAACCAATACTTAAAGAAATTTGTTTCAAATATTCTAAAATAGATTGGTATTCTCTTTTCTCGATAGATTTTTTTAATAAGTTTAAATCAATTTTTATGATATCTGGTTTAATAGCACCTAATCGTTCTAAGTTGGAAGATTCAGACCCAACATCATCCAAAGCAATTCCAAATCCTTGTTCTCGCAAAAGTTCAACACCTGCAGCTAAAACATCGGTTCCGTAACTTCCCGATTTTTCGGTAATCTCTATAACAATTTGATTTAAAGGAATCCCATAACGATTCACCAAATCAGAAATGGGTAAGGTATTCGAACGGCTTTCTTCGTATTCCAAAATCACTTGGTCTGGAGACATGTTTACAAACAAAAGATCCTTCGTGGATTGTATTTTAGTGAGTGCCAGACTTAGTAACTGCCGATCGATGATACTCATTCGAAGTGCCGAAACATGTGGATCGGTAAACTCTGGAACCGCCACCAAATTCCCAAGATCATCACGTTTGCGACCTAAAGATTCGTAAGCCACAACTGTCTGTTCCTCTACCGAGAATATAGGCTGTAGCAAAGGGACATATTGATTTGTACGCATCGGTTCCACTGTTGATTCCAAAGTCATAGGTTTCCTTTCCACCATCGTCTGTTTTAACGGAATTAAATTCAATAAATTAAACTAAGCCCATTCTGAACTTAGTTCTATTGCTGAAATTCAGGAGAAATGGACAAGTCTTGACCCCTACCGCACTTTTTCTTAGACTCCTAGGAAGGGTAAGAATTCTCTCTCCCGAAATGACTCAGAATGAAACAAAAGACCAATACCCGTTTTTTACCCAAAGGCCTGACTATTTTGTACGAAGACAGAGACCTTCTTGTGGTAGATAAACCTGCAGGACTCCTTACGATCGCCACCGAATCGGAGAAATCAAAAACCGCTTACGCTGCTCTTATGGATTATGTAAAAAAAGGGAGCGAACGTTCTAAAAATAGAATCTTTATCGTACACAGATTGGATAGAGAAACTTCAGGAACCTTAGTATTTGCCAAAACAGAAACAGCAAAACAAACACTCCAAGAGTCTTGGGAAAAAACTAAAAAAATTTATTTGGCAGTGACTCATGGTGTATGGAAAGAAAAGTCAGGTACCATCCAGTCCTATCTTGTAGAATCCAAAGCGCATCGAGTATATTCCACTGACGAACCAGAATTAGGAAAACTTTCTAAAACAAAATTCAAAGTTTTAAAAGAAACAAATTTATATTCTTTATTAGAAATCGAATTATTAACAGGCCGCAAAAATCAAATTCGTGTTCACTTATCCGATAAAAAACATTCGATTGTTGGTGATACAAAGTATGGAAATGAAACAAGATCCTATCCAAGAATGGCATTACATTCTTTTTCTATACAACTGACTCATCCGTATAACAATGAATTGCTTACTTTTGAATCGAAAATCCCCGCTTATTTTACTGGACTAGTTGGTGGATATGAAAGGAATACAAATGAAACATAAAGGTTTTATCTTCGATATGGATGGTGTGGTTGTAGACAATCATTCCTTTCATTTCAAAGCTTGGATGGAATTTGCAAAAAAATATAATTTTCCACTAAATTCGGAAATCTACAGAGATACGTTTAATGGTAAAACCAATGCAGATCTTTTCCGCATGATATTTGGAAATATCTCTAACAAAGAAATCAAAGACTATGGCGATGAAAAAGAAAGTTGGTACCAAGAATTATATAAAAAAGAAATGAAACCACATACAGGTCTTGTGAAGTATCTTCAATTCCTAAAAGAGAACCACTTAAAAATTGCTCTAGGAACTTCTGCTCCTACAATGAATGTCAATTTTACTCTGGATACTTTGTCTTTAAGGCATTTTTTTGATGTGATTGTAGATGGAACAATGGTAAGCCAAGGAAAACCTAACCCGCAAGTGTATGAACTTTGCGCAAAAGAACTTGGGCTCAATCCAAAAGAATGTGTTGTGTTTGAAGATTCCCTTGCTGGTTTACAATCTGGAAAATCTGCAGGATGTTCCATCATTGGTGTGGCCACATCTCATACAGAATTTGAATTAAAAAATCATGTGAACCACATCATCCAAAACTTCACTGAACCCTCAATTTATAATTTATAAACGAAGTTTACTCTTGAAAGTCGGTAAGTAAGTTTCCCCTTTTATTAGACAAATCGATACGAATGACGGCCGTTCTACCTTCATCCGCATAGGAAAGGTCATCAAAAGATAATTTACGGGCCATAAAAATTCCCCGACCATGCGTTTTAAAAGCATTCTTTGTCATTGCTTCCACAGACAAATACCTTTGCCAATCAAAACCTTTTCCTTGGTCACTCACGCGAATTTCTATCCTTTCTTCATTTTTTTCAAAAGTAACTTTTACAAATTTATCTTTAAATTCGGGAGTATCTAATCTTCTAAAAATTTCTTCCATTAGTTTGTCATTATCATGAAGTTCCGATTTTTCCTGATAAGAAATACCCAAGTTTCCATGTTCAATCGCATTGTTTAAAATTTCCATAATGCCAGTTAACACACGTTCGGGGTCTGGACATGCATTGGCAAGTAACGGTGCTAATTCATGTGACTCACGGATAGAACGAATGCGAAACTCACCAGTGATCATATGCCTAAGTGCACCCATACCTTTATGAAGGTCTTCTTTTGCACGTTGCAGTTTGATAAAATGTTCTACTGCTGTTTGTACAATACGAACGAGTAAAGTTCTAGAATAAGGTTTTGTAAGATAATAAAATGCACCTGCATCCAATCCTTCTGTCATATCTGTGACGGAACTCATAGCAGTTTGAAAGATTACAGGAATATCTTTATACTTTTCTGATCTCTTGATTTTTTTTAGAAGTTCAATCCCATCCATTTTGGGCATTAGTCGATCCAATATAATTGCATGAAATAATGTAGAATCGGAACTAAGGATTTGGAATGCCTCTTCCCCATCTTTTGCTTTTACAACATTAAAGCCTTTGTCAGAGAGAGATTCATCAATGATCATCAAATTGATCATCTCATCATCCACTGCGAGTAAGTTAATCATCGGAGTCCTTCGCGAGAACAAGGAATTAACATAGTAAAAATTGCTCCCTTTGTTTCATGGTTCTCGGCATACAACAAACCGTGGTGATCATTCACAATTTCTCTAGAAATGGACAAACCGAGCCCTGTTCCTTTTGTTCCTGCTTTCACTTGTTTGGATTGGATGAATTTTTCAAAAATTTTATCCAAGTCTTCGGGAGGAATTCCCGGTCCAAAATCACGAATCTGTATTCCGATACCATTGACATATGACTGAGTTTTTCTCGGAATAAATTCTCTTCTGACCATACTAATTTCAATATTAGTGTCATTTGGAATGAATTTTAGTGCATTTGAGAGAATATTTCGTATCACCTGCTGGATCCTTTCGTAGTCGAACTCGGCTTCCCAACGTTCTTCCTTCTCTAATAGAACAACTGTAATCCCTCTTTTTTCCAAAATGACTCGCATTTCGTTAATTACAAATTTAGTGGTTTCTTTCAGACAATTTTTCTCAAATAAATATCTCATTTTGCCTGATTCTAATTTGGCAATATCTAATAGATTTTCAAGTAAACCTAGCAAGCGTTTACCGGAAGAATCGATAATCTGAAAATATTCTTTGATTTTCTCTGGTGAAACCGTTGCTGATTTTTCTTCCCCTAGTTCAGCATAACTTAAAATAGCGTGGATCGGTGTTTTTAATTCATGAGAGATATTTGCTAAAAAGAGAGACTTCATATAAGAGGCTTCTTCAGCAATATTTTTGGACATTTTTAAGTCCATTGTTTGGCTTTCAACCAACTCTTCTAAATGATTTCTATATTGGTATAATTCTTCTTCTTGGATTTTCCTTTGACTAATGTCTCTTAGAATTCCTGTAAACATTTTCCCTGATTTAGTTTTGAATTCGCCGACAGATAATTCACATGGAAAAATTTCACCTGACTTCCGTAGTGCGATAAGTTCCCTACCGACTCCAATGATATGCTGAGTCCCTGTGGCCTTATATCGTCGCAAGTATTCATCATGTTTTTCTTTGTATTCAGGTGGAATGATCATCGTAACGTTTTTGCCAATCACTTCATCATGTGAATAACCAAAAGTAATTTCAGCGGTTTTGTTAAAAAATTGGATAATACCGTCATCGTTGATGATGATAATGGAATCGGCAGCATTTTGTGCCATCGAAAGGAATCTAGACTCACTTTCTAAAAATGCATTCTCTAAACGTTTTCTTTCAGTGATGTCCCTATGGTTGGACATGATATATCCTTCATAGAGAACTACAAACCTAACTTCCACATGACGAATGTTTGGTTCTACACCATAAGAGTATTCTTTCCAAAATACTTGGCTTTTTTTCTCAGATAAATATGCCAATGCTTCTGCTGCGATTTCACGTAAGTAAGGAGGAAGACCCACATCAATATGTTTGCCAAGTAAGGTTTCTGGTTTGTCGCCAATGTTCACAAACCTGGAAGATTTATAATCAACAATGATTCCGTCTCTGTTGATCTTGAGCCAAAAATCAGGATTGGACCGGAGTAGGTTTTCCAATTCCCGAAGTACAGCTTCCGGTGGAAAGTCGGAAGGATTCTGCCAAATACGGGCAAATGAAGAATTTGGTGCCATACAGTAAAGTCCTGATAATGAGTCTCTGAAAGAACGCTATTTTCGGAAAGAAATTGTAAGAAATGAGTGCGAAAAAAGAATCAACGTTAAGGTTCTCCTCTTGTTCTACAATCACCTGATCAAACCAATCCTATTTCATTTAGATCCGGAATCTGCGCACCACTTAGCCGCAACATTCCTTTCACTTTCACAAAAAATCCCTTTTTTCTATAAGACTCTAGCTTCTATATTCCAATACAAATCCAAACGGTTAGAACAAACCATCCAAGGAATCCATTTCCCCAATCCATTAGGACTTGCCGCAGGTTTCGACAAAACAGCAGAACTTTTCCCCACAATGATTCATATGGGATTCGGGTACATTGAAGTAGGAACCATCACTGCCAAAAAACAACCAGGCAATGACAAACCCAGACTCTTCCGTTATCCCAAACACAAAGCCCTCATCAACCGAATGGGATTTAATAACCCAGGCGCAGATATCGCGGAAACCAATATAAAGAATCAACAAAAGTTGGGAGTGCGTGGTATCAATGCCGGTAAATCAAAAGTCACAGAATTAGAAAATGCTGTTGGTGATTATGTTTATACTTTGAAGAAGTTGGTTCCTTATGGGGATTATGCTGTGATCAATATCAGCTCACCAAACACTCCCGGATTACGATCTCTCCAATCCAAAAAAACATTAATTGATCTTATCGAAGGAATCCAATCTGCTTTTGATCACAAATTTCCCATTCCTTTGTATTTAAAATTTGCTCCCGACTTAACAGAAGAAGAGTTAATCGAAAATTTAAAAGTATGTTTGGATTATAAAATCAGTGGTGTCATTCTGACTAACACTACACTTAACAAAGAAGTACTCGGAGAAACCAATCCAGAAGAAGGTGGACTTTCCGGTGGACCTCTTTTTGAAAGATCCCTTCACTTTGTTTCCTTAGCTTATAAAACTCTAAAAGGAACAATTCCTATCATTGGTGTGGGAGGAATCGACTCAGGGGAAAAAGCAAAACGTATGATCGAAGCTGGGGCCAACCTCATCCAAATTTATACAGGTTATATCTACGAAGGACCATTTCTTCCTTACCAAATTTGTTCTTATCTCGACAAAGTGATCCAACAAAAGAAACTCTCCAATATCTCCGAACTTGTAGGAACCGGAAATCCATTATGACACAAACCAATCCCGGTACAAAAATCTGCACCCACTTCGGAACTTGTGGCGGTTGTAATTATCTAGACATTGATTACACCAAAGAACTTCGAAAAAAAGAACAAAACATCAAAGAACTTTTTAAAACGTATCGCCACTTAGAATTTCGTACCATAGTTCCAAGCCCTTCTCCTGAGAAATACCGTCACAAAATCCAACTTCCTTTTGGAAGGAGGATCATTGGAAACAAAACTCTTCTAACTTTGGGTCTCTTTAATAAGGAATCCACATTTGTCCTAGACCAAACCGAATGCGATATCCAAGATCCGGGTCTTACAGAAATTGCACTAGCCGTCAAACAATGGGCTAGGCGAGAAGGACTTCTTCCTTATAACGAAAAATCTAGACGTGGGATGATGAAATACCTTGTGGCTAGAAAGTCCTTTTCCACAGGAGAAATCATTTTAGGAATTGTTACGGCAAAAGAAGATATTCCACATGCCAAAGATGCTTCCAAAAGACTTCACACAGCGATTCAAAACCGAATTGGTAAAACAGGAAAGTTTGGTAAAATAGTCGGAATCATCCAAAACATCAATACCAAACACACCACAATGGCACTGGGTCGCGAAGAACATTTGTTATGGGGTAGACCCTACATCCACGAACATTTTGGAAAACATAAATTCCGCGTGGGCCTTTCTACTTTTTTACAAGTAAACCCTATCCAAACCCCAAGTTTGTACAATTTGGTTTTGGATGAAATCGAACCAAACTCCCGTGTCATTGATGCGTATTCAGGGATTGGAACCATTTCGTTTTGGATTTCAGGAAATTGTAAAGAAGTGATGGGGATCGAAGAAAATCCCAATTCTCATCGAACTGCATTGGAATCTATTAAGTATAACAAAGTACACAATGTACGGTTTCGCAAAGGTAGAGTGGCCGAAGTTCTACCAAGTTTATTTGGAAAAAACTATGATACCTTAGTTCTTGATCCACCGCGCACAGGACTCGGAGTCGAAGTAGCAGAAACTATTTTGGGAATGGGTTTTAAAAAAATAGTCTATGTATCTTGTGATCCAATGAGTCTCAGAGAGGACACAAACCTTCTGGCAAGACAGTACTTCCTAAATTCAGTGCAACCTGTGGATATGTTTCCAAGAACCGACCACGTTGAAACCGTAGCCGTTTTTAGGAATAAAAACCTCACATAACATCCATTACAAACTCTGAGGCTTTTTTACTAAAAGCCATAATGGTAAAACTTGGATCCACACTTACGCCTGTAGGAAAAACAGAAGAGTCTGCGACAAACAAGTTCTCAAATCCATGCACTTGGTGACGAGAATTCACAACAGAAGTTTCGCTCGATTTTCCCATCCGGCACCCGCCTGCAGGATGGGGGGCCGCCATTGGAAATTCCGCAGGCCTCCAGGCCAGAGCATCAATTTCTTCTTTTTTAGGCATTTTGGAATATTTACGAAGTTTCATACCCGCTAGGAAAACTTCTTTGGCACCTGCTTCAAAATTTAACTTCATCTGTTTGTATGTCAGGTCACTAAAGATTTGTTTGGTGACCTTTCCAAATGGATAATTGATTTTTCTTTTTCCAAACAGATCCACTTCGATGGAACCAAGTTCCCCGTCCACATCGTCAATCCAACCAATGGTCCCACCTAAATGTTCCATTTGTTTCATATAAGTATAATGGTCTTTTCCAAAACTGGGAACGAGGGCCGCAAGAGTAGCAGGTTGTAATTGGTTTGGCATTAACATATACCCGCCCTCTTTGTACTTTCCATTTTGGTATCTAGCCAAACGAAAATCCTCCACTCCATAAGCTGCAGGAATGTTTCTCCATTGGATGATGGGTTCTTCAAATAAGGCATGTACCATGGGAGATGGATTGATTGCTAAATACTCACCAAGTGCAGGTAACCTTCTTTTTAGGCCATTGCGAAGTAAAAAAGTAGAACTACCAAATCCACCTGCCGAAACACAAACCGCTTTGGATTGAAAAATTACCTTTGTCGCAGTCGGTCGCAAAGTTCTTCGATCAATCACAACAGCTTCGAGGCCTGCGACTTTCCTACCTTGGAAAATTAATTTTTCTGCCCGAAGGTCTGTATACACATCGGTTCCGAGTAACACTGCCCTTGGGATATGAGTCACAAGTTGTGATTGTTTGGCTCCAAACATACAACCTTGCATACAATGGCCAGATTTCTGACAGTTTTTTCTTGCCTGTGGGACGGCATGACCCTCCCAACCTAATCTTCGTGAGGCGCTTCGAAACAGTCGATTCATCGGATTAAAGGATTCTTCACCCGCCGGTGTTACATGAAGGTCAGCTTCCAATTCCGGCCAATAGGAATGTAGATCTTCGGGAAGGTGATTTTCCATTCCGTACTTACGATTCCATAATAACAACCGGTCATCCGGTGTACGGTAACTATCAGCCCAGTAATGAACCGATGCCCCACCCAGATTGTTTCCGTACACGAGGTTGATTCCACCATCTGCTGTGGTATGAAAATTTCTCTCGGCTGAAACTTTGCCACCCATATTGAGTTCATGGTTATCAAAAGTACCTGTGTGATAGTTTCCGCCTTGTTCGATAAGGGCGACTTTAATTCCTTTTTTAGAAAGTTCGTAGGCCATTGTCGACCCACCACATCCCGATCCAATGACCACTACATCCACAATGATGGTTTCATTCTTCGCATAACTTTTGTAATCGCGGTAAATTCCAGACTTCATCTTAAACTTCCTTTCCATTCACCAAATTTTGGTAGTGGATTCTGGATTCGCTCCATTTCTCAGGAGGATTGCCAAAAGGACCTGGATAAGAAATTTGCGGCCAAGTCGACTTGTGACCATAATAAACCAAACAAACCAAAAGTTTTAAATTTCCAACCACGGCACGGACGATATCCGAATCTGTCTCTGCCAAAAGAGATAAAAGTTCTTCTCGTTTTTCTTTGGAAAGACTGGAAAAAAAACTAAAATATCCATAAAAGAGGGGAAGGTATTCCAAAACCATCACTGCCGAATGAAAGTCTTCCTGGATCTCTTCGGAAACAAAATACAACTCTTCATCCAATCTTCGCATAACATTTGCTTCATCTAAACTAGGCATTCCCGGTTCAGAAACAGGAAGTACAACTTCAGAAAAAGCAGTCACCGTTCCCCTTTCTGAATCACTAAAATAAAAAAATCGAATTTTGGATTTGATGCCCGCACAAAAAACTAAGAGAGCTAAAAAGGATTTTCTAGAGATAGAGTACATAGATTCTTCCTTGGTTTTTTTCTTCTTTCACAACATTGATTACTGGTTTTCCCCCGAGATTTAGGAAAGCATCCCCACTAGCAGCTAAATCCCAAATTTCACCTCGGAAAAATACATTAATTCCTGCTTTTACCTTTGGATCTTTCAGGCGACCATGCATTGCATATTTTTTCCAAGCAGTTCGTTCGGAAATAACACCTATGTCTTTGGGATCCACATCTTTTGGATTCGCATAACCGTTGTAACCTTGCCATTTAACGTTCCAGGCGTCTGTTGGGGATACAAACGAAGGAACGGCAAGAAGGTCCGATTCTGATTTTTTAAACTCCGTATATACTTCTGGAAACCAAGAATCAGCACAAACCATCGTGTATAGTTTCCCAAGTGAGGTTTGGTAACTCGGATTTTCAGCCAACTTCCCTTCTTTGAGAAATTCTTTTTCGTCGGTAATGGGAAATAGTTTTCTTACGATTTGGTCATCCACTCTTCCATCGGGATGAAAATAAAAACTTACGTTTTCCAAAGGCCCATCTGTCGGTGTGATTTTTCCTTCTATGACTTTGGGATGGGGCAAAACAATGGAACCTGCGACAATGGAAACTCGATACTCACGGGCGAGTTTAGCAAAAACAGTTTGGTACCTATCAGTCATTTGCCAAGCTTTCATTCGAAAGAGTGTTTCTTTTAAAGTATCAGAAGAATAAGAACTGCTAAAGAGATAATGCCAAAGAAAGGAACCAAGGTTATGTTTTACCAAAACTTCCATTGCTTCTTGGATTGTATTGGTTGCAAAAACGGATTTGTCCTCGGCGGTCACTACGAGCCAAGTTCCAATATACTCGGGTAAAACAACGATACTACGATCTATAAAAAGAAGATCATTTTCCTTTGCTATCCGAAAGTATTCGTTCAAAGCCAAATAAAAACTATCTTCTGTTGCGTAACTATATTTGTTAAGATACGGTTCCATTCCCAGAAAACTTCCCCGTTTTCCTTTTCCCTCTTTTTGGATGTATACCTTTGGATTGGGAACGTTTTTGGAGATTTCCTCTTGAGGAACAATATGTTTTTGGCAGTGGATCGTAAAAACTGTAATGGTTACAAAAACAGAAAAAGAAACGGGAAAACGCATCCACCAAATCTACTACACAATTTCGTTTCAGACAATATTTAATTGTGTTCTTGGTTTTTTCTTTTATTTTGACCTTATTCTATGAAAGAGAAACCTGCTCCCAAAAAAATCGTTCTCGCTTACTCCGGAGGACTCGATACTTCCGTCATCCTGGCTTGGTTGAAAGATACCTATGGTTGTGAAGTCATTGCTTTTTGTGCCGATGTCGGTCAAAAAGAAGAACTTACAGGCCTAGAAGAAAAAGGAAAAAATACCGGAGCTTCCAAAGTGTACATCCAAGACCTACGTTTGGAATTTGCACGTGACTTTATTTTCCCTGCGATTCGGGGAAATGCCATTTATGAAATGCGTTATTTACTCGGAACCTCAATGGCACGTCCTCTCATTGCTAAAGCAATGGCGGAAGTGGCTACCAAAGAAGGCGCCGATGCATTTTCACATGGAGCAACAGGAAAAGGAAACGACCAAGTTCGTTTTGAACTCACTTTCAAAGCACTTTCGCCTAACTTACAAATCATCGCTCCTTGGAGAACTTGGAATTTTGGTGGGCGTGCAGATCTTATTGAATACGCAAAGAAAAAAGGAATTCCAGTTCCTGTAACAGCTGCTAAACCATATAGTATGGATAGAAACTTAATGCACCTTTCCTTTGAAGGTGGAATTTTAGAAGATCCATACAATGAACCTAAAGAAGATATGTTTATCTTAACCGTATCTCCCGAAAAAGCACCAGACAAACCAACTTATCTAGAATTGGATTTTGAAAATGGGGATTGTGTTGCCATCGATGGAAAAAAACTAAACCCACTCGAAGTGATGGAAACCTTAAATGACTTAGGTGGAAAAAATGGTGTGGGTCGAGTTGACATCGTTGAGAACCGACTTGTAGGTATTAAATCTCGCGGAGTGTATGAAACTCCAGGTGGAACTATCCTTCATATCGCACACCGCGATTTAGAATCCATCACACTTGATCGTGACACCCAACACAAAAAAGATGAACTCTCTCAAGAGTTTGCTCGTTACATTTACAATGGCCAATGGTATTCCAACCAAATGAATGCTTTACGCGCATATATGGATTACACACAAAAATATGTGAATGGAACCGTACGAATTAAATTGTACAAAGGAAGTTGCACAGTTGTGGGACGAAAATCCAACAAATCGCTATACAATGCAGGACTATCTACATTCGAAAAAGAAGAATTGTACAACCAATATGATGCCGAAGGATTTATCAACCTTTACGGTCTGCCTATGAAAGAGTGGGCAAGGGTAAACAAATAAGATGAAAAATATCGCCGTATATCCAGGTTCTTTTGATCCGTTCACAAACGGTCATCTCGACATCATACGGCGAGCTCATCCGTTATTCGAAGAGATCATTATTGCTGTTGCAATCAATTCCAAAAAAACTTCCCTATTTTCCCCAGAAGAACGAGTGGAAATGATAGGGAAAGTTTTTAAAGGTTGGGACAAAATCAAAATCGATACCTTCGAAGGCCTAACTGTAGATTATTGCAAAGAAAAAAATTCTCGTGTGATTTTACGCGGGCTTCGTGCGGTCACAGATTTTGATTACGAATATGCGATTTCACTGATGAATAAAAAATTGGCTCCAGAAATCGAAACATATTTTTTAATGGCGGACAATGAATACTCTTTTGTCTCCTCTACTATCGTCAAAGAAGTAGCAAGACATGGAAGAGCCGTTTCTAACCAAGTTCCAGACATTGTGGGCGAAGCCCTTACCAAAAAATTCTCCGTTTAAGGAGAAAATGAGGATTCTATGAAAACACGTTCTTCTCTTTTTTATGGATTCACCATTCTCTTATTTGGTTCTCTAGGTTACTTTCTTTTACAAGCCGGGACTCTTCTTGAAGTCACAAAAAATATTGTAACAATATCCAATGAACATCTAGACACTGAAAATTTTTTCAACCGTTTCCACCATCCATTAGCCCTACTATTTCTCCAAATAATCATTGTTTGTGGGTCCGCGCGATTTGTTGGTTATGTTTTCTCAAGGAAACTCAAACAACCATCCGTAATGGGTGAAATTGTAGCAGGGATTTTACTTGGACCATCTTTACTTGGTTATTACTTTCCAGAAACGATGGGATTTTTATTTCCACCGGCAAGTCTTCCCACTCTCGGAACCCTCAGTCAAATAGGTTTAGTTCTTTTTATGTTCATCATAGGAATGGAACTAGACATCTCGGTTCTTAAAAACAAAGCACATTCAGCCATAATCATTAGCCACGCCAGTATCATTTTCCCTTTCTTTTTAGGGATGATATTAGCTTATTTTTTTTATACTGACTATGCACCGGAAAATGTAGGTTTTTTATCTTTTTCACTTTTTATGGGAATAGCAATGAGTATCACTGCCTTTCCCGTTCTCGCAAGAATCCTTCAAGAACGGAATCTCACAAGAACTCCGCTTGGTGCAATGGTTCTAACTTGCGCTGCTGCGGACGATATGACCGCTTGGATCTTACTTGCGATCATTGTAACAATTTCTAAAGCCGGAAATCTCAATACGGCACTTTTCACCATAGGACTATCTTTTGCCTATATCCTAACAATGATTTATTTAGTGGCACCCTTTCTCAAACGATTAGGATCCATTTATATCTCCAGGGAAAACTTAACAAGAACTGCCGTTGCTCTTATCTTAATGATTTTATTCCTCTCTTCACTCACAACAGAGGTCATCGGTATCCATGCTCTGTTCGGAGCATTTCTTGCGGGCGTCATTATGCCAACAGAGGGAAACCTCAAAAAACTCGTAGCGGAAAAGATAGAAGACATAGCTGTTATTTTATTTCTACCCATTTTCTTTGTGATCACAGGACTTAGAACTGAGATTGGCCTGCTCAATGGGTCTCACCTTTGGTTAGTGTTTGGACTCGTCATCCTTGTGGCGGTAGTGGGAAAATTTATAGGAAGTGCTTTTGCGGCCAAAGTTTCGGGCTCCAATTGGGAAGATGCCCTTTCCATAGGTGCTCTTATGAACACTCGTGGTCTCATGGAACTTGTGGTTCTTAATATTGGATATGATTTAGGAATTTTAAGTCCTGAAATCTTCGCAGTATTTGTGTTAATGGCACTTGTCACCACTCTTTCTACTGGACCACTTCTCGATGGAATCCAAAAGTTTTTTTCTAATACCGAAAAACGTATTCCTACAGAAAAACCAGTAGACCACAAATTACGAGTGTTAGTTGCTTTTGCCCAAGAGAAAATGGGAAAAAGTTTGGTTCGATTTGCTTTTTCACTTTCTGGAAACCAAAAGAAAAATTTAGAAATCACTGCACTTCATATTTCACCAAACGACTCACTTTCCAATGAAGAAATTCGCCGATACCGGGATGCCAGTTTTGAAGCGATTCGCCAAACAGGCTCTAGTATGGGAATCCAAGTTCAAACAGAATACCGTATCACAGACAATGTTACATATGAAATTGTCAATTTTGCTAAAATCAAACATACAGATATTTTACTCATCGGTGCTGCCAAACCTCTATTTTCTCGTAGTTATACGGGGGGAAAAATTAAGGGAATTCTCAACTATTGCCCTGCCACTGTGGGTGTCCTCATCGACAACGGTTTGGAATCTGTAGAAAAAGTAGCAATTCTTTACAAAGGGGAAAAAGATCCCATCCTGGGTTTTGCACAAAAACTAACCTCCCTCAAAGGAATGAAGTCGAACAAAATCAAAGTGGAAGACTTAGTACAACCGGAAACAGATCTAAATCCCTATCCCATCTCCATAAACAAAATCACTGGGTATTCATTGATTCTCATTGATCTGAATGTCTGGGAAGAAATGGGATTTGAGAAAATGGATCTTCTCCCAACTTCATTTCTTTTGGTTCGTTTTTTAGGCACTTAAAGATTCGATTGCTTTTTTCGGTTTCTCCAAGCTTTTGGAGATATGGAAAGAACTTTTATTATGCTTAAACCCGATGCTGTGAAAAACAAACACATCGGCGACATCCTTCAAAGAATCGAAAAAGAAGGATTTAAAATCCTAGGAATGAAATTCCTAAAACTCAGCCTCGAAGACGCTAAACAATTTTATGCGGTTCACGCAGCTCGTCCATTTTATAATGACCTTTGCACTTACATGGCATCTGGTCCGATCGTAGCTTGCGCTCTTGAAAGAGACAACGCGGTAACACATTGGAGAGATGTAATCGGTGCCACTGATCCAAAAGAAGCAAAAGCAGGAACCATTCGTGCTCTTTTTGCAGAAAGCAAAGAAGCAAATGCGGTTCACGGTTCTGACTCTGTGGCAAACGCACTTCAAGAAATTGCGTTTTTCTTCAAAGGGTATGAACTTAACTAAGTTCGAACCAAACAATCGATCGGTTCTTTAAAGAGAACCGGTCTTTTTCCCGTGCCAACCCTCTTTTCTGAAATTTTAAAAAACTCCAAACAACTCTTTGATTCTTTTTTTGAATCTTATACTAAAGAATTGTTTCAACCTCGCACTCGCATAACGGATGCTTGTTTATATAGTTTACAGGCAGGCGGAAAACGAATTCGACCAATCTTTGTTCTGAATTCTTATTTTGAACCAATTCATTTTCCAACTAATCTAAATAGGGACAATCACCTCTCAGTTTATCTTGCGGCTCTTGCAGTGGAATGCATTCATACCTATTCCCTGATCCATGATGATCTCCCAGCAATGGACAATGACGATACTCGCCGTGGTATGCCTACTTGCCACATTCAGTTTGATGAGGCCACTGCCATCCTTGCAGGTGACACACTGAACTCTTTGAGTTTCTATTTGTTATCTCTATTGGAAAAAACAGACTCCACCACCATCCGTGACTCCATCCAAATTCTCCACAGAGGGGCCGGAATGAAGGGAATGATCCTCGGGCAAATGGAAGATATTGAAGAAGAAAAAAATCCAAGCCCTATCGATAAAGAATCCAAACTCGCATCCATCCATGAAAAAAAGACGGGGGCTCTGATTGAAGCTTCCTTCCTTTTAGGAAACCGATTACGACCGGATTGGTTAGAAAGGGAGTCCGTAATTTCAAGTTATGCGAAAGAAATTGGTTTATTATTTCAAATTACAGATGATATTTTAGATGTGGAAGGAAACCTTGCCGATCTTGGAAAAACGCCCGGAAAGGATGCAAAAGCAGGAAAATTAACTTACCCCAGTCTTTATGGAATGGACACTGCTAAAAAATTAAGAGATGAATCCGTATCCAAAGCGATTTCCCTTGTGGCAAACGTATCGTCCCTAAATAATGAATTCTTTTTAGGATTACCGAAATACATTGCCGAAAGAAAAAATTAGACTGGATGATTTCCTCGTTCGCGAAGGTTATGCGATCGATCGAAAACGAGCACAATCGTTAATCCTTTCTGGATCTGTTCTTATCAATGATGTAGTAATTTCCAAAGTGGGAACCTTAATTTCTCCCAAAGATATAGTTCGCACTAAAGAAAAAATCAAAACCTATGTTTCTCGTGGGGCATACAAACTGCTCGGAGCTTTTGATTCTTTTCCCACTGCCAATGTGAAAAACAAAACCTGTATCGACCTGGGCTCTTCAACTGGTGGTTTTTGCCAGGTGCTTTTGGAAAAAGGTGCCTCCCGAGTGATCGCCGTGGATGTAGGTTACGGCCAATTAGCACAAAAAATTGCCAATGATCCCAAGGTCACAGTTTTTGATCGCACTCATCTAAAAGACCTTACGGTTTCTCAATTAGAACCTTTAACCGAGGAAACTTGGATCACAATGGATTTAAGTTTTATTTCTCTAGTGCCCGTTTTTGGATCCTTAATTTCTCTTTTTCAATCAAGTTCCCATATTGTTTGGCAAGGAATTTCTTTATTCAAACCTCAATTTGAAGTTCATCCTTCCAAATTAGAGAAAGGTGTATTGAGGGATTCGCATCATATTGGTTATACGATTCGTTCTATTTGGCGAAAGATTAGAAATTTAGATTCCAGAATAAAATTTTTAGGGCTCGCAGAATCCCCGATCCAGGGAGCCGATGGCAATCGAGAATTTTTGATTCGATGGGAATGGAAAAATAGAATTTAAAAAATTAAGAAGTAAAACCAGAAACCGCTTCTTTTAATTGGTCCGTAGTGAATGGTTTCAACAAATATGCGTAAGACGGGTTTTGATTGATTCGGTATTTTGCAGTATCATCTAAAAATCCTGTCAAAAATAAAACTGGCACTGAGAATTGTTCCCGTAATGATTCGGCTGTTTCGATCCCATCCAATGACCCCTCCAAATTAATATCCATTAGGATCAAATCCGGAACCTTTTCCGAAACGATTTGGAAAGCCTCATCCCCAGAAGGAACCACTGCTATCACATGAAAACCGAAAGATTCGATTTTCTGTTTGATATTGAGTCCGAGGAAAGGTTCATCCTCTACAATGAGGATGTTCTTTTTTGTCATATATGCTTTATTTTATAAGGGGGGGTCTGTTAAAAAGTAAAAATACTGTATGGCAGATAAAAGTAGCAAACAACCCGAAAATGTACCAGGAAAATACTATGTCGACCAAACCTGTGTCCCTTGTAACGACTGCATAAAGGAAGCCCCTGACCTTTTACAGTACAGTGCAGACGAAAGTCATATTTTTGTAAAAAAACAACCAACAACACCAAATGAAGAAAAACAGGCAAAAGCAGCAATGGCAATGTGTCCGGTAGACGCCATTGGCGATGACGGTGAATAGTTAAGTATTATAGAATATACTAATATTTCTTGCGACCACATCCGGTTTTTCTAGGTGAATTGCATGTCTTACTTTTGGAATCCACACCAATTTACTTTTTTTAATATACGAATTAATTTTTTTCATCATAAATGGTGGTGTAATTTCATCTTCAGCGCCAGCTAAAATCAAAGTTGGAATTTTGATTCCTTTCATTTTAGAATCAAAAAAAATCTCCTCTTCCCTACGTAAGGTATTTTCTTGTAAATATTCGTTCGGTTTATCATTCCAAATAGTAACAAGAGTGTGGCGAAATAAAAATCCAGGTTCGGGAAATTCTTCTCCGTAAAGATATCGAAGTAGCAATACGACCTGTTTTTCTGTTTTAGGAAATAGAACTTTACGCATTTTTTCACGTTCTGGATGAGGAATACCACCGGGTGCTAACAGAATAAGCTTTTGCACTCGGTTATGAGTATCACTTAAAACTAAATGTTGGGATGTGAGCCCACCCATAGAATGGCCGACTAAACAAATATCTTTTAAATCTAATTTTTCGAAACACTCAAGAAGTAAGTCTGCCCAAACATCGATTTGGTAAAGATACTTCACTAAAGGTAATTTACTTTTTCCATATCCAGGCAAATCAAATACATAAAGTGGATAACCTTCATTTAACAGTTCTTTTACGACTCGCCGAAAACCAAAACTTTCGTCGAGTAAACCATGCAAAAAAACTATAGGTTTTTTGTTGCCATTTCCAAATTTCCAATAAAAAATTTGGTGTCCACCCATTGGAATAAAACTGGGAATCCCACCCATATTTTTCATTGATTTACGTCTCTGGGACTGATAGTTTCGAAAAAGGCTTCGGTAAAAATATTTCATCATAATGTTTAATTCAAAAATTGAAAGACTATCGCAGCTACTCTCCCATTCCCAAAAAGGATTAGTTTTCGTCGATCTTAAATCCAAACAAATCCTCTACATCAATTCAATTGCAATTGAACAATTGGAAATAAAAAATCCAAAATCATTGCAAGTGGAAAATATATTCTGCGATTTTGATCTCCTAGTTTCAGAGATCCACACACATCCACAATCCAAAAGCGAATACAAATGGTTTCTAAAAAAACTAAATTCAGAAAAGATTCCAGTATCTGTTCATTATTCCTCTTTAACTGACTTCTTTGATTCCGATACAGAAATATACGCGATTACAATTAACTGGAACCAAATGCATTCTGAGGATCATTTAGAAATAGTTGACCACTTAGAAATTCCGTTCATTCAAACTGATTTAGCAGGCAATTTACAATACGCTAACAATCGTTTTATTGAATTATTCAGGTTATCACCTAACAAAATTGAATCTTATACAATATTTGATGTTCTGATTCTACCGGAGAATCTAAAGAATGAAATTTTAAAAAGAAATACAAAATTTTTAATAGAAGTTGATCACTCTGTTGAGAATTCGATCACCTTTCAATTACAAAGTTTTATCACAATGCAGGAAGGAAAGCCAAATGGAATTTCACTGCTCTTATTAGATCTTTCCGAATTACAAAACGCTGAACGCATTATTAAATATGGCGAAGACAAACTAAGAACATTTTTTGCCACGATGAACAATGGTTTTGTAATTATAAATAAAGACGCACAAATTTTAGAGATTGCTCCTATTTTTAAGTTTTTACTCTTTCAGGTTTTTGCATTTGAAGTAGGTGAAGATATTTTCCATTTTTTTGATGAAAAAATGAAATCAAAACTAATGGAAGTTTTAAGTTCCGTCATCGAAAATCAAAACTCTCAAACAACTGAATTTGATTATTTATTACTTGGTGAAGAAAAAACATTTGAAATTCGGTTTATACCCGTTAGACGATATGATCCGAACGATAAAAAAATTTTGTTAGTATTTTCTGATATCACGGAAGCTAAACGAAAGGATCGACAACTAATTGAATCAATGAAATTTGCAAGTATTGGTGAAATTGCAGCCGGTCTTGCACACGAAATCAATAACCCACTACAAAGTGCACTTTTGTACTTGGACGACTTAATTACTGTCGACGAAGCAGATCAAAATGAACGAAGGAATATTTTAAAAAAAATTGAATCTGCCAATTTGCGAATTCGTGATTTGGTGAAAGCTTTACTAGATTTGGGAAGGATGGAAAGCCCCAATCGAGATATTGTCTCTCCATATTATATTCTAGTTCGAACAAGCGAACTAGTCGAAGTTAGTTGCCGTAAAAAAAATATAAGTTTTACTAGGCATGCAGGACCAAATTTGCCAGGAATCTTTGTGCGCTGGCAAGAAATAGAACAAGTTTTAATCAATTGTGTGGTAAATTCGATCAATGCACTTTCTGAGATGGAGACTGCCAGACAATTTCCAAAAATCGAATTAGGTATCGATTTAGTCAAAATCCAAAAAAAAGAATGGGTTGTTTTTTCAGTCGAAGATAATGGCCCCGGAATTGATGATGATACATTAGAGAAGGTTTTTTTACCCTTATTCACTACGAGACGAAATAAACAAGGAACTGGTTTAGGTCTTTCTATATCAAAAAAGATCATCGCGGAACATGGTGGAGAAATCTATATTAAAACTAAGGAAGGTACGGGAGCTAAGGTAGAGATTTACCTCCCTGCCCATACGGATGAAAATGGATAAGATTTTAATTGTAGATGACGAAGAGGATATACGAATCGCACTAAAACGAGTGTTATCTCGAGAAGGATATCAAATCGAACTCGCGGAATCTGCTTCTGAAGCGATCCAAAGAATTTCATCTGGTGAAACCTTTTCCGTTGCTATTTCCGATATTTTAATGTCTGGAATGTCTGGAATTGATTTCACAAAGTTTATTGCAGAAAAACAAATTAATTTACCTGTTATCCTTATTACAGGAAATCCGAATTTATCATCCGCCGAATCTGCAATTCGTTATCATGCATTCGAGTACATATCGAAACCAGTAGACAGAACACAAATTTTATCTGTTGTTAAACGAGCATTAGAACTTAAAAATCAAAAGGATTCCGATTTAGAAAAATTGATGTTATCGGAAAAACTGGAAAAAGCACTTCGTACTCAAAACTTAGATTTAAACAGACAGAACGCGGCAATATTAAATGCAACTTCAGATGCTGTGATTACAATTGATTCTAAACTTACGGTAGTTTCGGCAAATAAAGCAAGTTTTGAAATGTTTCGTTTCAGAACTCCTTTGGATCTAATTGGTCAATCAGTGAAAATTTTATTCACTGAAAATAAAATGCAAAAATACATGAGCCAAGTTTCAAAAGTGTTGAGTGAAGAAGAAAATAAATCCACTCTTCAACTATCAGATGTAACATTATTACGTTCGGATGCATCTACTTTTTTGGCGGACATTGCAATATGTTCATACAGTTTGGATGGTGATACTTATTACACAGGTGTCATTAGGGATGTAACTCAGAAAAAGGCAATGGTGGAACAACTCATTCACTCAGAAAGAAGGGCTTTTTTATCAGTAGTGGCTGCAAGTATTGGACACGAAATTAATAACTCTCTAACTGCGATCCAAGGCTTTGTAGAAATGGCTTCTCGAGAAAACGCAGATACAATGTTAAAAGATCGTGCCTTAAAGGTGACTTTGAATCAAACGGAAAAATTAAGGGCATTGACTTCCAATCTTTTGCAACTTGGAAAATCCTTAAAATCAAATAATGAACAATCAAAAGTTTTAAATTTGAATAATGAAATTTCCTCGGTTCTTCAAGTGTTTAAGGAAACTGCAAAATTAAAATACTGCCATATCAAAAGAGAAGATTCTTTTGAAGAGATTCTTATCCAAATGAATTCTGATCAATTTGCTTTGTTATTATCAAACATTCTTCTTAATGCAGCTGATGCTACCAATAATATTGGAACTATTGAAATCGTTTCCTATAAAGATCAAAAAAATTCTCATCTTATTGTAACAGACGATGGCGAAGGTATGTCACCTGAAACATTAAATAAAATATATGAACCGTATTTTACAACGAAGGAACTTGGAAAAGGAACGGGTCTGGGCATGTTTGTAGTCAAACAAATTGTGGATAATTTTGACATTCGATTAGAAATTGATTCAACTCCAGGAAATGGATCTAAATTTCATTTTATTTTTCCAAAGGTCTCTGAATCATAGTTGTTAAGTGAAACCTGAATTAACTAAAGAACAACTTGAAGTAATATTTTCTCGGTTTGGCAAACATTGTAAAATTGTTTCCTTACAAGAGGAAGCCTCAACACGAAGGTATTTTCGCATAACATTAGAAACTGGAAGTGAAGAAGTTGTTTGTTCTGACTCAATCGTAAACGAAGATTTTATCATAATCTCTGAATTTCTGAATGCCAATCAAATTCATGTTCCCAGAGTTTTAGATGTAAATAGAGAACTTGGACTCACGTTTATGAGTTTTGAAGGTTTGGATGATTTTAGCTCATACAATTTAAATGACTATAAAAAGAAATTTCCCATTCTTATTGATTTAATTTTAAAATTACAATCCCTTGGTCCACCTCCCTTAGTAAAAAACAGAAAGTTTGATACAGAAAAACTAAGTTTTGAAACCAACCTGACCTTGGAAAAATTTGAAGATTTTCGTAAATTATACCAAATTAAAACAAATATTTCCAATGAAGCTAAGGCCTTTATTGATGAAACCGTTGCTTATTTGAACAAATATCCTGTGAATGTTTTTACACATCGTGATTTTCATTGTCGAAATATTCTAGTTTCACCTAATTTTGATTATTCTTTGATTGATTTTCAAGACGCAAGGATGGGAGTTCCGCAATACGATCTTGCCTCTATTTTATATGATGCGTATTATCCATTGCCAAGGGACTTTCGTTCTCTAATGTTAAAATCATTTCGTGATCGGAACTTAGACCAATCAACAAAATTTAATGATACATTTTATCTCCAAGCTCTGCAGCGTTCTTTCAAAGCTTTAGGAACATACTTTCGAATGGTCACAGACCACGGCAAAGATAAGTTCAAACCTTCTATCATCTCTTGTTTAAACCAACTGGAGGAAATCATCCAATTAGGTATGTTTGCTGATTCGTTATACATTTTTGTACGAAGTTTACGAGACGAACTAAGTCGTCACAAGGATTTTAAAAATTTATGAATGCCTTTGTTTTAGCGGCAGGTTTTGGCAAAAGAATGGGAACTCTTACAGAAAATTGCCCCAAACCTCTGTTAAAGATCCAAAAAATCACTCTCCTCGATTATAGTCTTTATCTACTCGATCAATGGAAAGTTTCTAAAGTTTGGATCAACACTCATTACTTAGGGGAACAAATTAAAAACCATATTGAGAAATTTATCAAATTTCCCATTGAAATATTAGAAGAAAAAAATGAAATCTTAGGAACAGCTGGAGGCATTCGTACTGGATTATCAGACGAACATTTGAAAGAACCAATTTTTCTGATAAACCCAGATACCTTATTTTTTCCAGAACCAAATTTTAAACCAAAAACTGATTTATCCATTCATACAAAAATTCATTTATATTTATTGCCTGCACCTCCTAATCAAAGTTATACAAAAATTGATATTGGTGAAAAAGGAGAATTAACCTTTGGTAACGGAAATTATTATTATATAGGACTTGCTTTACTTAATCCTCAATGTCTTTCTCATTTAGAGAAAAATAAATACTACGACCTTTCTGATATTTTTAAAGAATGTGCGGAGCGTAAAGAGATAACCGGAGAGGTGTTCTCCGGTCGAGTTTTAGATTTGGGAACAAAAGATCTTTGGGAAACCTATGTTAAAACTGATATTTTTGGCGATGAGCTGTCTAAAATCCAAGTTTTTATTAAATCTTCATATATGACTTAAGATTTCCTGTTTACGTTGTTCATATCCTTTTTTGCCAAGCAAAGCAAACATATTGTTTTTATAGTCCTCTACACCTGGCTGATCAAAAGGATTTACACCTAACATATAACCGGAGATCCCACATGCAAATTCAAAGAAATACAAAAGTTCTCCAATGACTTCTTCGGTTAACCCAGGTAAAATTATTTCTAAACAAGGTACACCCCCGTCTTTATGCGCAACGAGAGTTCCAAGCATCGCACTCTGGTTCACTTCAGAAAGTTTTTTGCCAGCCAAATAATTGAGGCCGTCGCGATCGTCTTCCTTTTCTGTAAGATAAACATCTTGTTTTGGCGATTCCACTTTAATGGTTGTTTCCATCAATTGGCGCTCACCATCTTGAATGTATTGTCCCATCGAATGAAGGTCTGTGGTAAACTGGACTGATGCAGGAAAAATTCCCTTCCCAGTTTTTCCCTCACTTTCACCAAACAGCTGTTTCCACCACTCAGATACAAATGACAAAGCTGGTGTATAACTCACAAAAATTTCAATTTTTTTACCATTTGCATATAAGGAATTTCGAATCGCTGCATACATAGCCGCAATGTTTCCTTCAAAGGCTGATTTAGCCTTTAGCTCTGCTTCCATTTGTTTAGCGCCATCGATCAGTTTATTGATACTGAAACCGGCAGCGGCAATTGGCAACAATCCAACAGGAGTAAAGACGGAATAACGTCCACCCACATCGTCTGGAATGACGAAGGTAGGAAATCCATATTCATCAGCGAGTTGTTTTAGAGCTCCTTTATGTTTGTCAGTTGTTGCAAAAACACGGTTTTTTACATTTTCTCTTCCATATTTACGTTCTAATAGAGAGAGTAACAAACGAAAGGCGATCGCCGGTTCCGTTGTGGTTCCAGATTTAGAAATAACATTCACTGAAAATTCTTTGTTTTCTAAAAATGCTAACAAACGGGAGTGATAATCCGCATCCAAGTGATGTCCCGCATAAATAATTTTTACGGATTTTTTATGTAGTTCATTTGCACTAAATTCCGGAGTTAAGGCCTCAATGACTGCACGAGCCCCGAGATAACTTCCACCAATTCCCACAACAACCAAATATTGGGAATGAGATTGGATAGTTTCTGCTGCTTTTCGAATCAATTGGAGGTCGTCTGGATTCGTTTGTCTTGGAAGATCCACCCATCCTAAAAATTCATTTCCTAGGCCCGTTTTTTCGAGAAGAGTTTGTCTCGCTTTCTCAGCCTTTTCCAATTCTTTCTGGATTACTGTTTCGGCGATAAAAGATTTAACAAAACGGTCTGAAATTTTTAAGTTCGACATAACAACGATCCTTGAATAAAGTATGGCATCGAAAGGAAGATGAAGTGGATTCTTTTATAAGTAAAGAAAATTTGAATCAATTTGAATCATTATTTGGAAAAACAAACCATCTCCCTCGTTTGTTCCAAGCTCCAGCTAGAATCAATATAATTGGGGAACATGTTGATTATTTAGGTGGAATCGTGCTTCCTGCGGCCATAGATTTTGCCGTCCAAGTATATCTTCGTCCCAATGATTCTTCTTCTTATCATTTGCACTCTGTCACTTATAAAGAAACTGTAGAATTAAAAAAACCGCTAGTACCAAATCCTAGGTCACCCTGGTCCGATTATATCTCTGGTGTTATCTCTGAAATAGAAAAGTTGGGCCATACAATTCCTGGGTTTGATCTGTTAGTGGACGGAAATATTCCACAAGGTTCTGGACTTTCTTCTTCAGCCGCTTTTGAAGTTGTCACTGGTTATGCGATCAAAGAAACATTCGGATTAAATATTTCACGAGAAGAGATTGCACTTATTGGGCAAAGAGCTGAAAATAATTTTGTAGGAACGAAATGTGGGATCATGGATCAATTCATTATCGCTGTTGGTAAACAGGATGATTGTATCTCATTAAATACCGAAACTCTAAATTACACTTACCACCATTTTGATTTGGGAGATTACGAATTCTACTTAATCAATTCGAACGTAAAACACAGCTTAAAAGACAGTGCTTACAACCAAAGACGTTCAGAATGTGAATCGGCATTGGTAAAAATAAAAGCAAAGTATCCAAATTTTACACAATTGTATGAAGTAAATCTTTCTGAATCTGAATTAGAATACTGTCACCTAACAAAAGAAGAACTTAAAAGAACAAAACATGTTACATCAGAAAGGGAAAGGACAAAAGTTGTCATTGAAGGTTTAGAATCTGATAATTTTAAAGATGTTGGATCCGCACTGTTTCAAACCCATTGGTCTTTATCAAAAGAATTTGAAGTCTCTTGTCCCGAAACCGATTTCATAGTTGATTCTTTGCAGAGTTTGGGCGTCACTGGAGCAAGAATGATCGGTGGCGGCTTCGGTGGATGCGTACTCGTACTAGATACCAAAGATCATTTTTATAAAATAGAAGACGTATTGAAAAAAAGTTATCAACAAAAGTTTAATACTGCGTTAGACTTTTATAGGTTTCAAATTTCAGACGGGGTAAAGGAAATTTCATTATGATTGAAAACTGGAGTGATTACACAGTTGAAAGTGGAGACTTCAAAATGGAAGTTCTCCATCAGAAATTTGTCCCCCTGCCTGAATCCTCAGTTTATTTTGAATTGTCAGGAGAAATTAATCTCTACAATTCACAAATCATGAAAGAAAATTTGGAGATGCTAATCTCCAAAGGAATCAATTTTATTTTTTTAAACTTTGAACAAGTGAGTTATATTGATAGTTCTGGCCTTGGTGTTTGTTTAGGAATCCATTCCAAACTGATGAAACAAAAAGGTTTTATAAGAATCATATCCCCTTCAGAAAAAGTAAGATATGTATTAGAACTAACAAAACTTAGGAGCTTGCTCCAAATTTTTCCAACTTTGGAACAAGCTATAAAAACCGACTAAAAGTAGGTTGGGAAAAGAAATTTTAATTTGATTATTTGTTCCTGGTTTCTTTTTTCAGGAGATGTCACAAGAGAATACTTCGTACTGCCGACAAGACTTGTATCATCCGATTTTCCTAGAAAGTCAATGAGGGCCGATAATAACTTCTTAGCTGTATCTGCGTTGGCACTCAAGTTCGCAAGAACCATTTCCAAGGTGACATGTGCTTCATCTTCTTTCCAACAATCGTAATCCGTAGACATACAAACCATTTGGTAAAGAATCTCTGCTTCTCTTGCCAGTTTTGCTTCTGGAAGGACGGTCATATTAATGATATCCGCTCCCCAAGATCTATACATATGAGATTCGGCTCTTGTCGAAAACAAAGGGCCTTCCATACAAATTAATGTTTTGTTGGAATGAATTGGTAGGCCGATTTGTTTGGCAGCTTCTTCTACTTTTTTACCGAGCCCTGCTGAAAAAGGATCTGCAAAGGGAGCATGTGCCACCATTCCATTCTCAAAAAACGTAGCATGTCTTGCTTTGGTGCGATCAATGATTTGTGAAGGAATCACAAAATCTCTCGGTGCAATTTCTTGGCGTAAACTTCCTACAGAACTAAATGCAATGATTTCTTCTACGCCTAACTGTTTTAATGCGGCAATGTTGGCTCGGGCCGGAACTTCACTTGGATTTAAAAAATGTCCTTTTCCATGTCTTGGTAAAAACGCAATTTCTTTACCCTTAAAACGACCAATGGTGATCGTGTCCGATGGTTTGCCCCAAGGAGTTTCTGGATGAATCTCTTTAATAATCTCCATTCCATCAATTGAATATAGGCCAGTTCCACCAATAACCCCGATTTTCACTACATTTGTCATATGAATCCTCTTAAAGTGCAGTTTTCCCCTAACGATTTTGGTTGCATTCGTTTTTTACATTCGAAGACTGTAGAATGCTCATGGGAGAATACATGAAATCCAAAATATTACCCTTAACCACTCTCACACTCCTGATCTTTACAGCGGGAATCACGTCCGACTCCGCTTTTGATATGTCTACACAATCTGATCGCAAATCTGTCAGTGTTACTATTTACAATGGAGGCATAGGTCTTGTACGGGAAACTCGTCTTTTAAATTTATCCAAAGGAATTCGTACATTGCGTTTCGAAGATGTTCCTTCTCAAATCATCCCACAAACCGTAAGAGTGAAGGGAGAAGATCCAAAAAAACTCACAGTCTTTGAACAAAACTACGAATACGATTTAATTTCTCCTGAACGTTTGATGGACAAATACATTGGAAAGGAAGTTACGCTTTACAATGAAACCAAAGAAAAAACAACTTCCGTCAAAGCCACGTTAATCTCAAACAATGGAAACCCCGTGTACAAAATTGGAGATGAAATTTCGCTCGGTTACAATGGGCGAGTGACAGTTCCCACCATTCCTGAAAATCTTTTTGCGAAACCTACTCTTGTTTGGAAATTGAAGAACGATGTAGAAAAGGAACAAACCCTAGAAGTTTCATACCAAACCAATGGACTTGGTTGGTCTGCTGATTATATTCTCGTTTTGGATAAAGAGGAAAATCTCTGTGGATTGAATTCTTGGGTCACATTAAACAACAACTCTGGTGCTGAGTATAAAAATGCAACTTTGCAACTTGTGGCAGGAAAAGTAAATTTAATCTCTAACCAAGTGAACACATATGCAATGCAGCCTCGTGCAGTAAAAAATACAATGCGAAAGGAATATGATGAATCAGCTGCTGCACCTGAATTCAACCAAGAGAATTTGTCCGAGTATTATTTATATACCTTAGACCAACCAACTAACATTGGATATAACCAAACTAAACAAGTTCAATTGTTTCAGTCGGAAGGAATCGAAATCAAAAAGTTTTTTGTTTTTGAAAACCTGCCTATGTATGAGGGAAATGAAAAAAATTTCAATAATGCAACCATCAAATATATTTTCAAAAATGCGAAGAAAAACAATTTAGGTCGCCCCCTTCCTCAAGGAACCATTCGTGTTTTCAAAGCTGATTCCAAAGGACGCCAACAACTTCTTGGTGAAGATACCATCGATCACACTCCTGAAAACGAAGAAGTAAAAATCAAAACAGGCCAAGCCTTTGATGTAGTTGCTAACGGCAAACGTCTTTCCAACGAAGTTTTTAAACTTTCCCGTGGTGATAAATCAACTTATTCTGCGGAAATTCGAAACAGAAAAAAAGAAGAAATCGAAGTTAGGTTTTACGCAAGCCTTTGGGGTGATTGGACCATCACTAAATCTTCCCATAAATTTACAAAAGAATCAGCAACAAGAGCCTACACGGATGTACCTCTAAAAGCTAACGAAACTGTGACTGTAGAATATACTGTAGAGACTAAGTACCAATAATGGAAAATAAATATGACGTAATCATTATCGGTTCTGGAATTGGTGGCCTAACGGCCGCCTCTATTCTTTCTCAAGTTGCCAAAAAGAAAGTACTCGTTTTAGAACGTCATTTTAAGTTAGGTGGATTCACTCATACTTTCAAAAGACTTGGAAAATTTGAATGGGACGTGGGAATCCATTATATTGGGGACTTAGGCGAAGGTTCAATGTTACGAACGCTTTTTGATTCCATTACAAGAAGAGGGGTGAAATGGCAAAAAATGCAAGAACCCTTTGAGGTTTTCGATTACCCAGGATTTAGTTTTCCGGTGTATGGAGAAAAAGAAAAATTTATAAGTGATTTAAAACAAAAGTTTCCTTTAGAATCCGAAGCCATTGATAGATACTTTCGAGATGTAGAAATTTTTACACAATGGTTCGGAAGGCATTTTACACTCAAGGCTCTCCCAGCTGTATTTGAAAAGGCAGCAAAGTTTTTAAACCTAAACCATATCCCCACTCCGTACATCACTACCAAAGAATATATGGAGTCAAATATTCAGGATGAAAACCTAAGAGCACTTCTAAGTTCACAGTGGGGTGATTACGGCCTTCCTCCATCCACATCTTCCTTTGCCATACATTCCATGATTGTGGCACATTACTTTAACGGTGGTTATTTTCCCATTGGAGGATCTTCTAAAATCGTAGATTCGATAGAACCCATTGTAGAAGAAAACGGAGGGAGCTTAAAAATCCTTCATACAGTCAAAGAAATCCTTCTCGAGGGAGATAAAGCTGTCGGTGTGAAAGTAGAAGTTCAAAAAGGAAAAACTTTTTCGGAACAGGAATTTTATGCTGATGTCATTATTTCAGATGCAGGTGCTTATACCACCTACAACAAACTATTGGCCAAAGAACATTCTAGTTCTTTTCAAAAACCTCTGGAATCTCTTAGCACCCAGGGAACTACGTCCATCACACTTTATATTGGATTTAAGGAATCTCCAACAAAACTCGGATTTCACGGGGAAAACCATTGGATCTTCCCTGACATAAACCATGATGCTTGTTATGCGAAAAGAAATGATCTTATTGAGGGCAAACCACCGATGATGTATCTGTCTTTCCCTTCTTTAAAAAATCCAGAGTCCGAAGGCCATACGGCCGAAGCTATCAGTTTTGCTGATTATTCCTTATTTGCGAAATGGAAGGACGAACCCTGGAAAAAACGCGGGGAAGATTATGCGCAACTGAAAGACAAGATTACCGAAGGTATGTTATCATTTTTGGAAGAACGATTTCCTGGATTTCGAGACCTCATTGAATTTACAGAACTCTCCACTCCTATCACAACCGAATTCTTTACAGGACATAAAGAAGGATCTATTTATGGACTTTCCTGTACACCGGAACGCTTTCAACAAGAATGGTTAGGTGTGAGGACAACGATCAAAAATCTTTACCTAACGGGAGCTGACGCCTGCTCTCCTGGAGTAGCAGGTGCCTTGATGGGCGGCGTGGCTGCTTCTTCTGTGGTTTTGGGGCTTACTGGGACTCTTAGGCTTATGAAAGAACTTTTCCAAAAGAGCCAAGAAACCAGTTGACAATTGGTTTAAGATTTGATAGTTTGATATTAAATTAATGGGAACAAAATTCAAAGGATCTAAAAAAGAAGTACAGGCACTCGATGCGTTTATTAAATTAAAACGTGCTGCCGAATCTCTGTCTTCCCGACTCATTTCTGAGTTTACCAAATGGAGTATTTCAGAAAGTCAATTTGGGGTTTTAGAGACTTTGTACCACTTGGGACCACTCTGTCAAAAAGACTTGGGTGACAAAATCCTCAAAAGTACGGGAAACATCACCCTTGTGATTGATAACCTGGAAAAAAGAAATCTTGTAGAACGTGTTCGCGGTGTAGAGGACAGAAGGTTTATTTCTGTCCACCTAACAGCAGAAGGAAAAAAACTCATCGAACAAATTTTTCCTGACCATGTGAAACGAATTACTTCAGAATTTGCAGTATTATCCCCTGAGGAACAAGAAGTCCTTGGAAAAATCTGCAAAAAACTCGGCAAAAAAACCGAAGCCATCTGTAAGTAATTAATCTCGGTAATCCATTACCAATCGAAATCCTGCTCGCCTATCTTCGGATAGGTTAGGAATCCCACCATAGGACCTAGCACTGGCAGTTGCATTTTTTGCTGAGTCTGCATAAGAACCACCACGAACCACTTTGTATATTTTCCCAAAAGAAAAGTTTTTAATATGATGCCCTGGATATAACTGGTAGTCACTGGATGTCCATTCGGGTGCATTCCCACACATTCCGATCGCACCATAAGGACTTGCTCCTTCTGTTGATAATTCCAAAACCGATTGTGCTTTACCAATTTTTGATTCTCTAGTGTTACAATAAAGGGAATCATATTCATCTCCAAACGGATATTTGGTGGCAATGATTTGGTAACCTAAGGTTTCGTCTCTATTAGTAAATTCAATCACCCCTGGACCACGAGCCGCTTTTTCCCATTCCCATTCGGTGGGAATCCGTTTTCCTACCCAATTGGCATACCTCTCTACTTCTCGGTAAGTGAGATGAACAACAGGAAAGTCCCCTTCTCCTTCTGGATACTTTCCCCCAATCCAATGAGGAGGGTTTGGAGAATTTGTTTGTTTTGAAAAGTAAGCATATTCTGCATTAGTGACTTCATACTTATCAATATAAAAGGATGGGATTTCTTTTAGGTTGGAAGGTTTTGGTTCTAAAAAATAAGGATTAAAACTATCTGAGGAAGGATCTGTCCCTTGCCCGTATAAAAATAAACCTCTCGAAACTAAAACCATTTCCTTTCTATCTTTGGGATGAAAAACTGTTTTTCTGGGTGGAGTGAATCTTCCTTTAAAAAAAGCATCTGGCTCTGTAAAAAAATCTTCTTCGATATAACTGGAGATATAGGCATCTGTTGTGATCTCTTTCATTTTTGAGTTTAGATCCGGTTTGTAATCACCCACTAACACTACTTCGATGAATTGATTTTTTTTGTTGATATGTTTTTCTTCCCAAACAGTGTCTCGAACCACAAGAACCCCTTGTTTTAAGTCTGTCAGTTTTTGATACACAGGAAATTCTTTTGTTTCAGCAAATAATGATTTAATTTCAGCGAGTGAAAGCTTGGAAATACGTTGGTTACGATAAATCCGAACTTTAATCCATAATCTATTTTTATAAACGCCAACAACTTCGCCTTTCCAAAGTTGAACTTTCTTTTTAGTAGTGGCAAAGGGTGATTCTTCCGAAGTTTCCTCTTGCGAAACAAGGGGAGAAATTACAATTCCCCAAACGAATAGAATCATTAGTAGTTTTCTCATACTGTCTTTTATCATCATCGGCGTATTTTGCCGAAACCTTTTGATTGAAATTTCCTGTGCATGTATACAATCTGTGGGAAAGGGAAATACCACATTGATCGAGTTTCAGTACAAACGAGAGAAGGAAAATATCCTTATTTCCCTCAAAACCGATTCTACCCAAATCGGTACCTTCCACCGAATTGCTACCATCATTTATGCACTCAAAATGGACATACTTTCAGGGGAACTGGGCACAGTCATAGAACAAGGTCATGAGTTTACAATCGATTCGTTCATTTTACAAGCAGATGGCGGGGACACAACTCAAGCTGCATTCAAACTGGGAATGATGATGGATTCCTTGTTTTCCAAAAATACTAAATTTGAAGAGATTTTGGAGAAATTACAAATCCAAGAACCAGCCGTTGCCACATTCTTTCGCGAAACACCAGAGTTTATTTTTAGCGATTTACCAGAAAGGAACGAAACTTGTTTGTATTTGGAAAGTAGTGCCGGTCGAGGTTTGTTGTATTATGTATCTCGCATTTTAATGCAAAACCAAATCAACATTCGTAGTGCCACTATTGAAACGGACTTTGAAACAGGCCGAGCCAAAGATAGTTTTTATTTAACGGACGCATCGGGGAAGATGTTTGCTTCTTCTGACCTTGCTGACAAAATCAGAAGAGAAATTCTAGCCCCGATCCAATCGAACTCTCGTTAGAGATTAGTTTTTACAGAGAACTTTTAAAGAAGTAGCTTTGTCCACTTTCGGTGCTTTGCCGTTTGAAAAACGGTAAGCCAATCCAGACTTTTTGTCCACTTCTGTTTTCGTCCAATATTTCTCTTCGCTAGATTTGATCTCTTTTGGAGCTGTTGCCGCAAATTTTACGAGATCATCTTTAGAAGGTACTACTCCACCTACTGATTTACAATAAGCAGCTGCTTCAGACCATTTTTTAGAGGCTACTTTATCCACGAGAAATCCAGCAGTAGATTCTTCCGCAGGTGCAGGAGTCTCTTCTACTTTTTTCTCAGGTTCTGCGGCGACTGGTTTGGTTTGTGCATCTGCAGGAACAGAAGCTGTAGCCACTGGAGCAGGCGCTTTTGTTTTAAAGTATTTCATGTATCCTAAATACCCTATGGCAAGAATTCCTGCCAAAACCAAAAATAGATACACTCCGTTTCCTGATTCTTTCGTTTGAGATGATCCCTCAGAATGCGATACTGGGGATTGAAGAGAAACTTGCGCAGACTCATCGTTTCCGAATAGAGAGGCACTTTCGTTTCTTGTAGATTGTTTCTTAACCGTATTTGTTTTCTTAGCCGCTTGTTTAACAGCCTTCTTCTTAGCGGCAGATGATGATTTTTTCGTTGCCATAATGATAATCCTTATTGCCGAGACAATTCTAATTATAGTTATCACATGAAATCAGAAAAAGCTGAAGAACTTCTTCTCAAATTTGTTTTTTTTTAAAATTTTTTTAAGTGTGTTTCCTTTTCTACTCCGAAATCGTGATCCTAAATGAAAGAAGTTCGTATTGGTCTATTGGGTGCCGGAGTTGTCGGCACAAGCTTACTCCAACTCTTGGATAAAAACCGGGAAAAAATCCAACGTCATTATGGAATCAACTTACAACTAACGACCATTGCCACCCGTAGCCCGGGAAAACTCCAAGGTAAAACGAACGTTCCAGTAACAACCGATGTACTATCTGTTACAAATCGTTCGGATATCGATATGATTGTTGAATTGATAGGCGGAACTGACACGGCTTACCAAGCAGTTCGATCCGCTTTAGAACATGGCAAAACTGTCATCACAGCCAATAAGGCCTTGTTATCCGAAAAAGGAAGAGAATTGTATCCAATCGCTGCAGAAACCGGTGCTGAGCTTGGTTATGAAGCTGCAGTGGCAGGTTCCATTCCCATCATCCGTACATTACGTGATGGACTCTCTTCCTGCGAATTTGAAGTCATTTGCGGAATCCTAAACGGAACCACAAATTTTATTTTAACCAAGATGGAACAAGAGGCCTGGGACTATTCGACGGCACTGAAAAAAGCACAAGACCTTGGATTTGCAGAAGCCGACCCAACCTTTGATGTAGAAGGGATTGATGCGGGCCATAAAATTAGTTTGCTTGCAAGTCTCGCGTTCCGTGAGTACGTTTCGTTCGCTTCCCTTTCTGTAAAAGGAATTTCCGATTTACAATCTTTGGACATCCAATCTGCACTTTCTCTTGGATATCGAATCAAACTTTTAGGGATCTCTAAACGAAGTTCGGCGGGAGTACTTACCAAAGTACATCCAACGCTTGTTCCTCTGGACCATCCATTGGCAAATGTCATGAACGAATCCAATGCTGTTTTTTATAAAACCAAAGAAGCAGATTCCGGAATGATCACAGGTAAAGGTGCCGGGGGAATGCCAACAGCAAGTGCGGTTCTCTCTGACATCATCTACTATGCTTCGAGACTGGGAAGTAAGGACATTGCGAAAGAAAATAATCTTTTTCCAGAAGCCAAAGCCTTTCCTGAGCCTGACAATTTGGTTCGTTATTACCTACGTTTTTCCACTGTGGACAAACCAGGAGTTCTTGCTGAAATTTCTCAGGTGCTTGGCCGTCATAATATTTCCATTGCATCCGTCCAACAGAAGGAGTCCACTTCGGAACCGGTGTCAGTGATTGTTGTCACTCACTCGGCGACAGAAGGGGAATTTCAGAAATCTCTGCAGGAAATTGATACTATGTCGAACATCATCAAACAGAAAACTGTTGCCATCCGGCTTTTGGAAAACCTGTAACTCGCATGGCGGATTTACAGTTTCCCTCCCTGGATCTCAAAACAGAATTCATCGAAATCAAAGGAGAGCGAGTGCTGGTTGTTTCCTTTGTGGGCCAGATCACCAATACCAACGCATACGAAATCAACCGGAATATTTCCGTGATCTTTCGCGACTCTGTTTACAATATCATTTTGGAACTCACCAAGTTGGATTATATTAATAGCATTGGAGTGGCAACACTCATAGGTATTATCAAAACAGTTGAGAGCAATCAAGGTAAAATACTAATTGGGGGACTCAATCATTTTCTGGAAAACGTGATTCGGTTAATGGATTTGCCACGAAAGGTGCAAATTTTTAATACCAAACAAGAAGCCATTACGAATTGGGAATAGAAACTAGATTAGGGTTCTGTTCCTTTTTTTTCCAAAGTTCTTCTTCAATTAAATCCAAAAGATGAGGCAAACCTTCGCGGGTGACAGCAGAAACAAGTAAGGCCTCATTCTTTTCGAAGGAAACACGTGTTTCCTCATCCAACCCATCCGCCTTGTTAAAAACCACCATTCGAGGAATTTCGTTCAATTGAAGGGAATTGAGAATGGTATCTACGGCTTCCATTTGTTCCGCATAATTTGCGTTTGTGGAATCGACTACATGGAGTAATAAATCCGCATCCCCTAATTCCTCAAGAGTTGCTTTAAAGGCCTGTGATAAATCTGGCGGAAGGTCGTGAATAAAACCTACTGTATCAGAAATGATAATTTCTCTTTCTTCAGGAAAACGAATCCTACGAGTTGTGGGATCTAAAGTTGCAAATAATTTGTCTTCGGCAATGACAGTAGAGTTTGTGAGGGCATTGAGTAAGGTTGACTTTCCGGCATTTGTATAACCAACAATTCCTACGATAGGGATTTCGTTTTTGGAACGAGCCTTACGGTTTAATTCTCTACGACGTTTGAGGTCTTTTAGTTCATTTTCCAAACGAGTGATTTTTTCTTCCACACGCCTGTTTCCAATTTCTAATTTGGTTTCTCCAGGCCCTCTACCACCAATACCACCCGTTAGGCGACTCATATTGTCGTCTAATTCCGAAAGGCGGTTTTTTAAGTATTTGAGTTGGGCAAGTTCCACCTGGAGTTTTCCATCTCTTGATTTTGCATTTTTCGAAAAGATATCCAAAATGAGTTGGGTGCGATCGATGATTTTTAAATCACTGGCATCCGAGATTTTTTTTGCCTGCGAAGGAGTGAGTTCCAAATCAAAAATTAAATGTTCAATGTCTTTGTGAACCGAAGTTAAGATAATTTCTTGTAACTTACCTTTTCCTACAACAGTTCTGGGATCAGGATCTCTTTTTTGAACATAAGTATCCACAACATGGATACCTGCTGTGCGGCAAAGTTCTTTGAGTTCTACCATCGAATGTTCCGGTGAACGTTTCATCTTCCTGACATCATAAACACCCACAAGGAAGGCTCTGTTTTCTTTTTGAGATTCTTTGAGGATGGATGTTTTTTTTGTGAATTCGGATTCCAGTGCTTCCACTTGTTCCGAGTAACCATACTTCAATTGGCCTGGGTATTGTTTTGGCGAAAGGATCCAAGGTTCCTTTGCATCGGGATCGGGATTAATAAAGGCAGAAAAAAAGAATTTGGGAATTCCATCGGCTCCCACACAAGCTGCCGTAATGGAATCAAAGCGGTTGAGGACAAGGTCCATCAAATCTTCTTGGTTTAACGGGTGTTCTTTGAGGTGTGTGTGAAAAAGGCGTAAACCCCTGAGCCGAGAATGTGCCACTCGATATCGGTCCAAATGGGGAATTTCTATGGAGTTGTCATTGCCAACAATCAAATGGGTGACATAACCTGTCCTTTCAATGAGAAGGCCGACTTGCCTGCGAATTTCGTTTGAAATCTCGCCAACGAGCCTTGCTAGCTCCATAGAAATGATAGAATCCTCCCGAAGTCGTCTTTCTGAGAGAGATTTTAACTTTTTTAACTGGTTTGGCTTGAGACCAGCTAGATTGCCGCTAATTTTACTTATAGTACGTATCCGATATTCAAAGTATGGAAATAGGCTATCAGATGTTTCAAAAGGGTCAAGACATAATTTGGAAGAGAAGTTTATGGGTGGTCCTTGTTCTGTTGATCAGTTGTTCCACTTCAAAACCATACCAATTAACAGACGTTTCACCAAAGTATAAAGAATACCAAGGATCGGATTTAGACCCGCATAAATCAAAATCTGTTACAATCCCTGTGACCAACAATCGTAAGTATGATGAGTTTATCCAGGAAGCGCATAAGGCCATTGCTTTACTTGAGTTTGGAGAAAATGTAGCCCTTCGTGCTGATAGCAAAAAGACGGTCGGCGAACCTGTAGATAAAGAAATGCAAGCCGCAGCTTATTTGGAAGAAGACCTACCTGTCGTAATAAGCAAGTTGCCAGGTCTCATCCAAACTAACCAAGATCTTATCGATAGTGTTCCCAATGATTTTGATGGCCCTGCCATTGGTCGTGTTAGTTATGAATTGGGTAATATTCTTGATTCATTAAAACAAAATAGCCCCAAAGCAATTGGTATCCAAAACGCGATTCGACATTTACGTTCTGATTCAGGAAATTACAACCAAGGAAAAGATAACACTGAGAAAGAAAATAAACCAGTTGTGGAAGATCCTATCATTGTAACGAATGAAGTCGAAACTCCTAAAAAAATAATTCCAAACAAAGTAGAGAATCCATCTAAAATATCGATCAAACGACTCAATCGCAAAGCAAAAGTAACGGGTAAAGCTAAAGTAACCGATCAAATCAATGAGTCAGTTAAAAAGGAAGAAGAGGTTCTATCTGAAGAAGAAAAAAAGGACAGAGAGTATACAGATCAAATTCGTAAAGGGTTGGTTCAAGTATTCCAATGGGAATACTACCGAAAGCCAAAGAACTTAGAAAAGATTTTAACCACTCATCCTATCCCTCGTGTACGTGCAGCCGCTGCACTGGCTCTTGGTAGATTAAAAGCGGGTCGAGTTAGTTTAGAAAATGCCATCGATAAAGACGGATACCAAGTAAGACCTGCTGCTTACAAAGCTTTGTCCGATATTGGAGATAAACGTTCCCTTTCTTATTTTATTGCGGGAACCAAGGCAGAAGATCCAGAAGTGATCGCAGTAAGTTACGAAGGTCTAGGAAAAACAAAAGATCCGGCAGGACGAGAAATGATCCTTACGACAGGACTCTCTTCAGAATTTGTGGTTATTGTTTCAGGTGCCTTACGTGGTCTCGCCTATCACAAATTAGATGCTGATGTTGAAGTTTTTAGTAAGTTTTTAAAATCGAATGACCAAGACATTAAAGTGGCATCACTCGAAGCTCTTGCGATTCATGGAAGTAGGGAAAGTCTAAGAATTTTGGAAAAGTTTGTTTCAGAAGAACCAAATATGGCGTTACTTGCCATTGATGAAATCAGTAAAAACCCTTCTTTATCAGCAACCTTTGCTCTCATTCGATTGAATGAATCGCAGACTGATGAAAAAATAAATAAACGAATTGGTGAGTGTTTACTTCGTCGTAAGGCTTTTGGAAAGTATGCGATCATACTCATAGAAGATGATTACCTCCGCGCAGAACCAAACGAACGTTCAAGGCCTGTTTCTTATATCAAAAACAAAGAGATTGGCCTAATTCTATCTGAAACCAAAAAGGAATACGCTGTGCGGATCGGAGAAGACATTCTCACTGACAAATATATTCAAGTGAAAATGGAATCTACACTTCCGGGCGCGCGCGAAGCCTTTGTAACAGGTTGGGTTTTTTATCCAAAGTTAGATATCATTGAGGTGAAACAACTAGGCAGTGATGGGAATTCTGGAAAGTATTCCAATTTGAAAAAAGGAAAACACAACAACCTCTTCAATCCAATAGAAGAAATTAAAGTTCCTAAAAAGGATTAAATTTTCCTTTGGAAAGGGCGGTCGAAACCCATTCTACCGTCCCTTGTTTTAGAGGAACTTTTGGAATCATCCAGTGAAGGCCGCAGAACCAAGGTAAAAACAAAGAAGAAAACGGCATCACACCAAAGACATCAAATCCTGTAGATGCTATCGCAAGAACACCCTTATAACCAGATTTGTAAATTTGACGCATCATCCAAAGTCCTGAAGTTTGAGTTTCCATTGTTACATCAGAAATAATCATATCATAGTTCGGATTTTTTGTAAAAAGGGTTAAACCTTCCTTTGCATCGACAGCACGATCCGAGGGAATATTTTTGGAGTCAAAATACGATTTCAAATTATTCGCATAACGGTCATTATCGTCAACGATTAAAACTCTTTTCATATCTGAATCTCCGCTTCTGCAAATTGGCTGTCATATAATTTTTTATATATTCCGTTTTGGGCAAGTAACGAATCATGATCGCCCTTTTCTCTGATTTCGCCCTCTTCAATCACAACAATATTTTTTACTCGTCTTACTGTGGAAAGGCGGTGCGCAATGATAAAAGTAGTTCTATTTTTAAAGAGTCGTTCCAAAGCTCTGCTGACCAACCTTTCGGATTCGGCATCAAGAGCACTGGTTGCCTCATCTAAAATCAAAATTTCTGCATTTCGTAACAAAGCTCTGGCGATGACAAGACGTTGTCTTTGGCCACCGCTCAGATCAAGTCCACGGACTCCAATGACGGTATCATAGCCGTTTTCCATATTAGTAATAAAATCATGTGCATTTGCTAATCGTGCTGCACGAATCACTTCTTTTCTGGTAGCAGCACCAGTCCCATAAGCAATGTTATCTGCAACCGTTCCGTGAAAGAGAAAAATTTCCTGAGTGACAATTCCAATTTTTTTACGAAGGGATTTTAGGGAATAGCTACGAATGTCCATTCCATCGATTAAAATTTTGCCGGCTGTTGGATCAAAAAAACGAGGAATCAAATCCATCATAGTTGATTTGCCTGAACCACTAGTTCCGACAAAAGCATAGGTTTCACCAAGTTTGATATCTAAGTTGATTCCTTTTAAAACTTCTTGGTTGGTACCTGGATAAGAAAAATGAATGTCGTTAAACTGAATCCCCTTCTCTATTTTTTCGAGAATGGTTTCATCTCCATGTTCCACTACCTCTGAATCACGATCAATAATTTCAAAAATCCGTTTCCCGGCAGAATTGGCTTGGGTAATTTTTCCCACCATTTGTGAAAGTTGGGTAAGGGGACGAAGTAAAAATAACAAAGTAAGAAGGAAGGCCATAAACTCACCTTGCGTAAACTTACCTGAATATATAAATTTGGCACCCATCGCAAAGTAACCAAGCACCACGATGGATGAAGTAAGTTCGACAAGACTTGGTGCCATTTGTAAATAGAATTGGCCTTTGAAAGTCCTTCGATACACTTTATAATTGATATTATCAAATTTTTTAAGGTCCTGTTTCTCTTGGCGAAACGTTCGGATGACCTTAATTCCTGAAATGAATTCCTGGATATGACTATTGAGGTCGGCGAGCTTTTCTTGGAACCTTGCAGTCGATGAGGAAATTTTTCGTGTAAACAAAGTTACAGGCATTATGACGACAGGAATTGTGAGACAAGCAAGGAGTAATAATTCTGAATTCAAATAAATGAGGATCATTAGATGTGTCAAAACGTAAAAGAAGTTTATGACCGCATCACGAAGGTTACTCGAAATCACTGCAGCTACGATCTCTGCATCATTGATAACCCGACTCATAATTAGTCCGGTTTTTTCTTTATAAAAATAGGTAAGAGGTAATCTCTGAACTTTTTGAAATAACTCTTGTCGGATATCTCTGACTGCTTTGTAACCGGCCGTGGCAATACAATAAACTGACAAAAGATAAGTTCCCAGTTTCAAAAGATAAAGTGGAAAAACTGCAATACAAACTGCCCAAACCACTTCTTTGGGTTCCATATCCTTTGTGAAATCATTGATCTGGAGCTTTGCAGAGATTATCAAACGTTTGATTCGCTCTAATCCATCCAAACTATCTGCACCCAAAAGAACTTCTTGGACGAGGATCGTTTTTTCAGGAAGAGTTAAATCCAAATGGAAACGATTATTTTTGTCACCACCTAACGAATCAAATAGGGGAATGAGTGCTGTAAGAGAAATTCCATTTAAAACGGCCGTCAAAAGTGCAAACACGAGTCCCAAAACAAATCGTTCCCGGTAGTGCACAGAATAGGACAATAGTCTTAAAAAATATTTCATTTGATGACTTCCTCATAGAAGTTGCGAAGTAAGGTTTCCCCATTTTCTGTGAGGATGGATTCCGGATGAAACTGGACCCCAAATACCTTACTCCATTTTCTGTGACGAATTCCCATTATGACTCCATCTTTAGTTTCCGCTGTCACTTCCAATTCGTTTGGCAAAGAAACTTTCGAGACAGCCCAAGAGTGGTACCTGTTGGCTAAAAATCCATTGGGGATGTTTTTAAAGACACCTTCTCCATTGTGTAGGATTTCCGAAGGTCGACCGTGGAACACTTCTGGAGTTTGCTCCAATTTGGCTCCGAACATTTCTCCAATGGCTTGGTGGCCGAGACAAATTCCTAGTACCGGCATTTCCTTATAAAGGAAATCTAAATGAGACATGAGTTTACCTGAAGTTTTCGGAAGACCCGGACCCGGTGACAATACAACAGCGTTGTATTTTTTTTGTAGGTCCACTGGTAGGTCTTCATCATGCCGCATGACAGTTGTTGGTATGATTTGGTTCAGGTATTGGTACAGAATATAAGTGAATGAGTCGTAGTTGTCGATGAGAAGGAACATACTGGGAGAGGACAAGTGGTGATAAAATCAAGTCCACCTGTCCTTAAACCAATCTTTACGCGTTAGGAGTTTCGATTCCAACACCATCATTTAAAAATTTAGAAATGATGACTCTTTGGATCTGCGAAGTTCCTTCATAAATTTGGAAGATTTTTGCATCACGCATCAATTTTTCGACTGGGTATTCTTCGTTGAATCCGTAACCACCAAAAATTTGTACTGCATCCGTTGTAACACGCATAGCCATATCTGCACAAAATACTTTTGCAATCGATGCTTGGTAAGTATTTCTGAATTTGTTATCGATTAGCCAAGCGGATTGCCAACAGAGAAGTCTTCCTGCTTCAATGTCACGAGCCATTTCAGCAATCATAAAACTAACACCTTGGTTTACAGAAATAGGTTTTCCAAACGCATTACGAGTGTTTGCATAACGGATAGAATGATCAAGTGCCGCACGTGCCACACCCACAGCTCCAATTGCTACGGCAGGACGAGTTTGGTCAAAAGCGCCCATCGCAATTTTGAACCCTTCCCCTTCTTTTCCGATCATGTTTTCTTTTGGAACTTTTACATCTTCAAACGTAACTCCACGAGTATCGGAACAACGTTGCCCCATATTTTTTTCTTTTTTACCGACGATAATTCCAGGAGATTTGGCATCGACGATGAAACCTGTCATACCTTTGTGACCGGCATTTGGATCAGTTTTTGCTAAAACAAAAAACCAATCTGCATGGCCGGCATTTGTGATCCACATTTTGGATCCGTTGATGATGTATTCGTCACCCACTCGTTTTGCTGTGGTGCGGATACCGGCTACGTCAGATCCAGCACCTGGCTCCGTTACTGCATAAGCAGCCAATGTGAAATTTTCAGTCATTGGTTGGATGTATTTTTTCATTACATAATCGTCAGCACCTAACAATACCGGCGCGAGTGCTAAGTTGTTTGCTAGGATGGCTGTTGCCATTCCCGAACAACCGTAAAATAATTCTTCGGAAGCAATCAGTTCATCCAAAACACCGAGCCCAGACCCACCGTATTCCACGGGGATATGCATATTCATAAGGCCTACATCAAAAGCTTTCTTTAAAATTTCTTTCGGATATTCACCTGTGTGGTCATGGTGTTCCGCCTTGGGAATCATTTCATTTTTGGCGAAATCTTTCGCTAAGTCGCGTAGGGCTTTTTGTTCATCGGTGATAGAAAAGTCGATCATGGTATGCCTTATAGATGTTTTTTTACAGTACTTTGGAATTTTCTCTCTGAGTCAAGAAACTAGGGCGACTTAAATCTGTTGAAAAATCTTTTGAATCAAAAATCCTAGCCTTGGGAGAAAACAATGTCAGGACACTCGAAATGGGCGACGATTCGAAGAAAAAAGGGAGCCATTGATGCCAAAAGAGGTGCCATCTTTACAAGGATTGCCAAAGAAATTTCCGTAGCAGCAAAAGAAGGTGGTGGAGACCAAGAAGGAAACCCGAGACTTCGTTTAGCGGTCACCAAAGCCAAAGCCGCCAACATGCCAAAGGACAACATTGAACGTGCCATCAAAAAAGGTACAGGTGGACTCGAAGGTATGGTCTACGAAGAGTGTCTGTACGAATGTTACGCACCTGGTGGTGTTGCCATTATGGTGGATGTCCTTACTGATAAAAAATCCCGTACAACTCCTGAAATTAAAAGCATTCTAACCAAACTCGGTGGTTCCCTCGCCAACGCAGGCGCTGTTTCCCGTTTTTTTGAACGAAAGGGTCAAATCTCTTTAAAAGCAGACCAAATTTCTGAAGAGGCGTTGTTTGATTTGGCACTCGGGGCCGGAGCAGAAGACATCCAAGTCAATGATGGAATGTATGTAGTGATTACATCCCCTGCAGAATACGAAGCTGTCCAATCTGCCCTTTCCACAAAAGGTCTGAATATGGAAGAATCAGAAATTAAATACATTGCTATGACGACTGTCGAAGTGAACGACAAAGAAACAGCAGAAAAGGTGATGAAGTTAATTGATAACTTAGAAGCCAATGACGACGTCCAGGGTGTGAGTTCCAACTTTGAGTTAGGTGAAGGTGTCGAACTAGATTAGTATATCTCCCGAGGCAGGACGGTTAGTTATGTCGCCCTGTCTCAAGCGAAGTTTGAAATCGTAAGGCAAAAATTTTGTATTACGAAATTTTCGGTTTTTTGGTTTATCTTTTTTTGATCATACCCGCAATGAAAATAAGTAAAATCGCTCCTACCACTGCAACTATCAGTTCCGCAACCAGACCATAAGAACGAAAACCGAGTAGGCCAAATACGATTCCTCCCAAAAAGGAACCGACTACGCCAATTACCAAATTGGCAATGAGCCCAAACCCTTTTCCGCGCAAAATACGACCAGCAAGCCAACCTGCCGCAAGACCAATCAGTAAAAACCAAATAAAACTAAACATAAGTTACTATCCTTGTTGCCTTTTCTTTTGAATTCTCATAAATTTACAAGAAGTCGTTTGAGAATCAAATCATATACGAAGGCTACATTTGAAAAATCAACTTTTAACTGGTCCCTATTATTTTGGAATGAAGGATTTGGATGTATTCAAAGAACATTTCATCCAAGAAAACCAAGGGAAACCTCTCTTCCTCATTCGTTTTGAAAATATTACTGGAATCGAACTCACTGATTTTTTAGATCTACTTCGAACTGAGTTTTATAACTGTATGGATTTGGAAGATATTACTTTTGGATTTCATCATATTGAAAAACAAAACATTTTGATTATGGGTATCTCTCCCCTTTTTGAATGGGATATCGAACGATTCCCGAACATTGAAAATGCAGTTGGTAAATTCCAACAACAATGTTTACAAAATAAAACCGCATCCTTTCACTTTGGAGTTTCTAGAACACAATCTAATTTTATATCAGATGGTGATGAAATATATAACGAACTTTATAAATCATCTGAAAAAAATCTAAACGATAACCTAGTTCGTTGGAGTTGGACTTATTACAATAAAGCCAATACTTATATTTCTGGTTCAGTTCATGAAGCCATGATCCAACCGACTGTCATCTTCAATCCGAAAGACAAAACCTATTCGGTGAAAGGAGGTGAAGTTTTTCTTGGAGGTGGCGCCTATATTGGTTATAAAGACCTAATCAATGATATTCCATCTGACCAAGACTTGAACCGGATTGAACTTTTGATTTTAGAAAAGTTGATCATTGCATGTGAAGGGGCACCGGGATTATTAAAATTTAATATTTCTCCTCAATCATTAATTGATACTTTTTCGCAAATGGACCGAGTGGATCGATTGAAAAAACTCATCCAAAATAAAGACCTACTTCCTGAAAACATACGATTTGAACTCGTGGAAAAACCTTACGATGACTCGCACTTTCCACTAAAGGATGTGTGTCATGCATTCTATTCGCATGGGATGAGTTTCGCAGCAGACGACTTTGGAGTCAAAAGTCAGTCCCATCAAATCGTTTTGGATCTTGGGATTATGATTAAAGAATTTAAACTAGATCCTATCAGTTTTAAATTCAAAATGGAAGAAGACCAAATTAAATTTTTAGACAACTTGGCATTTATTGATTATTGTAAACGCCTAGCTGATAACAGGGAGGCAGTGATTACTGCAGAAGCCGTTGAGGATTACGATACTTTACGATTTCTTATGGAACACCAAATTTACCAGTTCCAAGCCAATATTCTATTTGGAAAAATGACTGTATCGGATTATAAAAGAGATTTTGAACTTCTGCATTCTATTCATGAAGATGCTGTGAAAGAAGTATTGACAGATAAAATTTTGTCAGAAAAACAAAAGAAAGTTGGGAATTTGTTTCGGGTTGCTTCCGAAGAAGGTTTAATTTAAAATTCATTATGCATTTCATTATGGCGATTGAAAACGATCCCAATTCCTCTCAGGATTTGGAAAACATCTTCCTTGGTTTACGCCAAAGAGTTGTGATCACAAAATTTTCTCAAACAGTACAAGAATATGTAAAATCCTCTAATCCAGATATCATATTAATGGGTTTGTCTTTTAAGGATAAAAAAGAGTTAGAGTTTGTATTGGAACTTCGCCGCGATGTAATCACACATAACATTCCTATTTTGGCTATGATTCCTAAGGAAGATTCTAACTTCATAGCAAATCACAAAGCTCTTGGATTTACAGATTATATGGTTAAACCATTAATCAAACAACCTCTTTTAGATCGTATTCACTCACATATTGAAGAGTATAAGTTTAGCGAGTCTTCTAAAACAAGAGACAATATGTCATTTGTCGTTGTTGATAGAGGACACGGACGTGTTTTATTTCAGTGTCGTGCCAATCTCAAAAGATACGTATTTCCAGAATTCAAAAAAATATTCACACCTAATTTTTTAAAATCAATCCAAGCGGAACGTATTTGTTTTGATGTTCGTGTTGTTCCTGAATTAGGCAAAGAGGAAGTAGAAGTATTCGAACGTGTGATGAAACTTTTTTTAAATCATGAAAAAGTAGTGTTTATCGCAGGCCGTCACATGGGAGCTTTTATTGAACATGCTGCTGATGATGAAAAAATGTTAGTATTTATGGCTCCCAACGAATTCGATGAATACGTAAAAATGGAAGATCAAAAAAAAGAAGAGATACGTAAAAAAGAAAAAAAAGAAAAGTTTATTAAGGAAACTGGTAAAGAACCCGCACAAAGTCCTACTTTGTTAAGCCAAGTCAAAATTGAAATTCCGACAGATCCTCAAGATGAAGCTGAAAATCAAAACCTTTCTACAGAAATTACTGATAATCCACCTAACTCTGATACTACGGATTCTTCCCCTCAAACTTAATTAATAAAAATAACACAAAAGAAGTAACCAATGAATTACAAACGCGAAGTCATCGATATTCCCAACGGCAAAGGCGAAATCATTCGCTTTCAAATGAACGACCAAAATTCTCTCACTGGTCAAAACATGAAAGAACTTGGTGAGATTTTAAATGAAATCAAAGCCGATCCTTCCAAACGAGGTGTGATCTTAACTACAGATAATCCTAAATTTTTTTGTAATGGCCTCGATGCGGATAACTTACTTTCCACCAGTAGAGACAAACTCCTTGATGAGGTTGGTGGAATTGTCATTCTTTTTGGTGAACTTGTAAAATTCGATAAACCACTTATAACGGAAGTGACTGGTCATGCAATGGGTGGAGGTGCCGTGATCACTGTGGCTTCTGATTTTAAGTATATGTTGGATGGAAAAGGAAGAATTGGATTTACAGAAGTTAATGTTGGTCTTCCGCTTCCTGGAAGTTTTATCGATCGCATTCGTATGTGTGTAGATCCAAGATATTGGTCAGAGGTATGTTTAGAAGGAACCACTTACAAAGGAGCAGAAGCCAAAAAAATTGGTCTTATCGATGAAGTGGCACCAACTCCCGAAGAGGTTCGTAAACTCGCTTTAAAGAAATTAGAAACACTTTCAAAAGTTCCTTCCGCGGCCTATCGGGCCACAAAAAATACATTGAATGGTGCTCTCATTGCGCACCTTGAGCAGTATAAAAAGGACACTATCAAATCCTTTGAACAACCAGGTGTTGTTGATAATTTACTCGAAGCAATGACTGCTCTCAAAGAAAAACGTAGACCTGTTTTTAAATAAATTTTATCAGAACGAGGGGAAAATGAGAATCACCCCTCGATTCTTATAAGTCTTTTCACCATAAGAGCCGAAAATTAAATTGAAATCTGATGTTGCGTTCTTTCGTATTTGTACTTATCCTATTTTTCTTTCCGCTATCTGCAATATCTGTCTCTGATTTTCCACCAGGTTTTGTTTTAAAAAATCCCTACGTCTGGCCCGTCAAAGGATATGACTCCATCACTGGCACTTTCGGTGAATTTAGAACAGGTCATTTTCATATGGGCCAAGATTTTTCTACTGGAGGCAGGATTGGTATTCCTATCGTTGCTGTAGCAAAAGGAAAAGTCACGCGCGTACAAAGAAGATGGACTAGCATTGGTTATGCGTTATTTCTCCAACATGATGATGGAATGACTTCTCGTTACGGTCATTTACACAAATTTTCTCAAAAAATTATCAAACAAATTTTAAAATCAAAACAGGCAAAACGATACAAAGACAGAACTGATTTTGATATTGCTCTTCCTGAAGCAGTTGAAGTTGAAGCGGGGGAGACTATTGCATTTTCAGGCGACACGGGAGTCGGGCCACCTCACCTTCACTTTGAACTATTTAAAGACAACGTATATTATAATCCCGTGCATTATGGTTTAGGATACAATGTTGCGGAACAAATTGTATTCAATGCGCTACGAATCACTCCGCAAACGCCACGTACTTTTATCAATGGACGAAATGAAACGGTTGAAATTCCTTTTTATGAAACCGGCGGAAACCGGTTTGAATTATCTGAGTCACCCACTCTTTTTATCCAAGGTAAAGTGGGAATTCAAATTGCAATTCATCAAAAATCAAATAGTAATCGTCTCGGAATATTCACCTTAGACATGTTAATTGGCGAAAATGTCTTACAAGGTTTCCAACTATCAAAAATCCTAAAAGAACATACTAGAAAAAATGTTTTGTTATATGACAGTTCAGTTAGTAAACCCAATGGAAACCCATTTTCCTATTATTTGCACACGCGCGATGGAAATGATCTTTTAGGTATGAGAAGTAATGGAAGAGAACAGGGACTTCTTGATAGCGAACAGATGCGAATTGGTGAACCAAAAGAGATTACAATCCGTGCAACAGGTATGGGTGGCCAGATGTCCTTTGCATCGTTTTATATTTTAAAAGACCAAGGTGATTATAGTCATATTGTCACTAAGGAATGGAAATACAATGTATACTATGATCGATATACAACCTTTAAATCCAAAGATACAAAAGTGGAATTGTTTTTTCCTGTGAATGCTGTTTATTCTAAAGCTTTTTTTGATATCGAGGCCCAAGAACAAATTCAAATTAAAACACAAGGTTTGAATCAACTTTCTAGTGTTTATAAAATCGGACCTGATTTTAAGGACTTTAATTTAGGTTATGACCTTTATGTCAAAGTTCCTAAATCCAAAGATATTAATTCAGCGGACTTATATGAAGTGTTGGCTGATGGAAATGTTAAAAAAATCAATGGATCTTCTTTTAGTTCTTGGGGTCAGTTTTTTAAAGTAAGGTTACGCAAAACGGGAATGTTTGTGGTCCTTTCGGACCAAACTCCACCCAATATTTACTTACACGAGTTAATGAATAAAACTGTTTATCCAAGGGAAGACTTCGCTTTGTATCTAAAAGCTGTGGATGTTGGATCAGGAATTATGCCAGACGGCTTTGATATCACTGTGGATGGAATTCCCGGCAAAGCTGAATTTTTCCCTAAAGATGGGCGGTTAGAAATCTTTGAACCAGAGATTTTATATGAACCAGGAAAACATACGGTGCTTGCGAGTGTCAGAGACTTTGCAGGAAATTGGAGTTCTACCGTTAGGTATGATTATGAAATCCAAACACCACCAGTCCCGGAAGAAAAGAAAAAACAACCTTCGGACAATCAAAACACAGATACGATAAAAGATAAAAAGAATACAAAAGAAACAAAAAACAAATCTTCTTCGCCTAAGGTGCAAAAGGCGGTAAAACCAATTTCAATCGCACCTAAGGCAAAGGATAAAAAATCTACATCCCGATAGCCGCACCACCGTCTACACGGAGGTAAGTTCCAGTGATATAAGATGCATCATTGCTTAAGAAAAATTTCACAGCAGATGCAATCTCTTCTTGTTTTCCCGGACGTTTGAGTGGGATTACAGAAGGATCTGTCAACTTGTCTTGTACTTCTTTAGAAAGAGTTCCTGTCATTTCTGTTTGCACGTATCCAGGGCAAACTGCATTTACTAGAACGTTTCTTCCAGAAAATTCACGAGCAGAAACTTTAGTTAACGCAATCACACCCGCTTTGGAAGTGGAGTAGTTTGCTTGGCCAGGTTGGCCTGTTAATCCAGAAACTGAAGAAATGTTTACGATTCGACCAGAGTCAGATTTTAGAATGAGTTTACTTGCGGATTTAGTCATAAGGAAAACTCCCTTACAGTTTACATCCATTACAAAGTCATATTCTTGTTCAGACATACGAATGAGAAGATTGTCTTTCAAAACTCCCGCGTTGTTCACAAGAAAATCTAATTTTCCAAAAGCTTCTTTCGTTTTGCTGATAGCAGCGTCACAGTCTTCTGGCTTTGTTACGTTACAAGCAACTCCAATTGCTTTCACACCAAATTTTGCTTCTACTTCTCTTGCAGCTTCTTCAATTTTTTCCTGATTCAAATCAACAAGCACCAAACTTGCACCATGCGATGCGATTCGGTTTGCGATTGCTCTTCCCAAACCAATGGGAGAGGCAGCTCCCGTTACCAGTGCTACTTTTCCTTCGAATTCTTTGGACATATGCCCCCCTAGGATTTATTACTAGATTCTAAACTTGAATTTCGAACATCGTTCGGCAATCGTAAAATTCCCAGTTGAAAGAGAAGTTTCTAATGAAAGACTGCCCTTATGATCGATCGTTACAGCCATCCAGAGATTTCTGCCATCTGGGAATTAGAGAACAAATTTAAAATTTGGACAGATATTGAAATTTATGCCTGCGAAGCCCGCGCCAACCGCGGAGAAGTTCCCAAAGAGGACCTAGAAACCATCAAACAAAAGGCTAAATTCAACGTGGATGAAATTCTAGAAATAGAATCTAAAGTTCACCATGATGTAATCGCCTATTTGACTAACTTAAACTCTTATATAGGACCAGCAGGCCGTCATGTTCACTTTGGACTGACATCCAGTGACGTTGGTGACACTGCACTTTGTGTGCAAATGGTACAAGCGATGGACCTTCTCATCCAACGCACCGAAACGCTTTTAGAAACAACAAAAGAAAAAGCAAAAGAGTACAAAGACCTTCCTTGTATCGGACGTTCTCATGGAATCCATGCAGAACCAATGACACTTGGACTGAAGTTTGCTCTCTTTTATGCTGAGATGACTCGTAACCTAGATCGGATGAAAGATGCTAGGGCTCAAATTGCCGTAGGTAAATTGTCTGGGGCTGTCGGAACTTATTCCAATATTGATTTAGAAATTGAAGAATACGTTTTAACCAAACTTGGATTAACCGTTGATCCGATTGCTACTCAAGTCATCTCACGTGACCGTCATGCTTTTTATATGTCCGTACTTGGTGTGGTTGCAGCGAGTTTGGATCGTATGGCAACAGAAATCCGTCTTTTACAAAAAACAGAAGGACGTGAAGTAGAAGAACCATTTGCCAAAGGCCAAAAAGGATCTTCGGCGATGCCTCACAAACGAAATCCTGTGGTTTGCGAAAGAATTTCTGGGATCTCCCGAGTCATTCGTTCGAACGTAAACGTAGGTTTACAAAACGTAGGACTTTGGCATGAAAGGGACATTTCTCACTCATCTGCCGAACGAATTGTCCTTCCTGACTCCACCATCGCACTCGATTATATTTTGGAAAAAATGAACTTTGTTTTAAAAGGCCTTCATGTATATCCAGATGCCACCGAACGTACATTAAACGTAACTCGTGGACTTATCTTCTCACAAAAAGTATTGTTGTGGTTGATTGAAAAAGGTGGAATCTCAAGAGAAGATGCTTACCTCATCGTTCAAGAAAATGCAATGGCAGTATGGGCAGACCAATCCAAAAATCTTCGCGACCTCTTAAAACAAGATCCAAGATGTTCTGCCATCCTCAAAGAAAGTGACCTGGATGAAATTTTCCAAATCAAACCATATTTGGAAAGAATTCCGCTCATCTTTAAACGATTGGGAATTATCGATTGATTCCAATCGTGTCATTTTAAATGGAAATTCTATAGAAAGTGGATTCCTAAATCAAATTAGAAAAGGGTATAATCTCATGGCCGAAAAACAAAATGTGATTCAAAGATTAGTCGGTAAGGGATTGTATCCTTCGCAAATGGCATGGATGTTACTTCTTCCATTCCGAAACCTATACTTATCACCAGCGAAACTAGCAAATCGATTGGATCTTAAAGATGATTCTATCGTTTTGGAACTCGGATGTGGACCTGGATATTTTAGCCCCTTCATTGCCAAAAGAATTCCAAAAGGAAAACTTTATCTTGCAGACATTCAGCCAGAAATGCTTGAAAAAGCACGAAGCCGGATGAACCGAAAAGGGATAAAAAATGTAGAATTATCACTTACTGAAAAGGATTCTCTTCCTTTTCCTGATAATCATTTTGATAAGATTTATCTTGTTACGGTTCTTGGAGAAATTTCAGATCCTAACAGTTATGCAAAGGAAATGTTTAGAGTGTTAAAAACAAATGCAATTGTTTCAATATCTGAACAAGCTGGTGACCCGGACTCCCTATCCCTCGCAAACGTTGAAAAGATTCTGTTACCAACTGGATTGCGTCTAAACCGAGTATTCGGAAAAGGCAGGACATACACTGCCAACTTTATCAAAATTTAAATCAAAGATTTTTTTCCAACCACTCAATCAAATCTTTTAGCATCTCCCGGTTGATGCTATGACCTTCTTCATATTCATGATAATGAGGCCGAATTCCAATTGATTCCAAATATTGCCTTACTGAACGTGCATATTCAATCGAAAGAACTCGATCATTGGTACCGTGAGAAATAAAAATCTTCTTTGTTAATAATTCTTCTGTAACATTAATTATTTCCTTATTCTCTTCCAACAACCTTCCACTTAACGCGATGATTCCTTTGAATTTATCTGGATAAAGTAAGCCCAAAGAATAAGACATGATGGCTCCTTGGCTAAAACCACCAATCCAAACATTGGATTCATCAAATTGGTAATTTGATTTTAGATAAACCAAAAACTCTAATAATAACTTTCTACTTTGTCTTTCTTGTTCTAAGTTAATCTTAGGTTGGCCGGCTGTGAATAATACTTCATACCAACCGTAACTATTAGGGCCTAAAATTAAAGGGCCACGGAGAGAAACAACGAGAAAAGAATCTGGTAGATAATTTGATAAGGAAAACAAATCTTCTTCATTACTACCAACTCCATGTAACAATAAGAGGAGAGGGGGTTTTTCGATCGAAACTTTAGGTTTTCGAATTAAGAATTCTAATGGTTTTTCCATGTTTATTTATACCTTAGTCCTCGTCCGTTTCTATTAAGAATCTAATCTTACAGAAGTCATTGTCAATGCTCCTGCCACTGGTTTATCATTAAAAAATGATACGGTGTCAGAATCAAATTTTGTTCCTAATGTGTATAACAATGGCAAATAGTGTTCCGCTGTTGGGATGGCCCATTCAAATTCTTTTCCATGATTTCGTATTTGAATTAATGAATCATAATCTCCCGACAAAATCCAATCTTTAACTTTTTGATTCACTTCAAGAGCCCAGTCAAATCCATATACATCGTTTAATCTGTCCCAGGCCACCATACGCAAGTTATGTACAATATTCCCACTGGCAAGAATAAGTATACCTTGGTTTCGAAGCGAAGATAATTCTTTAGCTAGCTGAAAATGATCTTCAAGCGATGTTTTATAATCCATACTTAACTGAACTATAGGAATATCTGCATTTGGATAAATATGTTTAATCACACTCCAAGCTCCGTGATCCAATCCCCATTCATAATCTAATTTTACATTTTGAGTTTTTACCAACGACTGAACTATTTTTGCAAGTTCAGGGCTACCAGGAGCAGGGTATTGTACATCAAATAATGCTTTTGGAAAGCCACCAAAGTCATGTATGGTGGAAGGATTTTCCATTGCAGTTACAAATGTCCCATCGGTTACCCAATGCGCAGAAATACAAAGAATGGCCTTAGGTTTCGGAATAGTTTTACCCAAATTACGTAAACCTTCCACAAATTCATTTTCTTCAATGGCATTCATCGGGCTGCCATGTCCTAAAAAAAGAGAAGGAAGTATGGTGGAATTTTTCAAAAAATTTGAATTCTCTTTAATTTCTGCTGAGCTCATTTTGTATTCGGAATTTTGTCATTCCGACCCTCTCTTTGGATAGTTTAATATTAAATCATTTATTGTCAATCTATTCTTATCTTCGAAAACTGAAATTTGTCCTTTTTATAGCAGACGAATCGTTGCAAAGCAGATCTGATTAAGATAAAGAGGTTTTATAGTTATGAAAGCAATAAAATGGAATTTAGGATTTGGTTTTATGAGTTGGTTTGTGCCGTTTTTTATCTCAATTTTCTTTTTTTCAAAAGAAGGTTCGCTGCAAATAGACTTATTTCTTTTCAAAACAATTATGATTGTTGTTGGATCTCTAAGTGGTTGTTTTTTATTGTTTCGATATTTTTTGTTAGTTGATTCTAATTATATAAAAGAAGGAATCATCATTGGGATTTCTTGGATTTTGCTTAACTGGATTTTAGACATACTAATATTACTGCCAATGTCTAAAATGCCAATAGATGTTTACTTTATTCAAATCGGATTTCGTTATCTTTCAATACTGTTTTTTGCAATAACATTGGGCGCCATATTAGAGAAAAAAACTCAATCGAAATGATAATTTCAAAAATCATCTTAAACAAAATTATCTTTTGAAAAACTGGATTCCAAAATGTCAAATCTTCCTATGCTCGCTATTTTGAAATCAGAGATTTCTATTCTATCTTTAGAGAAACCATTGCTCTACCTTATGTTATCATTGTTAATTGATAATTTTTATGAATGAAGAAACAAATTTAAACTTAATCGAAACCCAATTAAATGCCTATAACAATAAAGACATACATTTGTTTCTAGAATGTTGGGATAAAAATGCAAAAATATTCCTCCATCCGGATACTTTGTTAGCAGATGGAATTGATCAAATTAAAGATAGGCATATAATTCGATTTCAGGAGCCAGACCTTTTTGCAAAATTAATTTCTAGAACTTCCTTCAACGGGAAAATTGTAGACCATGAAATGGTTACTAGAAATTTTCCTGAAGGAAAAGGAACAATTGAAGTATTAGCCATTTATGAAATCGAAAATGTAAGAATAATCAAGGCTTGGTTTTTATTGGGAGAACCAAAATTCTAAGTTAGAGTTTATTAAAGCATGAACCATTGTTGACCCGAGGTTTCTATTCCCAAGAGAATCGAATCTCGATTTTCCTTTTCTTTCAATAATTTATTATTGTAAGATTGTTATTACCATTTAGATTATTTCGTTTAACCTGATAGATTTCAAGAAAAATGAATAATTTAACAAAGTGATTTGAGGAAATATCTATGGCAGCGCCAAAGAAGAAGAAAAGCAGCAAAACAAAGATAATAAATAAAAAATTAGATTATCGAGCCAATCCTACTCACAGCATTTCCCCTTTTCTTATGTTTAACGCAAACATCGAAGAGGTTGCAAAGTTTTATGCATCTGTTTTTAAAAAATCCAAAATTATTACTGCGAACCCCATGCAAGGAGAGTTCATTTTAAACGGACAAAAGTTTAAGGCATACAATGGTGGACCAGATTTTAAGTTCACCTGGGGAGTTTCGTTTATGATCAGTGTAGAAACTCAAAAAGAAGTAGATTATTATTGGAACGCACTTTTATCCAATGGCGGTAAAGAAAGTATGTGCGGCTGGCTTCAAGATCAATTTGGTATGTATTGGCAAGTAACTCCGAAAATTCTTTTACAACTCATTTCGCACAAAGATCCAATCAAAGCAGAACGTGCCACGCAAGCCATGTTAAAAATGAAAAAAATAGACATAGCTACATTAAAAGAAGCAGTAAGCTAATCTGTATCATTGTTAATCACAAATAAAAAAATTTCTGATACTGATTTGGAATCTGCTTTAATCATTTGGGATTTTCTCACTCAAATAGATGATCTTAATAAAGCAGATTTAATTTTTGTCCTATGTAGCCATGACATTAGAATTGCAAAGTATGCAGTAGATCTATACAAAAATGGTTATGCAAATCGAATTTTATTTTCGGGGGGACTTAACTTTTTTACTAAAAATATATTCACTGATTCGGAGGCTGATTCTTTTGCAAAGTTTGCAACGAATGAAGGCATACCTATACAAGATGTATTCATCGAAAATCAATCTACCAACACAGGTGAAAATATTCAATTCACTAAATCTTTGTTAAACAAAATGAATATTAAGGTAAACTCGGTAATTGCGATTCAAAAACCTTCTATGACTTTAAGAATTAGGTTGGCTTTAGACAAACAATGGCCAGAGAACCAATTTAGAATTTCTGCGCCTAACTACTCATTAATGGAAGCCCCTCATAAATATATCAATCTTTATATGATTATAAACGAAACTGTTGGTGATTTACAAAGAATTATTGTAAACTCGAAATTAGGTTTTCAATCTGAAACCTCTATTCCTGAATCCGTTGAATCTGCTTTTAAATATCTAATTTCCCGAAAATATAACTTACATTTAATTCGATGACTAAAAAATAACCTTGAGGAACTATTTCAAAATGAATAAAAATCAAATTTCTGTTCTCTTAATTATTTCTTTAAATTTTCTTTTTCCATTTAAAACTGAGGCAATCAATTTAAACAAAAATACAATCAAACTTGAGTGTCAAAAAAAACTACTAGGTGTATTTGAATATACTTACCCAATTGCGGGTAAATTTAATATTACTGATGTAAAAATTATTTATACTAAAAACAAAATTTATACTTTTAGAGAATATCCAAATTTCTATTTTGTAGAATGTATCGAATGGGTAGATTCGTGTACCTACAAAACATACAAATGTGAGCTTCACGATCCTATTCTTGATGAAAAAACTGAAGATACTACCACCTCAGTAGAACAATTCACTCAAATTGTTGGTAATAAATTTTATTTCAAAAGATTTAAAAACCAAAAACTCACAAATGAAGGCTATATCAGAAAAACTTCAAATGATATACCCATTGAATTTCGATAAATTCAAACTTTTTATTTAAAAGAATTGATTAGAATCGAAATTAAACAGCTGTTACTTGTTTTTCAGAAATCAAATTGTATTTTAATTTAATTTGATCTATTTTTTCTTCCATTGACTTCCATAAAGAATCTTTTTCTGGATGGAAGGTACAAAGCACACCCTGTCTCACCAAATCTATAATTTCATCGATTGAAAAATCTAAAAACCGATAGAGTTTAAAAAATTCATACGTAAGATTAACATTAAAGATATCTGGATCATCCGTATTGATACACAACATCAAACCTTGGTCGTAATAATAGCGAACTGGATGGTTTTGTTCCTTACGAACATATTTTCCAGTAAACACATTGGAAGTTACACAAATCTCTATTGGAATTTTGTTTTCCTTCATGTAACGAACAAGCTCTGGATCTTGGATCGCAGAAGTGCCGTGACCAATTCTTTCTGCCTTACAGAGATTGACCGCATCCCAAATCGCCCAAGGTCCATCATCTTCACCAGAGTGAGCGACACATCGTAAACCAGATTCTCGTGCTACCTTAAAAACTTCCGAATAATCTTTAGCAGGTCCCATAAGTTCAGCACCGCCAAGTCCAATTCCTATGACTTCTTTATGTTTTAATCCCAATACTCGTTTGAGATTGTTCATCGCATTTTCTGGACCGAAAGAACGAGACACGTCAACTAACAAACGAATGGTGATTCCATCTTTGACTTCGATTTGACGAATGCGATTGACCATCACTTCTACCATTTCATCAAAATCCAATCCATTTTGAATGAACTTAGACGGAGCAAAGAATGCCTCACAGTAAACAATGTTATTTGAACGTAAATAATCAGCTAAACTATCAATAAAATATCCGAGGTCTGAGGCTTCTTTTACTGCACCTTGAACAAAGAAAAATACTTGGATGAATCCATTTAAATCTTTAAAATTATATTTGTCTTCGAACTCTTTGTCGGTTACTTCGATACCATTCTTTTTATAAAGAAACTTTAAGGTTTCCTTATTAACGCAAGCTTCCAAATGGAGGTGCACTTCCGTTTTGGGAATTTCGCGAATGAAATTAATGACATCCTGTTCATTCGGATGTGGGACAGACAAATCCCCAGCAAGTAAGGATTTCCTTTCTTTAAGAACCGAAGGTTCTGCGGCTTGCTCCAACCCTTCTTTGGACAAGAGCCAAAGTGGGGGATGGAGGATTGGAAGCTCCATCAAGGAAACCCGCTCGTTTAAAAGCGTATTTATTTGTTTATCAAAAGTAAGTTGGATGGTTGGAGAGTACGGCCTGTCAGCCGGTAGCCGACTTTTTAGGCGATTGAGCTCTGCAATGTCACGGTCAATGACTGCAATACGATTTAGAATCTCAGAAAAAGGAACTTCCATGTTCCAGGAAAGAATGGGTAAATGAGTGGGTATCTACAAGTAGATTTTTAAAGACCAGGTGAAAATCCCTATTTAGGTTTGAAAAATCCCGTCGATAGGATGTTCGGGGGCGGAAAAGACTGGAAATTTTTTCCGAATTATGTCGTATAAATGAATATGCTCACATCTCGCAAAACCTTTCTACCGTTTGCACTTCCATCAATTTCCGAGGATGCTATTGAAGAAGTTGCCCAAGTTTTACGATCTGGTTGGGTTACTTCCGGCCCCAAAGTCAAACAGTTTGAGATGGAGTTTGGCGACTTTGTTGGTAGTAAAGAAGCCATTGCGGTGAATTCCGCCACTGCCGGCTTACATTTAGCCTTAGAAGCCATTGGCCTAACTTCTGAGGACGCAGCAATAACCAGTTCAGTTACTTTTACAGCGACTACAGAAGTGATTTGTTATTTCGGTGCCGAGCCAATTTTAACTGATGTTGATAGCATTCACAATCTAATGACACCAGAAACGTTAAAGGAAACCATTGAATCCAAATGCAAATGGAATGGGAAAGAACTCAAAAGTAAAAAAACCGGAAAACACATCAAGGCAATTATGCCAGTCCATTTAGCAGGGCATACATGCGATATGGAAGGACTTCTCAAAATCGCAAAAGAATATAATTTGTATGTTATCGAAGATGCAGCTCATGCATTTCCGGCAGTTCATAAAAATAAAATGATCGGAAACTGGGGCGATTTCACAGTGTTTAGTTTTTACGCAACAAAAGGAATCACAACAGGAGAAGGAGGGATGGTCACCACTTCTCATAAAGAGGCAGCTGAACGAATTCGTAAAATGCGACTTCATGGTATTAACCGTGATGCGTTTAACAGACCGGGTTGGTACTACGAAGTAGTTGATGCAGGATATAAATACAATATGACCGACATTGCCGCTGCCTTGGGTGTTGTGCAGTTAAAAGAATCTCACGGATTTTGGGAACGTAGGACAGAAATTGCAAAACATTACAACCAAGAGTTTTCTTCCCTTAAAGGAATTAAACTTCCAAAAGAAGATCCAAATGGAATTCATAGTTGGCATCTCTATCGAATTGAATTAGATCCAAAAATTGCGAAAGTAGGACGCGATACATTAGTAGAAGAATTAAAAGAGAGAAATATTGGAACAAGCCTACATTTCATTCCTATCTTCGAACACCCATATTATAAAAAAACCTTTCAATACAATCGCAAAGAATATCCAAATGCTTGTTCTATGTATGACAAATCAGTATCTTTACCTTTGTTTGCTGGAATGACGAAATCTGATGAAAAAGATGTGATAGATGCTGTAAAAGATATCTTGGGATAAAAATTAATTAGAAGTTATCATTATCCGGTTTTGATAAAACTCCGGATCGTACAACTTTAACAGATCAATTAATCCTAATACAAAGTCAGTATCAGTTCCATCTGCCTTTCTACGAATCCAAAATCCAACAAGTTCTTTTACTACTTGAGCATCAATGGTTTCATCTCCCTTTCTATATACAAATCGTGATGATTCTTCAGGGTCTTCATTGTCGGTAAAAGCAGGATACAAAAATAAAATGAATCGATCTAAGTAGTAAGGATCCAATCTATTTTCTTCCACTAACATCAAGTAACGATCTGCTTCTTTTTTAAAAAATTTGGGGTTCGAATCAAGTTTTTGGTAAACAACAAAAAACTCACGTGCAATATTTCGAAGCGAAAGTTCGTAAATTGGTAAAGTTATCGTATACAAAGATTTGTTAGTTTTTGCGGGAAGTAGGAACTCTCTTAGTTTTATAGGAAATTCAGGATGATAATGTCCAAAGTCATTTGGTGAGTTCAATTCTAAATAATATTTTGTATGCGGGCCGGATACAAAAATTGGAATTCCAAGGTATTCCGAAAGTTTACGAAAACTTAAAATCGTTTGGATTTTACAATAAAACTTGTGATAAGAAATTTCCTTATCACAAGATAATCCTAATTTTGGATATTGTATCCAAGTAGATTCAACTAGATCTCGAAATTTTGTTTCCATTTCTAATGTTTTATCTACAAACAAGGAATCTACTTTTTGTCCCAGTGCAGAACAGGCCAATAGACAGATAACTGATAGCCTACTTAATCTTATAAGTGATTTCTGCAGGCAAATTTTCCCATTCAGAATTGGCATCTTTACGAAAGTATACAGGAGAAACGGATGGTTTGGAATTCAAACTTTGGAATAAAATTAAGTCAGTTTCTTTTTTTTCAAAATATCGTTTGTCCGTATTACTGCCCAAACCCAAATCTGCAATGGGGATCCAACCATAACTTAAAAGAAAAATAGATACTGAATCTTGAATGGATTTTGGTTTTCCTTTTTCAAAACGAATCATTCGAAATGGCTGGATAGGAACTCCCATTTCTTTCATTTTTTCTTTAAAATCATTTAAACTAATACTAGTTTGACGAGCCTGGAAAATCGCGTCCAAATAATCTCTTGGTAAAAATTTTAACTCTTCATTGGTTTTTTCATAAAAAGAAGTAACATCATTTGGATACGCTGCTTCTTTATCTAAGTATTCATCTGTTACGTAATATTTGATAAACTGATTTTTTGACGAAAACTTATACTTAATGATTTGTTCTCCCGGTAAATCTTCGATGGATAACTTTTTCAGATGTACCCGATTTCTTTGAATGAAAGAGGGTTGGTAAGTTCCATCTGTAAATTTAACACCACGTATTCTTTGTTGTTCATTTGAAGGTGGATGGAGGATGGCAATCTGAGCTTTGGAAAGAGAAACAGAGTCTAGTTTGAATTTTAAAGATACTTCCAAATTGTATTCTTCTTCACCAGAGGCAATGAACCTTTCTGTTTCAATGAAGGGAATATTTTTGATTTCTTTATTTTCTCGGTCAACAACCCAGAGTTTTGAACCACTTAACAAAACTCCACGTATCGAACGTAAGTTTGTTTTAATAGAACCTGTAATTTTCCCTGTTTTGGTATCATATCGATAGATACTATTATCTGCTGAATCAGATATCCATAAGGAATCTCTCCCATAACAGATATCACGTGGTCTTGTGCGGTCTGTAAAAAATCCACCGATCATAAGAGAGGAAGACTGGTCATAAATTTGCACTTTTCCGGAATCCAAATCTAAAATATAATAATAATTTCCTACACTTGCAATTCCAGCCACGTTAGAGAGTGGGATTTGGATTTTGTCTGTTATCCCCCCTGAGTTAGGATCCAATTTTAAAATCTGTTTTGGGGCTACTACTAGGAGTTTGCCTTCTCGTGTATCAAAACTAATGCCACGAAGGTTTGCTAGACCTAAATTAAAAATCTCTTGTTCCCCGATTTCGTTGATTTTTATAATCGCACGCCTGTTAGTATCAATGTACCAAAAATTGACTCCGTCCCAAGCAAGACCATAAGCTTTATCAGTAAGTTTGTATTCTTTACTCTCTTGAGCAAAAATTCCAGAGGAAATAAATATCAGTAAAAATATTAAAAAACGAATCATTAATTGAACCCGATGTTATTGGTTATCAGACGAAAAATATCCATGAGTAAAGAAGATTCTTCCAATTCGGATCCTAAGATGATTGGTTTTGGTACGAAAATTACTAGGAATGATACTAACATGATAACACCAAAATAAAAACGCGTTTTTCCAATTCCAACAACGGAATCACGTATGAAAGGATGTTCCACTTTAACCACATAATAAATAATGAAACCCCAAAGTAACCAGGTAAAATGAATTAATGCAAATACCAGAAAAGCAGAGAATAGGATATGAATCCATTTTCGGTAACTTTCGCCAAACATAGAATAAATGACATGGCCACCGTCTAATTGTCCAAAGGGCAGTAAATTTACTGCCGTAATTAAAAGACCTACCCATCCTGCTTTTGCCAAGGGGTGAGCCTGAATATCCATTGTAGAAAAATCGATAGGCCCTAATATCCACTGACTCGTAAAATAAGTGAACAGACTATCTCCAAAAAACAAAAAACCTGACCTGTCAAAATTTGCCGGTATTTCTATTACTTTCGAAAGGCTAATTCCAACCAACCAAGCAATCATCGAAAGTACTAAACTTGCCGTTGGTCCACCAATCCCAATATCGAATAATACTTTTTTATCGGGAATCTGCTGTTTAATTTGGATGACCGCGCCCATAGTTCCAATGGGACCCACAGGTAATGGAATAAAATAAGGCCATGTCGCTTTGACACCATAAAACCGAGCCGGTAAATAATGTCCCATTTCATGCGCTAATAAAATGAAAAGAAGTGACACGGAATAGGGCCAATTCTCTAAAAACATTAGTTTATAATTCTCTAATGTTTGAGGCACTTGTGGATTTAAAAAGATATCAGAATAAGTTAAGGTAAAAAATGTGAGAATGAATAAAAGGATGTGTAATGTTTTTTTTGATTCCAAATTCGGAACAACCTAGAAATTTATTTCTACTCGAAAGGATAAATAACTGAGTAATAGAATCAATGATAAACCCAGTCTTTATCAGAAATTTGAATCAATCTTTAGACTCTGAACTAGATTCAGATGCAAACTCAGTTTTTGATCTTTTGGAAAAACTGTGTCATTTCCGATAACATTGACAAAGTTGATTCGTTTTGGTAAAGCTTGCGATGGGAAAATCTTCTTCCTAAATTTGGGTCATTTCAATCCACTGAACAAGTGGATTTTCTGTACGCTCTCCAAACTTTAGTTCCATTAAATCTTTCCCAACTCTTGGAAAAGTTGACTCGTCTAAATAGTAATTCTAAAACCATTTAATCAATGTTTGAAAATATAAAAATTATCAAAAAATTTGACCCTGCGGCAAAATCCTATTTGGAAATTGTCCTTTGTTACCCTGGTCTCCATGCCCTTTGGCTTCATAAATTTGCACATTTACTCTATAGACTTCGCTTACCCATCATTCCCAGACTTGTGAACTACATTAGCAGGTTTTTGACAGGAATCGACATCCATCCCGGCGCAAAAATTGCAGCAGGAGTTTTTATCGATCACGGCTCTGGGGTTGTCATTGGTGAGACCGCCATCGTTGGCAGTGGTTCCTTAATTTTTCAAGGAGTGACCCTTGGAGGAACCGGAAAGGAATCTGGTAAACGTCACCCAACCATTGGGAAAAACGTTGTGATTGGTGCGGGTGCCAAAGTGCTCGGAAACATTGTTGTAGAAGACCATGTTCGGGTTGGTGCTGGTTCCGTTGTGATGCGAAATGTTCCTGCAGGATGTACTGTGGTCGGTATTCCAGGAAAAGTAGTCAAAGCGGGCGATGTTGCATCAGATAGCGTAGAACAAATGTTAGAGCATAATCAAATGCCAGATCCCATTGCTAAAGTTTTTTCTGTCTTGTTGGAAAAAGTGGAAACCCAACAGCAACTCATTAACAAATTATATGAGAAACAACAACTTTTAGAAAAATCTTCTGACGAGGCTCCAGAGAACGATCGTTTTATCCAAGAGTTCATTCATGGAGATGGAATTTAAAATTCTTTTAAAAGTTCCGTTTTTTTACGATCAAATTCTTCATCAGTGATAAGTTTGTTTTTTCGCATTTCTTCTAATGCCTTTAATTTTTCAGGTACTGTCTTCCACGGTTCCAACGGCAGATTATTTTCATCTTCCTTTGGGTAACGAAAAAGAGGAGGGTTTGGTATTAACTCTGGAACATTAAAAATAATAATATTTCCATAAATTGCATTTTTACTTCTACTTTTGTCTTTGTACAAACTTGTCTGATACTTATCACGCAACCAAAGTTCGGGTCTGTAAATTGGTTGAATTAGTGAAGGATGAAAAATCACCCAATCCTCAAAAGAATATTGTGTTTGGAACGTTATATTCGTATTCATTTCATGAAACAATAATACCAAACCATTTTTAGTACTTAGGAAATAAAAACTGGTTTTTAAAATTTTAACATTAGGTGAAAGAATATCATCTAATTTCAAAATGCAAAGGTATACCTTTGGCTCTTCGTTTTTTCCAATTTTTTCAGCAAACTTTTGAATATCAGGAAGGTAGGATTCCGGAACCAAGACATCCCAATCTTCATACGCAAGGACACCACGTTTGTATTGAATGGATTTTAATACAGTGGTTAGTTCATTAAAATTATTAGCGTTAATTTTAAGTAAAGATATCTCGGTTGGAAATATTTTTTTCCATTCCTCTTCTTCCACTTCGAAAAACGCAATAGAAGCAGAAGATTCAATTAATTTGATTTTTCTTGAAAAACTAGAACAACCGAATACAAAAAAAAATAGAATCAAAACGCAGAAAATTTTTGCACTTGCCGTTAATGGATTTATGAATAGGCTAAAATCTGTGTCGCGATCTGTAATATTTCTTTTAGCAGTGGTATTCATATCTCACGAAAACTGGGAAGCACAGCCCATGCCACAATTTCAGATGAAGGACCAATATGGGCAATCGTATTCTGAAAGTTCTGTGAAAGGAAAACCTGTTGTTTTAATGGGATGTTTTCTTCGTGACTTAGAACTTTGTCGAAAACAAGGCCGAAAACTATATTGGAAAATGCAAAATTTGCTATGGAAAGATAGTAACAAAGTTCATTTTCTACTTTATCTAGATTTTCAAGAAACAAACAAATTAGTGGAAGATTATTTAGAAGAGTCCAAAACAAAACAATACGAAAGTATTCTTTTGGATCGCAAAGGTCATCTTGCAGTTGGTCTAACTAAAGGCGAATTTTACTTACGAATTTTTAACAAATCAGGCAAATTGATTTCATCTACCTCTCAGGAAAAAATGGATGAAAATCTGATTCAGGAAATATATGGTATTCTTAAAAAAGAAATATAACCTTCAAAAAACTCTATTCTTTACATTAGTATTTTTTTCTTTTACGAATTGTTTTCAAAAAAATCTAAACTACTATCAGTTCTGGAAAGGATACGATCACTTACAGCGCTCCATTAAATCTACTTCTAAAAATGAAATATTACTTTCTGCTTTAGCAGGTAGTCTTAGTGAAGAAAACGAAGCCCAATTACAAAGAACAGCCGAAGGTTACCCTTATCTTTCACTCTATGGAAACATAGACAACCAACAAAATTGGAATCTCCATTGGAATGAACCAGAACCACCTAAATATGATTATTTAGCAAAAGTTATATTCACTCCAAAACTTTGGGACGAAAGGGAAATCTATACGGTCGAAAGAAAAATCATTCACAAACTAAATGGTTATCAACCAAGAGACTTTTTTAAATGGTTAAATGATTTTGTTTTAGCTATCAATGATCACAACGCATATCAAACATTAAAGTCAAAATCACAAAACTTACAATTCCTATGTAATGCTATGCAGTGCCATGTTACCGAAAATGCAGAATGGCAAACTTTAGAATTCACTATCAATGAAGATACAAAAGCGAAATTTCCAGGTTTCTACCAAAGAACGGGCTCACGGTTAGAGAAAACCAAATTGAACCTTGAAATTTGGGACAGATTCAATCCGACCCATAAATTAAAAATTACCAATCAAGGTAAAACCATCCAATTTCATTTCCCAGTGAATCCTCCTCCGGATTATTTTCTTTCATCAAAAGAAATTCGGTTTTTAGGCGATTTTGAAATCAAATCCTTTGGAATTACTGTAAAAATCCAAAACTTGGAGTATAAACTCAAAACAACGTTTGAGAAACAATCGGATACACTCGACGGACATTTTGTACGAATTGGAAAAAAGGAAATTAACGGAAATTTTTTCTATATAATACCTCAAGGGTTTGTTAACTTTTTTATTCCAGGAAATATGGATGAATACTTTAATGAGTTTTTTACCCTACTCATCCAAGGAACCCAAGGTCGCGGGGGGTCACAAATTCACGCGACATTTAAAAAAACAGATCGTGGACAAATCAACTCAATCACTACTTACAACGAAACTAAACGAAAACGTTTTTCATTGTTTGGTGGCGATGATTCTCAAAAAGCAAGCAACGATTTTGATTTTTATGCATCTTGGGAAGAAGCCATGTTGTTAGATTTAAAATAATAACTTCTTCAATGAATATTATAACTTTTCATTGTTTAAAAAGCTAAAAATAGACTTACTAAGAATTAATAAAGTTTCTGAGTAAGTCCTTACCTTCTTCTGAACCAAATGATTCGGGATGAAATTGGACTCCTTCGATCTTTAAAGTTTTATGACGAAGGCCCATGATTTCACCCTTCCCTTCCCCCGCAGAAACTCGGGCAGTTACTTCCAATTCATCGGGAAGTGAAGATTCTTTTGCGACCAATGAATGGTAACGCATAATTTCAATTCCTTGTGTTAATCCAGAAAAAACACCCTTTCCATCATGTTCAATGGGTGAGAGTTTTCCATGCATGGCTACATTGGCCCGAACTACTTCACCACCAAACACAGTCGCCATTCCTTGCATTCCAAGACAAATTCCAAGTACCGGTGTTGTTTTTCCCACCTCTTTAAGAATATCCGCGCTCACACCAAAATAAGCAGGGTCTGCTGGATGGCCGGGACCTGGAGAAATAATAATCTTATCGTAGTTAGCCGACTTAATCCATTCGAATGGTTTTTCATCATTACGAATGACATCCAATTGAAAAAGTTCCTCTCTTTCCTCGAGGATTTCGCCTACGATTTGATAAAGATTGAATGTAAAAGAATCATAATTGTCTAAGATGAGAACTTTCATTTTGGTTTCTCCGTTATTTTGGTACTTTGTTTATTTTAAGTTACTTCGTTTAGCATTTTTAATCGCTACTAACTAAGGAGCATTATGTAAATCTAAAGCTTTGCGAACCGAAGCCATTTTATTGATAATTTCTTGGTATTCATCTTCTGGTTTGGAATCAAAAACAATCCCACCCGAAGCACGAACAAAACCTTTGTTTCCATTTACAAAAAAACTACGAATAGGAATGGCAAAGGTACAATCACCATTCAAACCAAAACTTCCTACAGCACCGCCATAGGGACCGCGGGGTGATTTTTCAATTCGTTCAATGATTTTCATTGATTCAATTTTTGGTGCACCTGAAAGTGTACCTGCAGGAAACGAAGAAGCAAGTCCCGAAAACATATCTTCTTTGGAAGATAAAATTCCCACTACTTCGCTAGAGATATGTTGCACATGAGAAAAGCGTTTTACATCAAAACGTCTACGCACTTTTACTGTTCCAAATTTTGCCACTCGCCCCACATCATTTCGATGGAGATCAATTAACATATTGTGTTCTGCAATTTCTTTTGGATCCGTTAAAAGTTTTCTAGCAAGGAGAGTGTCTTCTTTAGCATCTGCGCCTCGTTTGGTGGTTCCAGCCAAAGGAAAAGATTCCATTTCCCCTTGTCGCAATCGAAAGAGTAATTCTGGGCTGGCACCTAAAATTGCACGTTTCCCAAATTTTACATAATACATATGAGGCGAAGGATTAATTTCCCTAAGCGTCTCATAAATCGCTAAAGGGTTTCCATCCACTGTGTAAATTTCTTCAAATCCAATTTGGCACTGAAAAGTGTTACCTGCTTTAACTTCTTCTAAAGCTTCTTCCACCATTTGTTTGTGAATTTCTTTGGATAAACCTGCTTTTAATAGAGAAACCTTTACTTTTGGTTTTTGGGATTTTTCTTTGCCCGCATCCTCTAAGATTTGGTTCACTTCTTTGGTACGATTGGTTCCGTTATCAAAATAGATTAGTTCGCCAGTAAATTTGTCATAAATCAGACCATCCAAATACAATCCAAAAATCATCGCAGGAAAATCAGGATGTGGTTCGAGTTTCAGTTTTGGTTCAAAGAATTGCATACTTTGATAACCTAGGTAACCAACAAATCCACCCGCATAACTTATGCTTAGCGAATTGTAATCGGTGAGTTCCCTTAAAGCAAAATAGGGATTCGCAACAGAATACTTTTTTACATCAATTTCTAATACGCCAGGCTCTCCTATGATTAGATGAGATGGCTCGAATCCTATCACAGAGTAACGTGAATCATATTGGTTATCTCCAGCCGATTCGAGTAGGAAACAATTCTCATATTTCGCCTCAATGACCCGAAATAGTTCCCAAAACTCGATTCCTTCCGGTAACGATAAAGAAGTATAATTTGGTTTTTTAGGGATCTTAATTTTAGGAAGTGTTTGGCTCATAAAAACTCTGTATTAGGTACCAAGATTCATTTTGAATCTTTTTATGAAATAAAAAAGGCAGGAGCCGGATTCCGGAACCTGCCTTTCGACGTGTGAATTTGAATCCGTTCTTATTTTAAGTTTTGGTTTGCAAAGTCCCAGTTTACTAAATTCCAGAATGCTTCTACGTATTTTGGACGAGCATTACGGAAATCAATATAGTAAGCGTGTTCCCAAACGTCGATGGTCAACAAAGATTGGAGTCCATCTTTCAAAGGGCTTCCGGCATTGCTAGTGTTTACGATTTCTAAACCGTCACCTTTTTTAACAAGCCAAGTCCAACCAGACCCAAAGTTTGTAATCGCAGATTGTGAAAACTTTTCTTTAAAAGCATCAAAGGAACCAAAAGATTTTGTGATCAAATCGGCAACGGCACCTGTGGGAGCTCCGCCACCTTTTGGAGAAAGAGAATGCCAGTAGAAAGTGTGATTCCAAATTTGCGCAGCGTTATTGAAGATTCCTCCAGAAGATTTTTTTACAATCTCTTCAAGAGTCGCATTCTCAAATTCTGTACCTTTAATTAGGTTATTAAGGTTTGTAACGTAAGTTTGGTGGTGTTTTCCATAATGAAACTCTAAAGTTTCAGGTGAAATATGGGGAAGAAGGGCATCCTTTGCATAAGGAAGTTCTGGGAGTTTATGTTCCATTGATCGGTCTCCTGATGGATTCAAGTGTAATTGTATTTTGTATCTAGTATGGATCGCAAAAGCAAATCGTAAACTAAAAAAGTAGAACGATTCTAATCGTTCCCCTCTATTAATTTCGACTGACTGTAGAACGAACTGTCTTTAATAAATTTAAAATTTCCGAATGTAAAACTCCATTAGAAGCTACCAACTCCGGAAGTCCGGTATAGTAATGCACTCCATTTAAGTCAGTTAATTTCCCGCCTGCTTCCGATAAAATCACGGAAATGGCAGAAACGTCCCAATGTTTTACCGTTTTTTCCCAAATGGCATCCATCACACCTTCCGCAATGAAACATGCATCCAAAACAAAGGAACCAGTTCGGCGAAAGGAGCGTGCATATGTTAAAAATCCGGATAAGTCAGCCATAATCTCTTGGATCATGTGTGCTCGTTTTGTTGGTAGGTTCGGGGAGAAAATAGCTCGGTTTAATTCTGAAATTCTAGAAGTAACGATAGGTTCTCCATTTTTATAAGCACCTTCGCCAAGCACTGCCGAATAAACTGACTCCTGTGGAGGAACGATTACAACACCACCGACAGGTGTTTCTCTATGTTCGAGTCCAAAGGAAATCGCATACAAAGGAAGGCCACGAACAAAATTCATCGATCCATCCACTGGATCTAGAACCCATTTGAAATCACCACCATCAATGGTAGGTTTGTCTTCACAAATGATTCCATCTTTTGGAAAGGATTTTTGTAAAAATCGAATTAAAATATCACCTAACTTTCCGTCGGCGGCATCAATTCTTTCTTTTTCATCCGCATCCGTTTCTGATCGAATTGCGGAAACTTCCCGTTGGATTTTTTTTGCTTCATGGATGATTCCCATCGCATTTGCTTTTACGTATTCAATCCGTTTGATGGTTTCATCTACGGGGAAATTAATGGTTGGTGAAGATATGCCCATACTACCTGCTTTTAATTATCGGATGCTTTTTGAATGACTTTCCATAAAATATTACCGGACTTTGACTGTGTCCTCTCGACTTCAAAAGAAGTTAGGTATTCATGGTATTTTTTTAACGTTTCCTCTGGAATTCCAGACTCACTATGAGTTAAAATTGGATAAAAATTTCGAAATTGTTGGATGGTTTTTGGTAAACTAGGAATTAAAAAGCGAAGCGATAACGACAAATAGTCAATTCCAATAGGACTATAAATTCTACCTAACTTCCAAACATCCGTTGTAATTCCTAATTCTTCTCGTATTTTTGATTCTGTATCTGAAAAATCTATTTCATCAAAAATTTCTGAAAACTTTCGAATTGGCTTGGATTCATCCTTTTCCGATTCCACACGAAAGACTCCACCTTGAAATCGTTTTGCTTCAAAGTCAGTAATGTCTTCCCCATCTTCTTTTGTGGAATGGAGATGAATGATTTTTGTCTGAAAATACAATCGATCTGTAATAATGGAGGGAGTCATATTTTGTGAGCCAGCTTTTTTGATTTCTTCCGACTTGGCTCCACCCAAATACAACATATCCACAGAAAACACATATAAAAAACGAGAAGAGCCAAATAACATGGGTCTTACAAAAAATAACTTTCCTGTTTCTCGTTTGGGCCGTGGTTCCGGCAACAAACAAGTGCCTTCTATGGCTTCGGGAATATATTTTAAAATGATATGAACGAAATCTTTAATATCACCAAACTCTGGTTGGGTGACGGAAGTTCCAGAGATCACGAATTTTTCCGAAAACTGTATATATGGTGTATGTAAATTATCCACATAAATTTCGCCTGATCTATTTTTAGCAGAAGTTTCGTTCAGAATCCGGTTAATTGATTTATAATCTTGTATTTTCATTTTGAAATGTCAAAAGCCTATTTGGGAATTTTTTTGATTTTATAACCAAACGGTTTTAAAATCGAAAGTCCCGCCAACTTATATCGGTTAGAGTGGTTCATTGTTATTTCGTAATTGTATTTTTTTCCTTCACGGAAATGGCGCTCAATGGTCGCGCCTAAAAATCCAAAGGAAACGCCAGCTCCCTTTAATATCTTTCTATACAATAGGATAAAGCTCTCTGGTGTTAAAGAAGACCCTACATAATAGACTTTCCCTTTACCATATTCATTTACTGTGATCGCAGCTTTTCCTGTGTAAAACTTCTTCGAATCATTGTATCTTGCGATGACTTTGGCCGTTGTTGGTTCCAAAATTTCACAGAACTTGGAACCTTTGAGTGGGAAAATTCCCATCCGAATTCCAACTTTTTCAGTTGCTGGTGCTTCAAACTGAAATACTTCGACGCCAGCCATTTCTCCAAACACTCCAGGAACCGGTTCTTCTACCATCCAATGGTCTTTGTCTTTGATTCCTGCACGATATCCAAGAACCAAAGTTCCCCCACCGGAAACATAGGTTTTTAATTTTTCTACGACCGAAGGTTCAAACATTGTATACAGTGGTAAAGTTAATACTTTGTAATGGGACCAGTCGTTTTCTGCGCTAATCGGAAGAGAATGAGCATTTACATTTAAAACATTAGTGCCTGCAAACCAGGTAGCAAGTTCGATATCATACCCTACTTGTGCAAAGGGAACGGGTGAAAATTTTAAACCATCACTCAAAGGTTGGTGTTTGTAATTACGTGAATTTTCAATATCGTGTAAAATTGCCACCTCAGCTCTGTAAGGCGAATCCGCAATATCGGAAGCAAATTCACTGATATCTTCTATTGTCTTTTTTAATTCAAAATATTTGGATGTTTTTCTCTTCCCATGATCCAAAATTCCGTAACAAAGTTGTTCCTGACCGAAACGTGCTGTGCGGTAACGAAAGAAATAGATTTGGTTGGCTCCATTCACTATAGCTTGAGTGAGCCAAAGACCAATTTGTCCAGGGGGAGGAAGATAACCCAAAGTATCATGCCCTTGCACACCAGAGAATTGTTCCATAACAGTGTAAGGTTTGTTTTTTAAACCTCGAGAGTACTGTTGGGTAGCCGAAACCAAAGGATGAGGGTATGGTTCTTGTTGGTTTCCCCAGACAGGATAGTTGTCCCAAGACACATAGTCTAATTTGGAAAATAATTCTGCCATGTCTGTCACAGGTAAAAAAGGAGATGGATATAGATTGGTAGTTAATGGTTTTCCTTTGCTGTATTTTTTTAAAATTTCAGCTTGGAAATGAATGTAGGAAACTAGTTCATCGGATTGAAATCTATAGTAGTCCTGAATCATCGCCGGATTGAAATTACTTGCCACATGAGCTGCCGGTAACGGAATTTCATTCCAATCCGAATAAATCACTCCCCAGAAAATGTTCCCCCAACGTTTGTTAAGCGAATCTAAATTTTTGTATTTTGTTTGTAACCAAGTTCGAAAGTTTTTAAGTGCAAGTGGTGAATAATCAACATCAGAACCCTCGTGCCCAGGTTCATTGTCAATCTGCCATCCTACAACTGCAGGATGATTACCAAAATGTTTGGCCATAGCCGTCACAATTCGCTCTGTTGCTTTTTTATAGGCCGGGGAAGAAAAACAAGCTTGGCGTCTAGTGCCTATCCCTCTAACGATACCCTCTTTGGAAACTTGGACAATTTCTGGGAATTTTTTATACAACCAAGGCGGAAAGGTAGCTGTCGGAGTCCCAAGAATGGCAGTCATTCCGTGTTCTTGAACTTTTTTTAATACAGCATCGAACAAAGAAAAGTCGAACTTTCCTTCTTTCGGCTCCATAATTCCCCAAGCAAATTCTGCAAGCCTTACTGACGAAAGACCCATTTCCTTCATGATTTTTAAGTCTTCGTCCCAGTCCGCAGGGTTCCATTGTTCGGGGTAATAACAGGCGCCAAAGATCATATTTTTCCTTTTTGCGATTGCAGAATCTATCTTGTGACACAGACTGAATCAGAAAACAGCACTTTCAATCAAATAATGTCTGACCAAGTTATTTTAGGTATATCCAACACCCACCACTATCGATTTACAATAGTCGATCTCACAGAAACCGCTAAAGAAGCGATGTTTCTACATTCTCTAAACAAAGAAATGTCCGTATTTCTTTCTAAAACCATGATGGGTGCGTTGTTTCTCGCAGAGATGACAAAAAACCAACAAAAGGTGAGCATTCAATGGAAAGATGACTCCAACAAACAAGCATTAGCTTATAGTGATCGTTATGGCAAAATGAAATCTGTTGCGTATTCTGCAAGCCATGAAGAAGGAGACATCCGAAACGAGTTTATTTTAGGCCAAGGAATTATGAAAGTTATTCGTTGGGATTTTGATTCGGATACTTACCAGTCTTATACAAACTTAGTAGAAGACACTTTTGAAGTTAATTTTATTAAATACCTTACCGAATCGGAACAAATTAAAGCAATTGTGGGAATGGAAGTTTATCCTTTTGATTTTCCCGGAAATGATTTTTCCGCTAAAGGTTTGTTCTTTGAAGCACTACCTGATGCTCCCGAAGAAAGTTTTAAGTTTCTTATTTCCAAAATTCAACCTTTAGTAAAAAAAGAAGCATTCTGGTCACTCAACATCGATGAAATGTTGAAATCCCTCCAAACAGAAATTGGATCCGAGTTGGAAGTATTAAGCAAAGAAGCACCCGAGTTTTTATGTGATTGTTCCAGACATAAAGTGGCAGATATCATCGCTTCCCTTGGTAAACAAGAAGCTGATTCTATCATTGATGAATTTGGAAAAATAGAAATCACTTGTGAGTTTTGTAGAACTGCCTACCAATTTGATTCCTTTGATGTGGAAAAATTTTTTAATCAATGAAGGCCAGTTTTCTTTCTCTTAGAGAATCGGAACTAAATCCAGTGTTTCTAAGTTTGGACCAATTAGTAGACCAATTTTTAAAGAAAAATAAATACCCCGTCATTTTGATTTCTGGAGAAATGGGTGCGGGCAAAACCACGTTTATTCGTGAATGGTATAGTCGGTTTGGGACAGAAAGTTCCATCAATTCACCTACCTTTTCCTTGTATAATATTTATGATTCGCCTAACTTTCGATTGTATCATTTTGACTTATACAGGATCAAAGTTTCCGAAGAATTAGAAGAACTTGGATTTGAAGAAATATGGGGAAAAGAAGGTGTTTCTGCCATCGAATGGTGGCAAATAGCGGAACCATATTTGCCAAAAGAAAATCACATTTATTTGTCAATTGATTCGGATTCTATGGAAGTTCGCTCCTATATTTTGGAATGGAAACAAGAGGAAGTAACGTGAACATTCTTTACTTCGATACAACTCAAGATTGGATCCAAGTCCTTGTTGTTAAAGAGTCGGAAAACACAGACCTGGAAATACTTTCCGAACAAACAGAAACCACACCAAAAGAATCCTCTTATAAACTGGTTGATTACATTCGTTTGGGTTTGGAGAAGGCAAAAATCAATAAACCAGACCTAATCATTGTTGCTAATGGGCCTGGATCATTTACGGGAATTCGCATAACAGTGACTACTGCGAAAGATCTTTCGCAATTATGGAAAATTCCTGTTTTCGCTGTCGATAGTCTTGAAGCCTATTTAGTAGGAACAAAAGGAAATAAAATCGATAAAGAAACTTCCCTACTCTGCCTGGATGGAAAACAAGGAAAGTACTATGTAAAGTATAAATCCGAAAATGAATTTTCGGATTCTTTTGACATGACTCCAGATACTATTGAATCAAAAATCAAAACCTTGGAATGGACACCTAACAATTGGTACTATACTGGAAATTTACCTAAATTTTACCCCTTAAAGGCATTAAAAATTGAGGCGACAAACTTAAATCTTTCGTCTATACTAAAGCATAGTTTGAAAAAATACTTCAAAACAGAACCAAATAAAACCGACTATTTATCTCTCCTGCCCAACTACATCCGCGGGACCTATGTAGATCACAAATGAATTTATGGATACCTATAAAATACAAAGAAAAATCATAGAATTTCTAGATCAAAAATCTGGAAAGGACATCACAAGACAAGAGATCAAAAAAAAATTTACCGAATCAAGTGAATTCAAACGACCCGACCCAAAAACAAAGAAAGTAAAATCTTTCAAACGAAAAGAAAAAGTACCTAGAAAGGAAATTGAGTTTCTTATCGATCAACTTCTCAACTTGTTAGAAGTCGAAGGATTACTAATTCCTAATAAAAAATACTTAACTGTAGCAAATCCCTTTCGCCTAACAGGCAGAATCTCCATTTCTCGTAGGGGTGATGGTTTTATCTCACTCCCTTCCAAAAACGAAATTTTTGTTCCGGGGCCCATGACCAATTCAGCCATTACCGGCGATAAAGTAGAAGTCATTCCTTTGGGCGTTGGAAAAAGAGACAGGCTCGAAGCGGAAGTCACAAAAATTGTCAAACGAGGTCGCATACTCTACCGAATGCGAGTCAGAGAAAAAACAAACAAATTTGTTTTTGGAAATTTTCTCGATATGCTTGGTGAAGGCAAAGAAGGTGTTCTTCATGTTAAGTCCATTCTCAAAGACACATTTGATTCGATTCAAGTAAACGATATACTGATTGTAAAATTTAAAGAAGGTGCACTTCCACAAGATAATCTTTATGATGTCAGTTTTATTCGATTTGAATCGGATACAAAAGAAGACAGCGACCTACAACGGATTTTAATGAAGTACAATTATGATCCGGTGCACCCAGATTTCATTCCTTTAGAATTTCCAGAAGAAGTATCGGAAAAAACAGTTTCTGATTGGAATGTAAGAACCGACTTACGCGACTTATATGCTGTTACGATCGATGGCATTACTGCGAAAGATTTTGATGATGCCATTAGTTTTGTCGATGAAGGGAATAGACTCCGTGTATGGATTCATATTGCGGATGTTTCGTATTATGTAGAAAAAGATTCACCTCTAGACAAAGAGGCTTATGAAAGAGCCACTTCTGTTTATTTAGCAAACCGTGTGGTTCCTATGTTGCCACCCATTTTATCGGAAGACCTTTGTAGTTTGGTTGCAAATACCAATCGCCTAGCCTTTACCGTAGAGATGGAAGCAAGTAAAACTGGTGAAATTTACAATGCCAAGTTTTATAAGTCCGTCATCAAAGTGAATACAAGATACACTTATGAAATGGCCGAAGCAGAAATCAAAGCTAAAGATCCAAAAAATTGGATGTATCAAGTTTCGTTATTCACAGAAGCCCTTCGCAAACGTAGAATGGAAGCAGGTCGTATCGATTTAAACTTACGAGAAACTACAATCACCTGGAACGAAAGAAAAGAACCGATTGGGATTGAAAATCGCGAACGCCTAACAAGTCACATATTAATTGAAGAGTTGATGTTGTCTGCTAACTTGAAAGTAGATGAATTTTTGAGAAAACGAAAAGCTCCTTCCTTACATCGAATCCACGAAGCTATGGATGAAGAAAAGTTAGAAACCTTGAATCATTTCCTTCAATTGAACGGATATAACATCCAAATCAAAGATACAAGTTACGCAGAAATAATGAAAGCGGTGAAAGAAATTGAAGATGGTTCCGTTGGAAAAATTTTCAATTATCTACTTTTACGAAGTTTTATGCAGGCCTACTACGGATCAGACCCACTGGGCCACTGGGGACTTGGTTTCAAGGACTATTGCCATTTCACTTCACCAATCAGGCGTTATCCTGATTTGATTGTTCATCGTGTGTTACAAGCTACACTTCTTGAAACCGAAAGAACTTATTCTGAAAATGAAATTGCTGTGATGGGACTTCATTGTTCGGAAGAAGAAAGAAGAGCTGCAGATGCGGAACGAGATATCGTTAAGATCAAATCTTTTCGTTATTTGGAATCGACAGGGATAAAGGAATTTAAAGGATTTATTGTTGGGATTCGACCTTCACAAATCTTTGTGGAATTAGATATTTCTAATTTGGAAGGCGTTTTGGATAAATCGGAGTTTACCGATGAATTTGAAGTGATGATTAAAAACGACTTCTCCTTCTATTCTAAGAAGTATTCCAAAATATTCTTTATAGGTGATCCTGTGACTGTGAGCCTCGATCGCATTGATTTTGAAGAAATCAAAGTTTTTTTGAAGTTAAAAGATTTCAAAAAAGATGAAACCGCAACCAAAAAAAAATAACAGTAGTTCCGAATCTATTTTATAACGATAGATTCGGAATTTCTTCTCGTTTCCAAACCTTTCTGAAAAACTGCCTATCTTTCACTTGAATCGACAAAATTTTTTGGATGATAGCCTCTTCGCTGATTTGATATGTTTTCATCAAATCACGGTCCAAAGCTAATTGAGAATGAGCAACCCATTTCACAAGAGAACGTTTAGTTCTTTCTGATCCTGGCAATAGTTCATTCAGCGATTCAAAAAACTTTTCATGGCTTAAAAAAAGTCCATTGGAAATTTCTGGCATTGGGGCTGCACCATGATCAGCCGTTACCACCATAATAAAGTTATCACCGTAATTGGTTTTTAGAAATTCAAAGATGGTTTCGATTTCTTTATCCGTAGCTTTTAAAACTTGTTCCGCTTCTTTAGATTCCCATCCATACAAATGACCCACCGCATCAGTAGCCTTTAAAGTTACATAGGCAAGATCAGTGATTCCATCTTTATCTTTTTTCGTATTGATGATCGTTTCAGTAAGCGTATCACGAAAAAGGGCGCCATCCATCTTAGCTTGAAATTCTGATCCTTGGAAATGATGGATTTTTGCGATTAAGTCGATTGGATCTTTAGCCTCAAAATGCGTAGAAATCTCTTTTTTAAGATCCAAATAGAATTTGAACAGATTGTACTTTTGTACAGTTTTAGGAACAAGGAAGGCGTCGTTATATGTTGACCAGGATAGATTTTTTACATCTTGCCAATACACATAATCATTATCTGGAGAAACGGTTTCAGATCCTTTTTTTATTAGTGTGAACTGTTTTCCATGTCCGCCCATACCAACTGCTGCTCTTGCCGCATAACACTGACTTACGATGACCGGTTCATTGTTCTTAAAAAGATCCCATTCATCGGCAAAACTCGGAACTTGCATCTCACTCAAATCCCAATCTTTGTTTTTTCCTTGGTAAACTGGTCTATGGAGGACTTTTCCGTCGGCATAAGAATAGATTTCATTAGAGAAGATTTTTGAGTCTTTTGGAAACGCACCGGTTCCAATGGCCATATGTCCGACGGCTGTATGTGATTCTAAATGGGCAACTTTTGCTTTTTTAAAATAAGCTGTTTTGTTTTTGAAATCTTCTAAGAAAGGATAAGCACCTTTGTGTGCTTTGTAAAGTTGTCGTCCTCCTTGGTCTACAACTACAGTGACGATGATTTCGGGTTTTCCATTCTGGTTTTGGAAAACTTTATTTAAATAGGATACATCAATGGAATTTTTAAACTTAAAGTCTAAAATTTTTCCGTAAATGGAAGGGATATGTTGTTGGTTGATTTCATCGGAATATTGACCTGTACGAATCCATTTTGGTCCATAGATCCAAATGGGAATTTCTGTATCATAAAAATATTGTGTATAGTGTGAAGTGTAATTGACTTCTTTCGAAAAATGTTCGTCTTCCACATCTAATTGCCATTGGTTTTTTAAATCATCCCAGGACAAATCATGGTCTTCTAAGATATTTTTAATTTCCTCCTTTGAATAATGGGAAAGAGTGATTGCATCCCTTGCTTCTCTATCAAAAATATAAAATGGATATGGTGCTAATATTAAATCGGTATCAGGCTGCATGGAAAGATAAGCAGCACGTTTATAATCTTTTTCCCAACCACAATTAAAAAGTACCAAAAACAAACCAACTATGACTACAATATTTCGTTTTATATATTTTTGGTGTATCACTGTTTCCTTCCTATCTTGTTACACTCTACCTGATGTTTACTTTACTAGGCAAGTGCGAATTAAAGTTGTTGGTGATCTCATGTGTCATAACTCACAGATCTCAACCTATTATTCTCCAAAAACAAAACAATATGATTCCACTACTAGTTTCGAATACGTTTCAAATTCATTACAAGATGCAGATTTAACATTAGGAAATTTAGAAACTACGATTGCAACTGATCCGAATGAATTTACAGGTTATCCTAGATTTGGATCTCCTATCGGTTATCTAAAGGGGATACAAAATGTTGGATTTGATATTTTATCCACAGCTAACAATCATTCTGCTGATAAAGGTGCTTTTGGAATTGATCATACAATTGAATCTGTTAAACAAATGGGAATGGTTCCGATTGGAACTTTTAAATCCAATTCTGATTACATAGATAGAAAGGACTTTTTTATCGAGGTCAATGGAATCAAAATTGCGATTTATAATTATACATATTCCACAAATGGAATTCCTGTTAAAAATGACCGAATTGTTCGATTACTAAATGAAAAACAGATTCAGGAAGATGTGGCTTTTGCCAAGGAGAATGGAATCCATTTTGTGGTCCTTTGGTATCACTATGGAATCGAGTACGAAGAGAAACCTGACAAGTCGCAAACCAAATGGGTAGAAATTGGATTGGAGGCCGGAGCTGATATTATCATTGGAGGTCATCCACATGTCGTGCAAAAAATTGATCAGTTTCAAGAAGAAAAAAGTTGGGAAGATCGATTGGTTGCTTATTCCCTTGGTAACTTTTTGTCCGCTCAAAATAGAGAAAACACCGATGGTGGAATCATTTTATCTTTCGAATTAGAAATCAATTCACAGAATCAAAAACGAATTAAAAATGTAATTACGGAACCGGTTTGGGTTTATTCCCATGGTTATAAAATCATACCTATTTTAAAATACACTAGGAATGAAATTCCATTAAAACTTCCGAAACATTTAGAAAAGAGAATGTTTGGTTATGAAGCCCATCTAAAGAAAATTCCAGGTATCATATTTTAAATTAATTTAACTAATAGGACTCATTTTAACCAGAGATTTCTCCGGCTATCAGATCATAACCTTTTCCTTCACGAATCAATTCGATCGAATCATCATTGATTTGTAAAATAGTGGAAAGTTCCGTTTTGACTATCCCACCATCCACAATCCCATCCACTTGGTTTCCATAAATAGATTCTAAATCATCTATATCGATGATGAACTCATCATCACAAAAGGCAGAAGTAGAAGTAAGCGGAGAATCATGTATTTTTAATAGTTCACTTAAGTAGATATGGTCGGGAATACGAATGCCAATTTGTTTGTCCTTATGGTGAGCTACCGAAGGTTTTGGAAGATTTTTATTGGCCTTCAAAACAAATGTATAGGGACCGGGTGTCACCCGTTTCATCAGTCTGTAAGCTGAATTTGGTAAATACTCAATGAAATTAGAAGCCATTGATATGTCTTTACACATAAGAGAAAGTGGTTTGTCTTTGGGTAACTTACGAATTGCGTATATTTTTTCTACTCCAAACTTAGAATGAGCATCGGCAATAATCGCATAAACAGTGTCAGTTGGAAATATAAATACGGCTCCATCCTTCAACCTGTCCGAAATTTGTTTAAGTTTTCTGATTTCGGGATTTTCTGGATGGAGATAAAGGATCATAAAAATTTCACAGCAACTATTGTGCTGTGAGCCCCCCATCCAAAACAATGCACTGACCTGTCATATAGGAAGAAGAGTCAGATGCCAAATAAATGGCTGCACCTAGTAATTCTTCTGGTTTACCAAGTCTTCCCATAGGAATACCAGCAAGCACTTGTTTCATAATAAATTCTTTGTCTTTGATCATGTCAGTCATTTCAGTATCAATAAGGCCTGGACAAATGACATTCACTCGGTAACCATTATTACACCATTCGATGGCAAGTGCTTTGGATAAAGTGATGACAGCACCTTTTGTGCCGGAATAAACGGAAGCCAATTTACTTCCTACCATTCCCAGAACAGAAGCTACATTGATGATGTTTCCACCTTCTTTTTTATGGTGTTTGTAATAGGCCTGGCAGTTGCGAAAAACACCTACATAGTTAGTTTGAACTATATTTTGTAATTCTTCTTCTTTAAATCCAGAAGCAGGAGTGTTTGTTGCTATCCCTGCATTGTTAATGAGCGTATCGAGTTTTCCATGTTTTGCTCTGATTTGACCAATGATTTCATAAGCCGCACCTTCACTTCGCACATCAAGCACTACCCCATTGATTCCTTCTTTGGCCATCCATTCGATAGATTCTGGTCTGGAACCTGCACCATAGACAATGGCTCCAGCATCTCGAAATCCTAAAGCCAAAGTTTTTCCAATACCTCGGCTGGCGCCAGTGATCAAAATTGTTTTCCCTTTTACATCAAATAAACTCATTTTACCTCGTGATTGGAAGGATAACAATCGCTAGCTTGAGGTTTTGTGTCTTCCAAAAGTTTTTTATAATCTAAAGTATTATCATCCCGAACCAAATCTCTTCTTATGTAGTGTGTTCCTTTTTCATAATAATCTGCTACGGGATTACAATCTTGAATGTCTTCCGAAAAACCTCGTTTGCATCCAAAAACAAAAACGATCGCCCATAAAAAAATAGCCAAAAGTCGAGGACTCATCATTATGAAATGAAACAATATCCCGTAAGGAATAGCAAGAATTTGTTTATACTCAAATCGACATCACCAAGAAGGATCCAAATACTCACCGATCTTGGATTTTCATTCCAAGTGAAACCAGCAAACATTGATGAAATGCAAATTCCTGGAGAAGTCCCTTTAGTTTATTTAGAACGAATGGTTCACTCTAAATTGGGAGATCAAGCTGATAAAAACAACTTATACCTAGCAGCCGATACCATTGTTGTATTTGAAAATGGAATTTTACACAAACCGGTCGACGTGGAAGATGCGGTTCGCATACTCAAAACCCTGTCTGGCAAAAAACATTCAGTCTTTTCTGGAGCAGGTTTACGGTTTGGAACAAAGTTTGATTTCTTTTATGAAGAAACAAAAATCTTATTTAAGGACTGGAAGGAAGCTGAGATTCGGGATTATATTTTGCGATGCCAACCATTTGACAAAGCTGGATCTTATGGAATCCAGGATGAAAATGGGCCGGTATTAGAACGAGTTGGTTCCTATACCAATGTGATGGGATTTCCCCTCCGAAGTTTTTTTGCACTTTCTTCGGTTTGGTTGCCTTTCTGGAAAAGGTCTATTACGCGTATAAGTTAACTAAATTTCCAGGTTTGTAGGCCGCTTTGGCATCCGGACTTGTTTGGACTTCCGCTGCTTTTTTTTCTGTTTCACCAGAAACGTATTTAGGCTGGTACGAGCGCGATTGAATTTCTTCCACTTGCTCCACTGCTTGGGTATTGTATGCGGGAGCCACATACATATACGGCTCGCCTAGTCCTGAAACTCTTGCCACATTACTTGAGATTTCCATACTATGAATATCGCCTCGATCCTATCGAAAGATTAGACCGGATTTGCTAAAATGGAAACAAAAAAATCACAAGCGAGAGAATTTACCTCTCTTTTCCAACTCTTCAAAACCCAGACTAGTAACCTTCCGCAATTTTTTGCCTATTCGGGGGAAGATTCCTATGAATTTGAACTCATCATAGATCATTACAAAGACGCGCTTTCGAAATCATCGGGAGCCTATGAGATTATTTTGATCGTTTCTGAATCAGGGGAACAGGCAAAACTTTTTGCAGAACTATTTACTCCTGACATGTTTTATCCGAGAAAACTCATTATAGTTAAACAAGCAGCTGCACTTTTTAAACCCATACTTGATGCAAAAGCCGCACAAGAATGGAAAGACTTTGCTTCTGGATTTCGCAAAAACATAACCTCTGTTTCCGATGAAATTTTTCTTATTGTTCATTATGATGGAAAAGATATCCCACAAGGTTTGGTCCAACTCTTTCAAGGAACCCTAAACTATTACAAAACTAAGTTTTTATATCCAAGCGATTATCCCAAAGTTTTCAAAGAAGTTTGTGACCAAGAACAAGTACACTTTGAACCAAATGCTGCCGAAGAATTCATCCATCGCATTCCTGCCAATGTAGGTGCTTATCTAAAAAGTGTAAAAAAACTAAAACAGTACTTACACCGTTCAAAATTTACAATCGATGATGTGAATTCTGTTTTGTTTAGCCAAAATGAACTGAATACAAATGTACTTGTTGAAACTTTGGTACAAAAACGTAAGGTAGATTTTTTTAAAGAGTTCACAAAGTTTGGGGATCAAAACTCAGAGATTCTCAGTTTCTTAACCAGACTCAGTTACAAACTGGATGAGATTCGCAAAATCAAAGTCATACGGGCAAGGCATAATGGGGAAGTTCCGATTCCGATCATGGATGAACTTTTAAAAACAGGAAGTTATTCTGATGCGAGGAAAAATTTTGTTAGAAGGCAATTGGTTTCTGATTCTGCTTTATTTACAGATAAAACTTTAGATTTGTTTTATGACCAAGTGATTGAAATGAATATCAAATTTAAATCGGGTCTTCGTGACGAAGAAGGAAGGAATTATTTTTTGCAAAAAATTATGCACCTCTTTTCTTTACTTCAAGAAAGATCTTCCAAATGATATTCATGTAATTTACGATATAAATTTCTTTCAGAAATTCCGAGTAATTTGGCAGCTTTTTCTCTATTCCCTTTTGTATAAATCAAATTGGCTTTGATGATTTCCTTTTCATAAGTTTCCAAACTGATCCCTGGTTTTACCTCTAAATCAGACAATTGATTTTCAAAAAAATGGGAAGGAATTTGTTTCCAATGCAATTGTTTACCTGTTGAAAATCCAACAAGTGCAAAGATCATATCTCGTAATTCAGAAAGATTCGTTGTAAACGTTTTGTTTTTAAAGAAAACAAAAAACTCCTCTTCTATTCCTGTTATTTTTTTACCGAGATCTGTGTTTGCTTCTTCTAAAAATTGAGAAACAAATAAGGGTAATTCAGAAATTCTTTTTTTCAGATTGGGAAGTTCAAACCGAAAAGACTTTAACTGATCATAGAAGTCAGAATACACATTCTTTTGGTTCAAAATTTCTACTTCTTCAGAATGAATTTCCCAATATAAATTTACTTTTGACTTTTCTTCATATTTTTCCGATTTCCACCATTGTTGTAATAACAACACTTCTTCCGGCTTTGCTTTTGTGATATGGTCAAGGTAAAGAGTAACCATTTGTTTTGATGATTTGATTTTTTCCAAAGATTCGGCGAATGACGTAGTATATGAAAAATCCAAACGAATGATAGAGTTTGGTAATATATTTCTTTGTTCTAAACTCTTTTGGATCCAAAAACTTTTTCCTACACCTCTTTCACCAATAATTAACATCGGTAAGTTGGAATTAGAAGTTTCGATCCATTGGTTGCGAATCTTTTGAATGTCAGATCCACTAGAAATCCATTCAAAAGGCTGTTTACTTCTTTTTGATGACACTCACTGTCCCTTGAAGATATCCATTAAACTCTCTGATTTTATTTGTATCTAAAAACTTTTTTGCCTGGGATGGTTTTACCAAAAGAGTCTTTGGATATGTTGAATTGATTTTTAATAAATTGGTTTCTGCTGGTGCATTTTTTACGCCCCATGTGGAAAGAGGATCCAAAACAAATGTAGTTTGGATCAAATACTCTTTTCCTTTATTCACAGCAACATCATAAGGTAGCTGAATCCAAATGGCTTCTCCTTTTGATTCCACAAGAACTGTTTGAAATCTATCTTTTTCTGTTTGGTCAGAATTTGATTCCGTTCGCAGAATATATTCCAAATCAGTTTTGATTTCTTCTTTTTCCAAAACACGTTTATCTGAAATTTTTTCATATGCCAAATAAAGATTATAAGGAGTGACCACGTCAACTGCCGCGCGGACGAGTGAAGCATCATATTTTTTGATTTGGTTTTGGTTCCAATTAAATGGCATTGGCAATTCTTCCATCGAAGAATACACATTGAATTGATTTAAATAAAGGTATTCATAACCTTCCGATGTTCCTATTTTCTGGTATTCCGTAATTCCAACAACACGGCTATTACTTGCCTTACCAATTCTTTGTAATTCTCGAATCGTGCTTAATTCCGAGTGATTTGGAATTAATAGAACTGGTTCAATCTCCATATGTCGCAAGTCATTCAATGCCATAATAATAGAACCTGATTTGTCTTTTACAGCGGAGGAAAGTAATAAAAACAATTTTCTAGATTCTTTTTTACCAGAAGAAACTTTTGACTTTAATCCTTGTAAGGCTGAAAGAATTGACTCAGCTTGGTTATTTCCTTGCCATCCCGTTTCTTCCATCAATTTTTTAATTTCAATATGATCTTTTGTAGGTGGGATTGTTATTATTTTTTCTTTTTTTACTAAGGTCACTCCCAAAAACAATCCGTCTTGATCGTACATAGAAGTTAAACTTTTTAAGATATCTTTTTTGTAATATGCATATGAAGAATTTATATCAATAAAAACATTTATCTCATAATTAGGCGCAACTTTGTTTTTCTTTTCGTAAAAACGAGGAGGTAAAAATCGAAAACTTTTATCGTTATGTTTTTCATAAGCTAATACAAAGTTTGAAATCAGTTTAGATTGGATGGTCTGTCTAGATTGATTTTTACAATTAAAAATAACTGTCTTAACTAAAATTGGATTTCCAAAATCAATCTGATCTTGGACCACAAAATGAGAATCCCATTCATTACAAAATGAATATAAATCTTGATCTTTAAGTTCGTTATCTTCGTTCCATTCCGATTCATTCAGATAATTTTCTATTAGCTTAGGATCTGTTACTTCAGTAAAAAAATTTCGTTTTAAATAGTGTCGTGAAAGACGGGACAATTCAAAACCAGCTTCCCTCCTTGTGCCAAGTACTTGCGGAACTTCTCCTGAAATATAAGCAGGTAAGATAGAAATTTCTTTCCCGTGAATAAAATTTGGAAAGAATGCAATAAAAATCAAAAGCACTATATGGGGAATTCGGAGGGGTCGGCGAGACATAAAATTAGAATTGGTCTATTGAGGGAAAATGTAAATCTTTATCCTACAGCCATCATTCGTTTTCTTTGAGAAAAGATTGACAAGGGTTTTTTATGGGATCAAATTCTTCGGAAAAGGAGTAGATTCTTTATGAAGAAATCGCTTATCGTATGTGCCTCTCTAATCGCATTTGTTGTATCTTGCGGATCCAATGATGGAGGCAGAAGAGACGCTACGACCGTAGGTAAAAATGGTTGGATTTTTGAAGGTTGGGCTTGTGCGCCTGACGCAGCTGCTGCAAAACGTGGTGAAAGCCCTGCTGAATATTGCAAAGGAAAAGAAAAAGAATTCGATTATCTTTACATGAAATTTTCTGCACGTGCTTCTGATAAAGCTATCAAAGCTAATTCAGTTGCAATGAAACAATCCACTTGCCGTGAAGCAGCTCGTCTTCAAGTTGCTGGTGATGGATTGAAAAAAATCTTAGGTGAATACTTAGAACAAGCATCTGGTGTATCTGATGGTCAATCCACAGGTTCCGTAATTGTTTCTGAATCAAAAGGTATCATCAAAGGTGTTGGGGTTTACGACTGCTGTTCACTTAACAACGAAACAGGAATTTGCGCAAATGTTGGCGAACCTGAAACTTGGGAAGAATGTCAGTGTGTTGGATACTTGCGTTATATGGGCGGACAAAAAGCTCTTGAAGCTAAGGCGACTGCAGCTCAGTAATCTGACTGTTTAGCATTCAACTTCAAAGAAGAGCCTCCTAAATTAGGAGGCTTTTTTTTGCCCTGAATAGAGATTACTTTTTAAGTTTTGGATCGAAGTAGTGTTTATGAATAAAATCTTGAACCACTTTATGTTGCAAGGCCGTTAGAGGTTGAAAAATTACCGAAGTTGTTTTTCCCGCAGTTCGATGGACCGTTCCAATAATCTCTAATGGATTTTGATGAAGAGAAAATTGAATTCTTACTTGGTCACCTTCATAAAAGATTGCCGTTGTTTGAAATGCAAGACCACCAGTTCCCAAATCAGAAAGATGCCCAGTCACTGGTGTATTTTTTGATTTTACCAGTTCCACAGTGCAAGGTACGTCTAATTTTACACGAGCATCTTTTCTTTTTTGTTTTGCCCCACCGTATTTACTATAACTATCTGAAAAAATTGACTGCTTTGAATCTGCCATTCTAACTTCCTTTATGCGAGACTAACAAAGGTTTCACAATTGATACTCTCATTGTATATTTCGCTTGTTCCCAAAAATATAGAATCCATCTGTACAGATTCTAAAGTTTCTATAAATTGACTTACGTTTGTAATTGTTAAAAGTTCTCTTTTAGTATTCTCTGGAAAACCTGTATTCTCTATGTATCGTATAAAGTGTTTGCGAAAAAGTATTAACGCATAATCATCTTCAGAAGGATAAAAATTTAACATTAAATTTAAATGCTCCAGAATGACTTCTTTGATTTCTGACCAACTAACTTTTTCTTTTGCCCTCTCAGAAAAGATCCAAGGATTTCCGATGGCTTTACGACCAATGAGAACAAGATCTACTCCATATTCTTTTTTCTTAAACATGGCTTCCGAATAACTAGTCACATCTCCATTTCCAAAAATGGGAACCATTGCTTTGGATTTGATTTCACCAATTGCATTCCAATCGGCAACACCAGAATATGCCATTGCTTTTGTTCTTCCATGCACGGAAATAGCAGAGACTCCTGATCCTTCTAATACTTTGACTGTTTCTAAATAATTTAAGGAATTAGAATCCCAACCAAGGCGAATCTTTGCTGTGACAGGAAGGTTTGTTTTTTTTCGAATTCCTTCGATCATAGCACCCGCCAATCGAACATTTCGTAAAAGACCAGCGCCTGATCCGTGATGGGAAACTTTGGCTACAGAACATCCCATATTCAAATCAATCACATCTGGATTTCTTGACGCAGCAATTTCTGATGCATTCACAACCGTTTCTAAATCCGATCCGAAAATTTGAAAAAAAATTGGTCTTTCAGTTTCTAAATAGCGAAACATATCTAAAGATTTTGTATTCCCCATTAACAATTGTTCTGTGGATACAAATTCAGTATAAGCAAAAGCCGATCCAAACCGCCTAGTTATTTGTCTATAGGGACTATCTGAAATACCAGCCATCGGCGAAAGAACAACATCACCTTTGATTGTTACTCCTCCGATGGTAATCATATTTGCTCTTTATTCTGATTCGGACTCTGAATCTCTAACGACAGCGAAGTCTTTTACAAAGTCTTCATCTTTGGTATTCACCACTTTGACACCCATCGCAGAACGACCCACCATTGAAATGGTTTTGACTTCGACACGTATTGCCATACCGGATTGAGTGATGACAAGAAGTTCATCTTCTTCTTTTACCGAAGCGATTCCCACAGCTCGTCCATTTTTTTCACCAATCTTTAAGTAGGTCATTCCTTTCCCGCCTCGACCTTTCGTTGAAAACTCTTCAAAATCGGTTCGTTTTCCAAATCCATTTTCGGAAACACAGAATAGATTTGTACCTGGTTCTACTTTTGTAATCCCGGCAATGGCATCGTCTTCTTCCAACTTCATAGCAGTTACACCAGAAGCCGTTCTACCTTGCGAACGAAGTTCGTTCAAATTCATTCGGATTGCGAGTCCATTTTTACTTCCTATAAACACATCGTAGTTACTAGGATTAGCAATTACATCAATGAGTTCATCACCATCACGAAGTCCAATCGCAATGATTCCCGATTTTTTCGTATTTGTGAATTCATCCAATTGGATTTTTTTCACAAAACCTTCTCTTGTCACCATTAGAAGATAGGACTCGTCGAAATTTCGGAATGTAAACAAGGAAGTAATGATTTCATCATCATTTAAGTTAATCACTGCCTTGAGTGATTTTCCTCGTGCTTCTTTTGAACCAATAGGTAGTTCATAAACTTTCATAAGGAAGGCTCTTCCTTTATTAGAGAAGAGCATCAAGTTATCATGAGTCATAGCACTACTTAGTTTTTTAACAAAGTCTTCTCTTTTTGTAGAGATCCCTTGAACACCCTTTCCTCCACGTTTTTGGCGACGGAAAGTATCCATAGGTAGGCGTTTGATAAACATATCTTCTGATAACTGAACTACCACTTCTTCATCTGCAATCAAATCTTCAGCGTTAAAGGTTGAAGACTCTAAGGATTCCAAACTAATTTCAGTGGAACGATTATTTCCAAATGATTGGGCAACCTTACCTAGCTCATCACAAATGATAGATTTAACTCGTTCTGGTTTAGCAAGAATGTCTTCTAAGTCAGCGATCAGTAGTCGAACCTGCTCTAATTCTTCAATGATCTTTTGTACTTCTAAAGACGTTAAACGTTGCAAACGCATTTCGAGAATTGCATCCGCTTGGATTTCAGAGAGAGCAAACGTTGCCATGAGGGAACTTTGCGCTTCTTTTACATCTTTTGAAGCTCGTATGATACGTATCACTTCATCAATATTATCAAGAGCAATACGAAGTCCTTCTAAGATATGCGCTCTTTTTTGTGCTTTATCTAAATCAAATTCAGTACGTTTGATTACGACTTCATTTCTATGATCCGCATAGGATTTTAGAATTTCTTTTAACGAAAAGATTTTTGGGCGATTGTTTAAAATCGCAAGCATCGTAATTCCATAACTCACTTGTAGTTGAGTGAGTTTGAAAAGTTGATTTAGAATGACTTGTGCATTGGCATCTTTTTTAATATGAATCTCAACTCGAATTCCTTTTCTATCTGATAGATCTAAAATTTCAGAGACTCCTTCGATGATTTTCTCATTCACAAGTTCCCCGATTTTTTCGAGTAGATTCTTTTTGTTTACTTGGTATGGAATTTCATTAATAACAATGATCTCGCGACCTTTGTTATTTTCGATGATATCAACTTTCGATCGAATCCGAATGGATCCTTTTCCTGTGGCGTAGGCTTGGTATAAACCTTCCCCGCCAATAATAGTTCCACCAGTAGGAAAATCAGGTCCTGGAAGAATTTTCATTAATTCCGGAAGTGTGATATCTGGATTTTGAATGAGAGCTATGACAGCATTTACCGATTCTTTTAAGTTATGCGGTGGAATGTTAGTTGCCATACCCACAGCAATTCCTGTTGAACCGTTTACTAAAATATTTGGGAAATTTGCTGGTAAGACATCTGGCTGTTGTCTCGTATCATCAAAGTTTGGTGAAAAACTGACTGTATTTTTTTCGATGTCCTTTAGAAGTTCTTCCGCAAGTTTCGTAAGTTTAGCTTCTGTATATCGATAAGCCGCCGCGTTATCACCGTCGACCGATCCAAAGTTTCCTTGCCCATCGATCAATGTTTCTCGCATGGAAAAGGTCTGCGCCATACGAACCATTGTTTCGTAAACCGCCGAGTCACCATGTGGGTGGTAGTTACCAATCACTTCCCCAACAATCTTTGCTGATTTTACATAAGGACGATCGGATCTCCATGCTCTTTCATTCATCGCATGTAGAATTCGTCTATGTACTGGTTTTAATCCATCTCTAACATCAGGAAGTGCTCGACCTACAATTACACTCATCGCATAATCAAGGTAAGCTTCCTTCATTTGGTCTTCAATTTCAACCGGAATGACTCTTACACCTGCTTTGAGAGCACCGGCTACATCTGGTCTGCCGGAAAGATTGAGTGCTAAAGTTTTATTTGATTCGTTTTCTTGGCCGTTTTGTTCGGTCATTTTTTTATCCTAATTCCGATTATAGATCTAAATTTGCAACTTTGTATGAATTCGCTTCAATGAAACGACGACGTGGAGATACTTCATCACCCATTAGGATATTGAATGTATCTTCTGCTTCTACAAAATCTTGTAACTTTACTTGTAACATAACTCGTTCTTTTGGATCCATAGTTGTATCCCAAAGTTGTTCTGGATTCATCTCTCCAAGTCCTTTGTACCTTTGGATCACAACTTTGTCATTGGGCCTTGATTTAAGAATTTCTTCCTTTTCTCTGTCAGAGTAAACATAGACAGCCTCTCTTCCAAACTTCAAAAGATACAATGGAGGTTGAGCCACAAACAAAGATCCTTGTTCAATGATTGGTTTCATATACCGGAAGAAAAAAGTTAATAGAAGTGTTCGGATATGAGATCCATCCACGTCCGCATCTGTCATAATGATGATTTTTTTATAACGAAGTTTTTCCACATTGAATTCATCATCACCAATTCCTGTTCCCATAACTGTGATTAGGGTTCGAATTTCTTCATTCGAAAGAATTTTATCCAAACGGGCTTTTTCCACATTTAGAATTTTACCTTTAAGTGGAAGGATTGCTTGGGTATTTCTATCTCTTCCTTGTTTTGCTGATCCACCCGCCGAGTCTCCCTCGACAAGATACAATTCGCAATGTTCTGGATCTTTTTCGGAACAGTCCGCTAACTTTCCAGGTAGGCCGCCACCTTCTAAAACCGTCTTACGTCTTGTTAGGTCTCGTGCTCGTCTCGCTGCTTCTCTTGCTTTGGATGCTAGAATACATTTCTCTAAAATCTTTTTGATGACTGCAGGATTTTCTTCAAAGAAACGATTGAGCCCTTCGCCTGTGATTGTCTGCATCAGACCCTTCACTTCTGCGTTCACTAACTTTTCTTTTGTTTGTGAGTTAAACTGGGGCTGTGGGATTTTGATGGATATGACTGCGCAAAGTCCTTCTTTGATATCATCCCCTTGCAAACCATTGGGTTGTTTTTTAAAAAGGACCTGATCTTTTTTTAAGTGATCATTCAAAGTCCGAGTAAGGGCTGTTCGAAAACCTTCTAAGTGAGTTCCACCTAAGTTGTTATTAATGGCGTTGGTAAAACAAAAAATATTTTCGCTGTAAGTATCACAATATTGGAGAGCAATTTCTGCCCAAACATTTTCTTTTTCACCGACAAAGTGCAAAACTTTGTGCAAAGGATGTTTTGCTTCCGTGATGTATTCAACGAAGGAAACAATCCCTCCATCAAATTTAAATTCGTGTTTTGCAACTTCTTCTTTTCTTTGATCTTCAATACGAATGAGTAGACCTTTATTTAAAAAAGCAATTTCTCTAAATCTTGCAGAAAGGGTATCAAAAGAAAAATCAACAGTGGTAAAAATAGTATCGTCTGCTTTAAAACGAACGACTGTTCCACGGTGTGTTGTATCACCTATAATTTTTACATCTTCAACAGGAACACCTGCTTGGTATTTTTGGTAATGTAACTTTCCATCTTGGTGGACTTCTACTTCTAAATAAGTAGAAAGAGCATTCACAACGGAAACCCCTACCCCGTGCAAACCACCAGATACTTTATAGGCATCGTTTTCAAACTTTCCACCAGCGTGTAAAATGGTTAAAACCACTTCAATGGTGGATTTACCTTTGTCAGGGTGAATTCCAGTGGGAATTCCGCGACCGTTATCTCGAACTTCAATGATATGGTCTGGTAAAATGCGGACATCAATTTCTGTACAATGGCCAGCCATTGCCTCATCCACAGAGTTATCCACAACCTCATAAACCATCTTATGTAGGCCGGACTCGTCTTGGGTTCCGATATACATTCCGGGGCGTTTCCGCACCGCTTCTAGACCCTCTAGGATCTTAATTTTCGAGGCTGAATAGGCGTTTGGATCGGTTTGGTTGGACATAGATTTATAAGATACCCTATAGGAAGTATCCTAGAAAGACCCTCGAAGGGCAAGTGAAAACGAGGAGTTTTGGGCGGCTTTAAGACCTAGGATTCTGGAATTCGTTTCCTGTTTTAAATTGAATTTTTTCCAATAAAACCGGGTTTGTAATTGAGTTCACTTTCGTTAAAAGTTCCGTCTTTTGGAACTCCAATTCCTGGGAGATCATCGAGTGACGACAAACAACTGTGAGTTTTTTTCCATCAATAGATTTGGGAAAACTCTGTTTACCAAAGTATTCACCTACTATGTCATTCCATTTGAGTCGTAGGGTTTTCAAAATTTGGTCTCGAAAGATAGATTCCCTGTCCATACCCAATTTTTCTAAACTTTGGAAGAGTTCTGAGAGTTCGACCTTTTTCATTTCTCTGAAAACACCTTTACTTTTCCGGCTTCCACTTGGTAAATTTCTTTATCAACGGTTAGGTTTCCCACATATTCATGAATCCCTTCTAAATCTGTGGTTGTAAAAAAAGCCTGACCACATTCTGAAATCAGATTCACAAAGTATTCTCTCCGTTTCACATCCAACTCCCGAATGATATCATCAATCAGTAGGACAGGAGCTTCTCCCGTCGTATCACGAATCATTTGAAAACAGGCAGTTTTTAGAGCAATGACCGCACTTCGTTTTTGGCCTTGGGATCCAAACCCACTCAAATCTTTATCATCAAATCCAATCGGTAGTGTGTCCCGATGGTTTCCGCAACTCGTGTAACCGATGGCTCTGTCCTTTCGGAGATTATCGATGAGTTTTTGTCTATGTTCTTCTTTGGATGCGATATTGGGTTTGTAGGTTAAAAAGAAGGGATCTTTTCCAGAACTTAACTGTTGTAAGTTTTTATGAAAGTATCCAGCCAGGCTTTCGATAGTTTTGGTTCTGATTTCACGAATTTCTGCATCATGTTCGATGATGGGTTCATCCCAAATTCCAATTTCACGATCTGTGGAATTTTCTTTTTTTAAAGCAGTGTTCCTTTGTTTGAGCAAACGATCATATTCAATGAGTTGTTTTAAATAATAACGATTGGTGGAAGAAATAAAGGCATCTAAAAAACGGCGGCGCTCCACGTTTCCATCTTCAATGATGAGGATGTCAGGTGGACTCATTACAATCGAACGAAAGTATCCTACATAGTCAGAGATTTTTTTAAACTCTTCCCCGTTGACTTTCAATTTCTTTCGTTTGGAATAGGAATGTTCAATTCCATATTCAAATAAATAATCATTTTCTTCGGATTCAAATTCAGCACGGATGAAGGTATCTTTTGTTTCCCAACGAAGGAGTTGGTTTTGGTCTGATTCGCGAAAACTTTTTAAATAGGAAAGAAGTGAAATTGATTCTAGAAGGTTTGTCTTACCTTCTCCATTGTTTCCAATAAAAAAGATAAGACGTGATTTGAATGTTAGTTCTGTTTCTTCGTGATTCCGAAAATTCTTTATGTAAATTTTCTTTAGAAACATTAAAGTTTCATTGGCATAATGACAGAAACAAAGTCGCTATCCGATGGATCTTTAAAAAGAACTGGTGCACTGGAAGTGGTGAATTCCAAAATGACTTCCGGATCATCCACAGCTTTTACCACATCACTCAAATAATCTCCTTTGAATGCGATGGTGATTGCTTCGCCGTTATATTCAATTGGCATATTGTGATCAAACATCATCGTTCCAGGATTGGAAGAACTGATATTCACATTTCCTTTCGTAAAAGCCAAACGAATTTGTTTTGAAGGTTCTTCTGCAGAAATCAAAGCTTGTTTCAAAAAAGTTAAGAAGTCAGCTTTTACCACACGAACTGATTCCGAAGTTTGTTTTGGAATCACTTGTTCATAATCAGGAAAGTTTCCATCAATGAGTTTGAATAGAAGTTCTACGTTTCCAGAAGAAACATAAATTTGTTCTTCTACAAATCCAATCTTTGCAGTTTCTTTTCCTTCTATCATCTTAAGCATTTCACGAACTGCTTTATGAGGAATGATCACACCATTTTTAAATGGAAACTGTTTTGGGAACTTACGAACTATTTTAGAAAGACGACGTCCATCGGTTCCAACAACAATTAGATCCGTATTGTCTGGTTTTAAAAAGAGACCATTAAAAACAAAACGTGTTTCTTCAATTGCCATCGCGTAAGAAGTTTTACGAAACATCTCACGAATGGTTTGGCAAGGAAATTCAACCACACTTGCTTCATCTACTTTCGGAATGGTTTTGATATCTTCTGAATCGATTCCGTTGACTTTGAACTTTGTGTCCATCTTACCGCTGGCATCAGTGATGGTTGTTTCCGAATTTTCTGATTGGTCAGTAGTTGTGAGTAAACTTGTATCGAAGTTTAGATTTTTAAAAATACTCGATAGTTGTTTTGCAGGTAAGGATGCGATTCCCTTTTCTCCAATGGTGGAAGGTACAGAAGTTTTGATGGCGATCTCGAGATCTGTCGCTGAAAGATAAACTTCATTTTCACCTGTTTGGATTTTGAGATTGGAGAGAGCCGATTTAATCTCTCGAACTGAGATGACTCCATCCACTGAGTTGATTGCTTTTAGGAATTCTGTAGTATTGACAGTGAATTTCATTTTTCCTCTTCTTCTTATTTATATTATATATCTTTATATATATTATGTCGTTTCCGTTGGTTCTGTCAGTATGTCGATAAAGCCCGGAAACATCAATTTTTATTGAATTATGTCAGGTTTTTTCCTTTTTGCAACTGTCAATATTTATGTCACTTTGAACAGGTTGTGGAATACTTAAGGGACAATAAGGACTGACTATGTCCTATCGACGGTTTATCGACAGGTAATGGTCGGATTAATCACAGGTTATTGGAAACTTATCTTGTGTTTGATGGAGTGAAATACGTCTTCCCACTGGGATTCTGTTTTCATTCGCTCTTTGAATTTATCAATGCCGTGGATGACAGTCGAATGTGTGGTCGAAAAAATTCTGCCAATTTGTGCCTTCGGAACATGGAGAACATCGTGAAGGAGGAGCATACAGAGATGTCTTGGAGGAATGAAATCGGCTTTGCGGCTTTTGCCTAGTAAATCTTTGCGCGCGATGTTTGTCCTTTCACAGACAAGATCGATGACCATATCCGGGTTGAATCCAATTCTTTTTTTGTTAGTTAAAAAACGTGCTTCCGCTATTTCTTGAATTTTTTCTTCCGTAAGTAAAAAGTATTCATAAGCCTTTTTGTATAAAACCAAATCGTTTACGATACCAATGAGAGCCCTTGAATCCCCTTCCAATCGTTCGGCAAGCCAAAGAAGAAGTTTGTCACTGGCGGGAATATTGAATTCGGAAAAATTGGCTCGCAAAAGTTCAATGCGTAGAGCCAAGTCATGGGATTTGACATCGGCTTGGAGACCATGCACAAATCGAGATTTGAGCCTTTCGTGTAACGGCAGTTCGTAACTCGGTCTGTCGGATGCGATCACAATCTGGCGTTTTCTATCGTAAAGAAAATTGAAAAGAGCAAAAAACTCCTCTTGGGTTTTTTCCGCCCCTCCATTCAAAAATTGAATGTCGTCAAAGAGTAAAACATTATAAGACTGGTATCGAATTTTAAAAGATTCGAGTGACTCCCGATTGTTTTGACGAACCGTAAAAATAAACTCATTCAAAAATGAAGTGCTGTTTACATATCGAACCGTTTTCCAAGGATCTTTCTTTTTGATCTCGTTTCCTATGGCATGTAATAGGTGTGTTTTACCCACACCGACTGGTCCAAAAATATACAATGGATTGTATTTCCCTGGTTGTTCGGCCACACTTTTTGCCGCCGTATAGGCAATGCGATTGGAATCAGAAGTGATATAATTGCTAAAAATGAACTCTGGATTTAGATCCGAGTCGGATTCATCAAATTTGGATTGGATGACTTCCTTAAAAATTTGTGTAGATGTTTCTGATTCTGCAAGAATCGACACACGAAAACGATCACCTACTACTTGATAGACGGCGTCTTCAATGAAAGTAGTGTATTTTGTTTCCACGTGACGTTTGATTCCTGTGGAAGGAGCCGTTAAGTGAACCACCTGGTTCTCAGATTTATCAAATCGAAGTGGTGCAATGAAATTGGAAAAGTACTTGGGAGGTATCTGTTTCGATATTTCTTCTAAAATTTCTTCCCAACGTATGTCCAAGTTTCCCGCCCTAAATGTGAAATCGGGTACTATACTTTTAGCAAGTAGGTAGAATTCAAATGAAAAATCCGAAAACGATCCAAACTAGAAAAAATAGTCGAACCGAATAAAAAAATTATGTCCCTTAATTGAATTGACTGGAATTTACCTTGTAATCTGTGTTAGGTGTTCATTTTTTCAATAGGTGAATTTTTAATATTTATCAGCTTTTTATCACTATGTGGCTAAACGTAAAAATAATTGTGATAAAAGAACATACTCAAGTGCTGGAATTTCATAATGAAGTTTCATTTTAAAATCTAAGATGGCTTCAATCCTTCCAACATTGGCTTCAAAGTTTTTTTGTCTGTATTCATAAAGTAATAACAAACAAATCATTTCTAAAAAATCAATTCCTGTAAGTCCTTCTTTATTAGATCGAAATTCTCCGAGTTGGTCTCGCACCCAGTTTTCTAATTTAAAAAGTAAAATGGAATCGTGACAATGTTCTCTTACATTTTCATGCCATTCTTCTAAAAATTCATCTGAGATTTCAAATGGATTCAGTGATCCACCATAATAAAGTTTTGATTCAGTCATTTCATCTCTACGAATTTTTTTGATTTCGTTTTGAGGGAGATAGTTGAAAGGAACACAAACTGATCGAGATACAATGGTTGGTTTTAAATTTTTTAAATCGTTAACAATCAGAATGAACTTTGTATGTGCAGGAGGTTCTTCTAAAGTTTTCAGAAGAGTGGTTTCTGCTTCATTGTTAATTCGATTGGCTTCCGGAAATAATACAACTCGGTAATCTGATGTATGTGGTTTGAAAGGAATCCTTGCTGATAACAACCATCGGATGGTAAAATCTTCCGGATCTTTTTCTTTTCCAATGGCTATGTTTTTTCTTCGGGGAAATTGAATGAAGTCGGGATGCACACCCTTCATAAATTGTCTGCAGGAATCACAAACTCCACAAGAGGTTCCTTCTAAACAAAGGAGTTGTCTCGAGAATCGTTCTGCTGCCGTCCACTTCCCCACTCCATCGGGTCCATAAAAAATAATGGAACCAGGAATTCGTGTCCTATCTTTTAAAAAAGATTTTAAGTAAGTCAGTGCAACATCTTGGCCTGACACTTGGTCGAATGAAAACAAAGCATCAGCCATTGGTCTTTAATATACCGGAGTGAGCCAGTTCATATAACTTGGTTGTTCACCACGAACCGCTTCAAAAAAGATAGATTGGATTTTTTTGGTGATGGGACCTATGTTTCCATTTCCAATCACACGACGATCCACTTCTTTCACCCAAGCCACTTGCACACCCGTGCCTGAAAAAAATAATTCATCAGCAATATAAAGTTCAGATCGAGCAATGTCTCTTTCCACAACTTGGATTCCTAAGTCTTTTGCAATTTGAATGATACTTCTTCTTGTGATCCCTTCTAAAATAGAAGATGGAATGGTAGGTGTATGGATCACACCATCACGAACGATAAAAAGATTTTCGGCAGAACCCTCTGATACAAATCCTCTCGCATCTAAAAAGATAGCTTCATCCATTCCGTTTTGAACGGCTTCTGATTTTGCAAGAGCAGAGTTTACATACCCACCACTCACTTTAGAAAGAGTAGGAATTTGGTTATCAGAAAATCTTTGCCAAGAAGAAACGATAGTAGTTAGTCCATTTTGAGTATCAAGGTAATCATCCAACTTCAAAGCATAAACGGTGATATCTGCCTTCACATCATGGAAACGTGGGGAAAGTTGTAAGGCAGAAGTATAAATGAAAGGTCGTAAGTATACATTTTGTTTTGCTTCATTTTTACGAAGCAGATCCAAGATAATGGATTGGATTTCTTCCGGTGTGATTTGAATTTGCAGCTGCATGATCTTTGTGGAGTTCTCAAGTCGTTTGCAATGTTCTGGCAATCGGAAGACAAAAAGGTTTTTTTTCGCTTCGTTATAATATCCACGGATTCCACCGAAGACACCTGTCCCATATTGTAAGGCGTGGGTTTGGACGCTGACTTTCGCGTCCTCGGAAGGAACAATCTTTCCTTCGAAGTATGTATAAGGGAATGAATTCTGAGCCATTGAGATTCCTATCACTCCAATCTTCTGGAGTTTCAAAATTAGAAAATGAATTTTATCTTTTTTTCTCTCGAAGCTTAGGCCGATGATTTTGATATCGTTCTAAGGAGTAGATTCTCTAATCTCTCTCCCTCGCTTTTTTATAAGAACTGAATCACTAAGAAGACATAATATGAATCCATCCTTTTATCCCAATCAATTTGATTGTATCGTCGTTGGTGCCGGTCATGCCGGAACTGAAGCTGCTTATATCTCTGCCAAAGCGGGGCTCAAAACTTTACTCATTACAATGAACTTGGATACCATCGGACAGATGAGTTGCAATCCTGCCATCGGTGGAATTGCCAAAGGACATATGGTTCGCGAAGTGGATGCTCTTGGTGGACTGATGGGTCGGGTGATTGATCAAACCGGAATTCAATTTAAGATGTTAAACACATCGAAGGGTCCTTCCGTTTGGGCCCCGCGCGCGCAAGCAGAGAAAAAACAATACCAGCTCATGATCAAACACCAATTGGAAAAATTAAAAACACTCTCTATAAGACAAGATACAGTTGAGGATTTGATTGTTGAGGGAAACCAAGTGACTGGTGTCGTCACTGGTCGTGGATTTACTTTTTATACAAATCATGTGATCCTAACCACAGGAACTTTTTTATCGAGTGTGATTCATATTGGAACTTACCAAAAGGAATCGGGTCGGATCGGGGAACCAACAACCAAAGGTTTATCACACACACTTGCTCGTTTTGAATTACGACTTGGAAGACTCAAAACTGGAACCCCTGCTCGTGTTCATAAAAATTCCATCAACTTTGATGGACTCGATGTACAAGATGGTGATGAGAACCCGCGCCCCTTTTCTTTTTCAACAAGTAAAATCGACCGCAAACAAATTCCTTGTTACATCACTTACACCAACGACACCACTCATGAACTCATCAAACAAAACTTAGAATTCTCTCCGATGTATTCCGGTCAGATCAAGAGTATTGGCCCAAGGTATTGCCCTTCGATTGAAGATAAGGTGGTTCGGTTTGCAGAAAGAGATCGCCACCAAATTTTTATCGAACCGGAAGGATATGAAACCAACGAGATGTATCTCAATGGTGTTTCCACAAGTTTGCCTGAGGAAGTACAATGGAAGTTTCTTCGAAGCATCAAAGGTTTGGAAGAAGTGGAACTCATGCGTCCGGGTTACGCCATCGAATACGATTTTGTAGATCCTACGGAACTAAATCCCACACTCGAAACTAAAAAAGTAAAAGGCCTTTACCATGCCGGCCAAATCAACGGAACCACAGGTTACGAAGAAGCGGCGGCACAAGGACTAGTTGCTGCATACAATGTGATTCGTTCTGTAAGAAAAGAAGAGCCTATTCTTTTCAAACGAAGTGAATCTTACATCGGAGTTCTTGTGGATGATTTGGTTTATAAAGGTGTGGAAGATCCATACCGAATGTTCACAAGTCGTGCCGAATATCGATTGCTTCTCCGCCAAGACAACGCAGACCAAAGACTGATGCAGTATGGATACGAGATGGGACTTGTTGATGAGTCTCTCTATACAGATATGAAAGATCGTTATGCTCGGATCGATAAAATCAAAACGCAAATGTTTGTAACATCGATGAAGCCAACAGAAGAACTCACAAAGGTTTTGGAAGAGAAGAAGATTGAGAATTATAAGTTTGGCCACACGGTTGCTTCGTTTCTAAAACGATCTGATATCAAAATCGAAGACATCGAAACTTTTGTACCCGACCTACAAAACTTAAACGAAGATGAAAAGGCAGTTTTGGAAATGGAAGTCAAATACGAAGGCTATCTAAAACGCGAGTTGGAAACGATTGAATACCGTAAGAAGTTTTTAAACTTTCAAATTCCAAATGATTTTGATTACGCCGCTGTGAAAGGTTTGAAGACGGAAGCAGTCGTGAAGTTAGAAAAACACCGACCTATGAATTTAGAAAATGCTCTCCATATCTCAGGCGTGGATCCTTCTGATGTGGATCTTCTGCTCTATCATTTGGTGGATCGACGATAACTCAAAAGATAAACGAACAGCCTTCTCGAAATCAAAAAGCCAAGAGGGGTTTTCCTTCTTGGCTTTTTTTATACCATCTTCGTTGCATCATTCTACTGAATTAGAGACCTTTAGGTTTTATATCAGAATCTAAAATTCAGATTTTTGAAAGACCAGAGGCAGACTTTTAACTTTATGAAATCAAACTTTGGATGAAAGCTAAGATAATGGTTCTTTCACTTTGACTCTGATTTTTATTTCAGCAAGGATCCTTTCTATGTTTCTAAATTTGTAGGTACCAACCTTTGATGATTCAATCGATACCTACTTTCTTGTTCTAATGGTTTCTATTCGTAGACGAGCACGTGGGTCTTTTCGAGGATCCAGTTATCCCCTTGTTTCACGTGAAACGAATGTGACTCCAGACTTCCATCTGCTTTGTATTTCAGTTTATGCACACGGCGGTTTTCACCTTGGAAAAATTCTCTCTCCACTAGGTTTCCCTTTGTATCAAACTTAAAATGAATTTCACCAAGACCTTTCTTCTTATCATCAGTCAGATATTGGATTTGAACATTCGGATGTTTTGGATCGATTTGAAAAAGATGAATGTAAAAGATGGAGAAGGAAGACTGCTCATTGTTTATTCCATCGAGAGTGATGGTGAAGGAAATGTCTTTGCTGCTGAAGGTAAAAACTTAGAAACCAAAGACAATGAATCTTTTCGATTTCAAATCGATCCAAAACATCCGAATGTTCAAATCCAATATCTGACTGATGATAAGAAGAAAGGTCTTGGTGAA